>NZ_JAHLKN010000039.1:0-444496 GCF_021498065.1 Mycetohabitans sp. B3 | reverse complement strand
TCAGTCGCGTCACGGCGACGCACCCATTTTGCTGCTCACGGGCAAGCTGGTGACAGGCGAGGCGAACGAGGATGAGGTGGCGCGGGTCATTCAGCAATACGATGTGAAACCCTTTGAAAAGCCGGCGCGACTGAATTGGGTGGCCGTGGAACTGGCGCGTCGGCTCAAGGCGGGGGGCCATCCGGCTAGGGCCGCGGGGCGCGATGCAGATAGATGACGTCCTGCTGCACGGGTATCAGGTTCTGGCCGCTATCGATGACGAAGTCGGTGCCGTTGTAGGCGGGGGAAGCCAGCAGCAGGACCGCCGCTGCGACATCGGCCGGGCCTGCCACCCTACCCAGCAAGTTGGACTGGCGGGCCGCGTAATGAAAGTCCGCATCGGTCTGGCTGTCGCTGGGCAACATCAACCCGGGAAAAACCGCGTTAATGCGTAAGACCGGTGCGGCCGAGATCGCAAGCATTTGCGTCAGGTTGCCCAGCGCTGTCTTTCCGACCGTATAAGTGAAGTGGTCGCGGTGGAAGTTGCCTTTCACCTTCTGGTCCACAACATTGACCACTGCGCCGGTTACACCCGTGGCTCTCGCGCAGTCGTGGAAGGCCCGCGTTAGCAGGATCGGAGCCCTGCAGTTCACCGCCCATGCCTGATCCAGCGCCTGCACGGAGAAGTCGACGAAATCGTCTTGCCAGAAAACCGCCGCGTTGTTGACCAGCAGGTCCAACCGGCCGAAGTGCGCGAAGACATCCTGGATGAGCTGGTCGATCTGCGCGGCGTCCCGCAGGTCACCGCTGAAGGCAAGTGCGTCATACCCGGCATGCTGCAGCGCCAATGCGGCCGTTTCCGCCTCATCGCGCGATGTGCACGCGTGTACGGCCACGCGATATCCATTCTTCGCGAGATGCTCCAGGATCTGTCTGCCGGCCCGCTTGGCCGAACCGGTCACCAGTGCTACCTTATCGACGCTCATGAAGACGCTCCATCCAGCAAGTTTTCGAATGCGGCGCGCAGCGCGTCAATCCGGACCGGTTTCATCAAAAGTTCATCAAACATGGCCAATTGCGTTTCACTGAGTAGCTCCGGTGCCGATGCGCTTACGCCAATCAATTTCGAATGAGGTGCGCCGGTTTTCCGGATCCATCGCGCTAATGAAGCGCCGTCTTCCCCCGGCATTTGCAGGTCAATGAGCGCGACATCCACTTCCCGCTGGCTAAGCATGACTCTGGCGTCCCATGCCGAGTCCACGGCAGTAACGGCCAGGCCCAAGCTGCGCATGAGCGCGACCAGCGCATCCCGCATCTGGGGCTGATCGTCCACCACCAGCGCCTGTTTGCCGCACAGCGGCGTGTCCGGCAGCGCGCTTCGGCTGTCGCCGTCGGGCTGCGCGCGACGTATCAACGAGTCGGTCGATTCGCGAAACGTGACTTCGAACGTCGATCCAACACCGAGCGTCGACGTAACGGTGATATGGCCGCCGAGCAGTCGCACCAGCCCGTCGACAATGGCCAGACCCATGCCGATGCCCGTGTGGCTTCGCGTGTTGCCGTCGTCAAGCTGCACGAACGGCTCGAACAGCTTTTCCTTGGCCTGCTCCGGGATGCCAATGCCGTGGTCGGTCACCGCGATCCGCGTGACGCATTCCGATGCAGCAATGTGCTGCGTCGCACGGATCAGCACGTCGCCTTGGGTCGAATACTTGATTGCGTTGTCGACCAGGTTGAGCAGGATCTGCCGTATCCGTTGCTGATCGGAATGAATCAACCAGACGATGCCGCGCGTGTCGATTCGTACAGACAGCCGCTTGAGCGCAGCCATCGGCCGCATCTGTGTGGCGACCTGCTGCACGATATCGATCAGATCCACCGGCGCAATGCGCAACTTGAGCTTGCCCGCGTCAAGCCTTGCATAATCGGCCAGGTCTCGCAGTTGCGCGTCGATCTGTTCGGCCGCCTGCTCCATTCGCAACACAGCGCGCATACTTCTTGTCGACAGTTCGGCGTCCGCGAGACTCGAAAGACCGGCCGATATGGTTTGTAGTGGCGTGCGGATCTCGTGCCCGATCGCCCCTAGAAACGCACTCTTGGCTTTTAATGATGCATTGGCTGCCGCCGTCGCGCTTTGCTCGGCGATTCTCCAGGTTCGCTCCCGCCAGGCGGCGCGCATGCCACGATATGTGGCGATGGCCAACACGATCAATAGCGTGCTCGTCAACGAAGCTGCACTGATATAGCTCGCCCACAGCACTCGCCGTTTGTGTCGGAAGTCCTCCAACGCAATGTCGCGACGTTTGTTTTCCGCTTCGCCGATGCCTTGCGCCAATCGAAGTGTTGACTCGTCCAGCGCGTGCAGGTGGCCGGCGATGACGCGCGCCGTCGACCTGTCGCCTGGCTGCAGATCGACGATGAGCGGATCGATCGTTTGCAAGCAATGTCGGATTGCCGCGATGGCCTGCACGTAGTCCGGCACGCTCAGCTGTACCTGGATAGTATCCGACGGCTTCGAAATAAGCGAGAACTTTGACACCAGGATCTCATAGGAACGCTGGATCTCATCCAGGTCCTGGCTGTCGCCGCTCGCATACCGCAAAAGCAGGTTTTCCAGGCGATCTGCATTGAACTTGAACTGAGCGGGTGCCCAGTAGTAGTTTTCCTGCGGACCGGCTAGCTTGTACACGGACATGGGTTCCGTGCTGGTCCATTGAAGTGCCGTATAGCCCCATGCCGCTATCACCAGCGCGAGCGCCACCCCCAACAAGGTGCCTGCCCGCGACCAACGAAGCCATTGACACGTATCATCTGACCTCAATCGACTTCACCTGCCACACGAACCGCCCGGCGATCTCTGAGCGATTCAACTCCTTTGGGAACCGGTCGCGGGGATAGACAAGAAACAGCGGGCCGAAGTCCCTGAGCGTCAGCTGTTTGCCGTTGATCTGGTCGGCTAGAATCACGCCGTACCGGTGCGCGTCGCTGATCGGGACCGCATACGATACATAGCCATCGTGTGCTGTCACCCGGAGCGTTGTTCCCTTTGCGCCCACCTTCGATAGCACGTCGCTCAAAAGCACGCCGGAAAACTGCGACGAGGGCGTCCAGTTCGTGGCCGTGGTGAACTGGGCACGCGGCATTGACCGCCATTCCTGCTCCGTGAAACGGTACATGTGAGTACCTGGCACATTCGTGCGTTGAATATTGCCGGTG
Source organism: Mycetohabitans sp. B3 (assembly GCF_021498065.1). NCBI lineage: Bacteria > Pseudomonadati > Pseudomonadota > Betaproteobacteria > Burkholderiales > Burkholderiaceae > Mycetohabitans > Mycetohabitans sp. B3. The sequence continues at coordinate 441,301 of NZ_JAHLKN010000039.1, read as the reverse complement.
ACATCCAATTGCATCGGCGTAGCCTGTGCAAGGCCACCGAAGACGAACAGGATGAGCGCGAGGCCTCTCGCGAGCGTTGCAAACTTGTTCATGCAGGTTCTCCTGACGAGCCCATTGGCTCAAGCGGTATCTCGGGATTCACATGCTAGACAAGCGGTCCAATTGGTAGCCACGGCGACTGGCTGTGGAATGCGACATGCAAGCTGTCGCTCAAATGATTAAACGCGTTCGTAAACAGCCGACCGCGTTGACTGCAGTGCATATAGGGTATCGACAGTGGGTTTGCTTGCGTGCCCGTCGTTGCGGGATCGACGCAGCTTTTCAAAAAACCAGCGTACCCGTCCAGAACAGTCGGTGCGCCGCATACCTTGCAGTGACAAACGGCCACATCGCTATCGATATCAGATAAGCGGACCCTCGGTGCAGCCATTAATAAATGGACAGATTTGTCTGGACGAGGTTGGAAACCAGGTCAGCATATCGTCGGTGTCCGTGTGTCGCAATGCTTGCGTCCGACCTTTTTACAAACAGACGGAATGCTTGCTTTTTATGACGAGGTGGTGGGTTGAGTGATGCGGTGGCTAGCCCACGCTACACCAGCCCTTTTGCGTGCTGGCCGCGGCTGGCGTATCGGTGAAGCGTTTAACGAAGCATTGGTGTATTGTCAATGTGCTGCTGGGACGTTGCGCGCGGTATCGGTGGTGCAAAGCTGGGTAATTGTGAATCTGACGCGGCGTCAGCGTGCTGAAGGGCTCAATTTTATCTGAATTTCAGATATTTTTTAGGTTATCCGTTTTTCGGATATATTGCAAATATCCGGATTGCAGCTAAAATTAAAATAGCTGATTTTCGGGTACAAATCGTATGTCTCACACCCCGCCGTTCCAACTGCTTGTGACTGCTTTGCAGCTAGGTCAACTGCTGAAGGCGGCTCGCAAGCGTAGCAAGCTGACACAGGCCGAGGTGGCGGCCCGATTGGGGCTGAGCCAGAACCGCGTTTCCTATCTGGAACAACATCCGGACCAACTGAGTTTCAAGCAGTTGCTGGGCTGGTGCGCGGCCGTCGGCCTGGAACTGCGGCTGGGCGAGCGCGAGCGCCTCGAATCGACCAACAAGACGCAGTGGTGAGATGGGGCAGCGCTCACACAGTCAAACCCTGACGCTTTGGGCCAACGGCGACTACGTAGGCCGCTGGACTATCACGGCCCGCGGCGACATGGAGCTGCAATACGATGGGGGCTGGCTTGCCTCTGCGCATGGACGGCCAATATCTTTGTCGCTGCCCTTTAACCTCAACAACGAGCCGTTGAAAGGCGAGCGCGTTGCCCATTACTTCGAAGGCCTGCTGCCTGATAGCGATGCCATCCGCAAGCGCGTTGCAGCCCGCTTCAAGACGGGGTCTACCGAAGCCTTCAACCTGTTGGCCGCCATCGGACGCGATTGCGTAGGCGCACTACAACTCCTGCCGGAAGGCGAGACACCTTCTGGTGTTGACCGTATCGACGGCGTTGTCGTGGACGACGAAGCCATCGAACGCCATCTGCTCGAAGTCGTAACCCCGGACCGCTTCGCCGGTGCGAGGGACCCTGACGACGACTTCCGGTTCTCGCTAGCCGGCGCTCAGGAGAAGGATGCTTTCCTGTGGTGGGATGACAAGTGGATGAAGCCGCGCGGCGCAACGCCCACCACGCACATCTTTAAGCTGCCGCTTGGCCTGGTCGGTGGTCGGCAGGCCGACTTCAGCACCTCCGTGGACAACGAGTGGCTGTGTCTTCGCTTGTTCAAGGCGTATGGCCTATCCACGGCAAAAGCTCACATCGCCACATTCGGCAAGCGGCGGGTACTCGTTGTCGAGCGATTCGACCGCGTGGTGTCGTCCGACGGCACGCGGTTGTTCCGGCTCATACAGGAAGATTTTTGCCAAGCCACTGGAACATCGCCGCTCGTAAAGTACGAGAACGAAGGCGGGCCAGGCCTCAAGCAACTGTTCCCCCTCGTGCAGCAGTCGCTGGATGCCGAGCGTGACCTGCGCGCCCTCATGGCTTCGCAAATCCTGTTCTGGATGCTGCGCGCGCCGGACGGGCATGCCAAGAACTTCAGCATCCAACTACAGGCCGGGACAGCTGGACGGTTCCGGCTCACGCCGATGTATGACGTGATGTCTGCGTATCCGGTCATCGGCGAAGGACCGAACCAGTGGGCCGAGCAGGACCTTAAGCTTGCTATGGCGCTGCTGGGCAAGAACCGGCACTATCGTATGCACGCCATCCAGCGCCGGCACTTCAATAGCACGGCCCAAAAGCTCGGCTATGGAGGAAACGCCGAGCCATTGCTTCAGGAACTGGTCGCTCGGACGCCAGAGGTAGTCGCGCAAGTGCAAGCGGAGCTGCCGCAAGGCTTTTCGCAGCAAGTGGCCGACAAGGTACTGGGCGGGCTATTGGATGCCGCCCGGGCGCTCGAAGGGATGCCGCCAGTGTGACGCCCGCGGCAGTCGTAGCAACGGGTAAGGACAGGCGACAACCACGCGAATTACCTTGTCGTGAAAGCTCCTTACGCCACCGGCCGCACTTCTGCCGCGAGACGAAAGAAGCGATGCCGCCAACGCTGGTCTCAGCACTTGCAAGCCCGCCGGAACAATGATGCGAAACTGACTATGATCGCCATGTTCATCCGTACGGTGACGCATGTCGCTTCCAGGTTGCCGTTCTTGATCAAGGGGACAAATTTCCGCGCACCCGGCATTGGCGAGGAGAGAATAAAATCTTTGCGAAAGACTCGCAGGTTATCGCGCAATCAAGGTCCAATCTAGCGCCTGCAATAATGAGAACTCGGTTGAACACAGTAGGGGGAACGGGGTGATGATGCAGGAACAGGCAGACAATGCTAAGGATCTGACGACCGATACCGATGTGAAGCTACCTGACGTTCAGGTGATTGCCAACCTGACGATAGGGTATGCGGCGATTCAGAACAATGTTCCGGTCATCCGTGAAATTCGGGTCACAAATGAGGGTGAAACAACGCTCTCTGATATTGAACTAATGGTCAAATGTGTGCCGGCTTTTGCTGAAAGTGCCCGTTTCCGTTTCGACGCATTGATGCCTGGAGAGAGCCGTCGCCTTGCACCGGTCGACCTACGCCCTGATCATCAGTATTTCAGCCAGCTCGACGAATCTGAGCGAGCGGTCATCACAGCAACGCTGCATGCTCGGAAAACGGCACTCGTAACGGCAACGCACAACATTGATGTGCTCGCCTACGACCAGTGGGCCGGCACACGGTCGCTACCCGAACTGCTTGCCGCGTTTTGCATGCCGAACTCGCGGGTCGTAGACAAGCTTCTCGCACGAGCATCTGGGTTGTTGCGCCAGACGTCGGCCGACCTGTCCATGGACGGATACCAGTCCAAGAATCGTGAGAAGGTCTGGAAACAGGTGTCGGCTATCTACAGCACGATAGTTGCTGAGGATATCCAATATTCCAACCCGCCGGCGTCGTTCGGCAATGACGGTCAGAAAATCCGGACGCCGGAACGCATTCTGGATGGCAAGCTCGCGACGTGCCTAGACCTCGCCATGCTGTTTGCGTCTTGCTTGGAGCAGGCGGGCCTGCATCCCGTTGTGCTGTTCAAGGAAGGTCACGCCTGGATCGGTGTCTGGCTGATAGAGACCAGTTTCCCGACCGCATTGGTAGACGACGTTCAGGCTGTTCGCAAGCGGGTGAAATCCGGCGAGTTCATGGTTTTTGAGACCACCAGCGTAGCAGGCGGACATAAACCGTCCCTTCGCTGGGCCTGCGCTCGTGGTCAGGAACACCTGAATGATGAGGACGAGTTCGTGTATGCAGTAGATATTCGGCGCGCACGTGAAGTCCAGCTTCGTCCCCTGCCATCGCGCTCGTCGCAGGTCGATGCGTCTGCTGTCCCGATTGGCAAGACCGAAACGCCCATCATCGAAGACATGCCGCAATTGCCGCCGCTGGACCCGGTCGTCGTTCCACTGCACGATAATGTTACATTCGATACACCCGAAGGCCGACTGGCGAAATGGAAGAGCAAGCTGCTCGACCTGACGCTCCGCAACAAGCTTCTGAATTTCAAGCCGACCAAGTCGACGCTGCGCGTCATCTGCCCTAACCTGGGTGCGCTAGAAGACCGGCTGGCAGGCGGAAACGCATTCCGCGTTCGTGCGAAACCAAAGATGATGTCCGGTTCGGATGGTCGCGATGCCGATGTGTACACCGGGCGGAACGGTACGGCTGCAATGGATGACCTAGCGACCGACGCGCTTGGTCGCAACGAAATCATCACAGACATCGACGAGGAAGCGCTGGAAAGCAGGCTTCTCGAGATATTTCGAACGGCCAGCACGGGCATGGAAGAAGGCGGGGCCAATACGCTGTTTCTGGCTTTTGGAATGTTGGAGTGGCAAGAGAGCCAGGATGCCGAATCCAGCCACCTAGCTCCTATTTTGCTCATCCCGGTCACGTTGTTCCGCCAATCCGTCCGGAGTGGTTTCCGCCTGGCCCGTCACGACGACGACGCGCTCGTGAATCCGACGCTGCTACAAAAGTTGCAGCAAGATTTCAGCCTGAGTCTGCCGTCATTCGACGTTTTACTGACTGATGATCGTGGTATCGACGTCAACCGGATTCTGCAGATCTTCCGGCTGCATGTGGGCGAAATGAAGGGATGGGAAGTCAAGGAGCAGGTGCATCTAGGTATCTTTTCGTTCACGAAGTATCTGATGTGGAAGGACCTCCAGGACCGCCAAAAGCAGCTTCAGGAAAACAGCGTTGTCGCTCATTTAATTAACCATCCCGGCAAGGCATTTGCTGACAGCGCAACTGGATTCGAGCCCAGTACCCTGGATGAGAAGTTCCGACCTCAAGACCTATTTACGCCGTTGCTATCGGATTCGTCGCAGTTGCGTGCCGTTTGCGTCGCTGCCGAAGGCAAGAATCTTGTCATCGAGGGTCCGCCAGGTACGGGTAAGAGCCAGACCATCTCGAACCTGATTGCGCACTTGTTGGCGACTGGGAAGACCGTGCTGTTTGTCTCGGAGAAGATGGCCGCGCTGGAGGTAGTACATCGTCGGCTCAGCAGCCTCGGTTTGGGGCCATTTTGTCTTGAGCTGCATTCGTCCAAAGCTAAAAAAGGGGATGTTCTGAAGCAGCTTGGCGTCGCGCTTGATGCTGCCAGCACACGTACGGTGAAGGATTGGGAGCGGGAGTCAGAACGGCTTCTAACGCTTCGTGCAGACCTCAATGGTGTCGCGCGTGCACTACATCACATCCATCCGAACGACCTGACCATTTATGAGGCCATCGGAACCAGCCTGCAGTATGCGCAGTGGCGGCCTGGCGCAATGCCGTGGGCGGATGCAGATGTACATGATCGTGCCCGGCTCGAGGCACTGCGTGAGCGCTGTCGCCAGATGGGCGCTCTGGCTGGCCAGCTGACCGGTTTGCAGAACCATCCTCTGGCAGCCGTTCACAAAACCGAATGGATGGCGTCCTGGCAGCAAGAGTTTCTCGACGCGGTTTCGGCGTTTGAAGCCCAAATCAAGAAGCTGGATGAGGCTGCATCGAACCTGCTGGATCAATTGGGCCTTCCTAAAATTGCTTTTTCCCTGAATGGGCTGGGCCAATTGGATGTACTGGCCGACGTGCTCTCTGCCGCGCCCACCGTTCCTATCGAGGTCGCCCGGTCGGCGCATGACGAATCCACGCGCAACCGACTTGCCAACCTGCGGCGCCATGGCCTCGCGCGCAATCAGGCATGGGAGCCGCTGAGCAAACACTACGTGGAAGACGTTGCCACCCTAAATGCGTCGGAGCTGAAACTGCAGTGGGCGGCGGCGACCCATACCTGGTGGCCGAAGCGCCTATTTGCCCGGCGTGCGGTTACCGGACGATTGCGACTGTATCGACAGGACCAGCGTCGCCCACCAGGTGGCGATGTTCCGTCCATCATTACGGCATTGACCGCCGTCAATGCCGAGGACAAGATCATCGAGTCTATGTCTCATGACGCGTCGCAATTGCTGCATGAAGCGTTCGCCGCGTCGAAGACGGATTGGAACGCCGTCGAGTCGGCCGAGCGGTGGGCGACGTCATTTGCGGACGCGGTAGCGGCAATCGCGGACAACGACATCGAGCTGGCCCAGACGCTCCGCGCAAAGCTGCAGCCGTTTGTTTCCGACAACCGGGGCATGCTGAAGGCAGGCATGCCTCTCGGCTCCAGTTTGTTGGCGTACCGCGATTGCTATCGGAACGTCATGACTAAACTCCGCCAGGTCATTGAGCTTGGACACTGTCAGGCTGACTTCGGACTCGATCCAACTGCCGCCAGCGTGATTCCTCGGCTGTTGAACTTGCTCCAAAGATGGCAATCTGCTTCGCGGCAACTGCAGCCGTGGTGCCTGTGGCGGAAATCCCGCGCCAATGCAATCAACAGCGGGTTGCAGGGTATTGTGGATGCACTGGAGGCTGGCGAGGTGCCATTGTCCGCTGTGGCGACGTTCTTCGAATACAGCTACCAGAGCTGGTGGCTGCGCAAAGCGATTGACCGGGAGCCGGTGCTCTGCAACTTCTCGAGTGCCGAGCATAACCGCAAGATTGCTGAGTTCAACGAGGCTGACGAGCGGTTTCAGAAGCTGACCCAGCAATATATTGTGGCCAAACTTGCGGGCCAGATTCCGGCGAGCCTCGAGGTTGTGCCCGGTGCTGATTCTGAACTGGGGAAGCTACGGCGCGAATTACAGAAGCAGCGCAAGCACATGCCGATTCGGCAGCTGGTGCAAAACCTGCCGACTCTGATGACCCGGCTGAAGCCATGCCTGCTGATGTCACCCTTGTCAGTCGCCCAGTATCTGGACGCGTCGCACGCTCAGTTTGATGTGGTCATCTTCGACGAGGCCTCTCAGATTCCGGTGTGGGACGCCGTCGGTGCAATGGCGCGCGGCAAGCAGCTCGTCTGCGTCGGCGACCCGAAGCAACTGCCGCCGACCCGCTTCTTCTGCCGGTCAGATGACTCGGAAGTCGGGGCGGATAGCGACGATGTTCAGGACCTTGAGAGCATCTTGGACGAGTGTCTCAGTATCGGCCTGCCTGAACTGCGGTTGAAATGGCACTACCGAAGCAAGCATGAAGGGCTGATTACCTTCAGCAATGTCACGTACTACAATAACGAATTGGTCACGTTCCCGTCGCCGATGACAAATGACCAGAGCGTGCGCTTTGAACGCGTACTGGGTGTCTATGATCGCGGCGGTTCGCGAACTAATCGGGCGGAAGCCGATGCCATCGTCAAGGCAATTGAGCGGCACTATCTGGACTCGGCGAAGCGGCATCTGACGCTCGGCGTAGTGACCTTCAATCAGGCACAGCAAAGCCTGATTGAGCGGATGCTGGAGGAGCGCCGTCGAGCGTCTCAGCAACTAGACCAGGCTATTGCACAGGCGGCGCAGGAGCCGCTGTTCATCAAGAACCTGGAAAACGTCCAAGGTGATGAGCGGGACATCATCTTCTTCTCCATTACCTACGGCCCCGATGCATCGAGCAAGATCAGCCTCAACTTTGGGCCGTTGAATCTAGAGGGCGGCCATCGGCGTCTCAACGTGGCCGTATCACGTGCTCGTGTCAGCGTCGTGATTTTTAGCACGCTGCTTCCCGAGCAGATTGACCTGTCGCGTGTCCGGGCTGCCGGCGTACGAGACCTGAAGAACTACCTGGAGTTCGCCATTCGAGGCCCACGCGCCCTGGTGGAGCAAAAGGTGCCGACTGGACGGGAGCCCGATAGCCCGTTCGAGCAGCAGGTGATTTCCGCACTTCGTGAGAAAGGTTGGACTGTCCACCCGCAGGTCGGCGTGTCCGGATACCGGGTTGATATTGGCGTGGTCGACCCGCGTGCGCCGGGACGCTATCTGCTGGGCGTCGAATGCGATGGCGCCATGTATCACTCCGGCGCCACTGCGCGCGACCGTGACCGGCTCCGCCAGCATGTCCTTGAAGGGCTGGGTTGGGAACTGTATCGTATATGGTCCACGGACTGGTGGTTGAATCCGCAAGAGCCGATACGAAAGCTTGTGGCCCGACTGGAAGAGTTGGTAGCGACGGTGCCGACCGAGAGCGAACCGCCTGTTGAGCTGCCGGAAGAGGAGAAGGATGAAGAAGCGCCGCATGCTTTGTATGCCCGGGCCGGATCGGTCGTCGAGTCGATTGCGCCTGCTACTCAGTTGCCCGAATACGAACTGACCTGCTTGGACAGGGGCAACCCCCACCTCTTCTACGAGAGCCGCTCAATGCCGACTTTGGTCGAGCAGTTACTTAAGGTAATCGAAACGGAAGGACCGGTATCGCAGGCGATAGTGTTCAAGCGTGTGACGCGGGCTTGGGGGTTGTCTAGGGTGGGTAGTCGCATCGAGGCTCATTTGATTGCAGTGGTGCCCAAGCAGGTGACCCGTACGACGGACAACGACATCACTTTTTATTGGCCTGGGCATGCTAACCCAAGCACCTGGGAAGGTATCCGGGTACCAGGAGGTGACCCCGAAACGCGCCGCAGTATCGACGAGATTAGCCTCGAAGAATTGGGCAATGCGGCTATGTATATCTTGATGCAACAGGGTGGTACGTCGCAAGAGGGATTGGTAAAAGCGGTTTGCCGACTACTCGGTGTGGCTAGGACAACGGCCGATGCCGGCATACGGATTTCTCGGGCGCTGACCCACGGGCGAGTCCAGGCAACAGTGGCTATGGAGGGCGGTTCTGTTCGGTTGCGGAACGGAGTTAGCGTAGGGTAGGCGTTGTTTCAGGGCCGCGTTGATGTTCAGAATTGGGTCCACTCGCCGAATAGGCGGCTGGTTACTGGGTCGAGAATGGCCGCGCTTACCGACGATGATAAGCGGCGCGACCAGCGCTTTGTTCATCGACTGCCGAGCGAAATCCGCGCATCGCAGCGCTCCTCAAGCCCTACAGTAACGGCGTCGTTGAGGGCCATGTCAATCGGCTCAAGTTCCTCAAGCGCCAAATGTATGGCCGCGCCGGCTTCCAGCTGCTTCGTATTCACAGTCTTATGCCTACCCGCTATTGTAAGTGGCAGAGTGTGTCCGGACTTTCAAAGGATGTCAAAGTTGCCGGATTTGTCGAAACCGTTGAGCGAGGCGCTGGCGTTCTTCGATAAATTTTTCGATTGCTTGCTCAAGCGCATCGGGCTTAAGCGTCTCGGCAGGCAAACCGAGATGATAGACGAATGCGTCCATCGGCTCAGAAACTGAAATTACACCGCCACGCGTGCCTACCTCCAAACAATTCAAACGCAACATATCGGCAAGAATTTGCCCATCCTGAGCATCATTCAACGGCGCAAAGGGTGCATATATATACAGTTTGTTTGATTCAGCATTGAACCTTAGGTACAAACGCTCCCCCCACGCTAGCTCGATCCCTGCCTCGTCATTGGCATCCAATGTCAAGCCGGTGATACGGTGACGTTGACCAAGTGCTTCAAGACACCTGCGCACGCGTTCTTTAGCTTGAAATTGCATGACTGCAAAAAAATGATTCATAGTATTTTTACTGTCAATAGATGCAATAGCACATGACCGCTCAAAGAGTGAAGTGCTGTTTTGAAAATATAGAAAAAACCTTTTTTGGATATTTGGCCATAATTTGCGAAAATTTCATCAAGACAGATAGTTTGTGTTGGAGAGCTTGCTTTATATTAAGTATTTTTCTGAAAAAATAATTTTACGGCATGTAAACGTTAATTTCATTTCCGTGGATTAATCGGTGATCATGTGCATAATTTCTGTGCTGCTCAGAATAACAAAGCGCAAAAATGTGTGAATTTTATTGGTGACTGGTTACGCTGCTTAATAGCCGGCAGTCGTGCAAAAAATATTGCTTAAATATTTGTCAAAAATAAACGCTCAGATAGCTCGCGGCATCAATGTCGATGTGCATTCTCTCAGTAACCCACTTACACCCGTGCGGCCTCACTTGTTTATGCGTTTTGTCCTATAATTTATTCCATGTTAAATATAAGTTTTAGTATTTACCTTCGCGGCCGAAACCTTTTGTCAAACTTAATGCGGTTTTGGCATTTTTCTCTAATTCAAAAAACGTTTTTGTTGGATTATGCGCACTGAAAGCACAGTTTAAAATTTAGTCAAATCATTGTTTATTCCGAATAATAGCGAGAGCGCCCAGAAACGCGGAGGCGCTCGGATTTTTGAAGAGCCGATAGTGGTGAACTAATCGGGTCGGACTTTGAAACTGCTGATGGAGCTTTGGTTGAAGTCGCTCCTTCAAGGGGGCTCTTGGTCCAAGTATTAAAAATTGTATTAGATTGATTGTCGGAGGATTTTTGTTTATGATAATCTAATATAATGCGCTCTATAATACATGCTGCGACGTTGTGTGATTCCGGGCTTGGGTGTTGCTCAATATATCCTTGATCTTTAAAATGCTCCATGAGTTTATTTAAGCTCATGGTTTTCCCGTCAAATTCAACTTGGGTATCCTTTTCTGCTTCAAAAAGCTTCTTAAGGGTTTCGGGGCGCATTTTTTTCCAATAGTGATTGAGTTCATCCTCCTGGCCCTTGAGTTCCTTCTTCACAATTTTTCCTTCCATTAAAGCGATATTTTTGACAATAGGTCGACCGTATTTTTGTTTAAATTTTTGGATTAAGCCTTGCTGTATTCCCATAAGCATGTCTTCTCCGCCTGCAACCATATACGCAGCATAGATTCCATCTTCCCCTTTTTTGCGAAATGGAGATTTTATAGAAACGTATTGTTGTGCTGGCGATAGAACTGGTCGCTCGTTTGCGGCTTTTGGTTTTTTGGGTGAATATTCATTTTTTTTGAATCCAAAGTGTTTTGGAGGATCTTCGCGTGTAGGATAACCAACTCCAAGTCCGATGATAGATTTTTGAGTATTTTTATGTTTATTGTTCAATTGAGTTTTTATACCAGGATTGGTGTGTCTAGTATTTTCGGTTAGAGCAACGTCCTGATCCATCATTATAATTTGCTGAGGACGATATGGTAGTGTATCTGCAAACGCCAAGGCTGCAGCGCGCGCAGCGCCGAAACCGGTCAATTTACCGCCGTACCACCCAACAAGGCGCAAATTTTTATATTGCTCCATCATTTCGTTAAGAGCAGCCTCATAGCATTTGAACTCTGTCTCATGAACAAGCAAATAAATTGATTCATCTCGCATATGTTTTGGATGCCATGCAAGGCTGCCACCTGTTTTGCTTTTAAGGTCGCCTGCAATTTTATTTGCGCTCCCGCCGCTTATAACAATAATTGGCACTTTATTTGACTGCAGATCATATTCTTGCCCGTTATGTTCTTGTGTGCCCTCTCTTTTTCTGAATGAGAACCAGCCAGCTGGATTGTCTTTATAATTGCCTTGATAAGCGAGTTTTTTACATGTGGCAATTCTTTTTTCTAACACTTCTTTCATGTATTCAAAATTTTTATTTTTATCACCTGATACGGTGACGGGAGCATATTTGCAGCTTGGTCGCGTTTTTTTGTCAGCCCATCGAGGGTTTAAATCTATCTTAATTGCAGGTTTCCCTGCAGGCGCAGTGCCAGAATTATTTTTTATATCAGGAGCGCTACGATCTCCAGTAAGATGAAGTTTAGGGGTATAGTATCTTGAATTTTTTAAAGAACTTTGGTGACCTTTCGAAACAGAAGCGTGTGCTTCCGCCGATCTGGACGACCTAGAAGGATTTGTAGAATTATTTTTTAGCTCTTTGCGGCCAAGCATAATTTTCCCTCTATTTTAATTAATTAAAATTATTGGGGTATAGCTATATCCCAATTATCGAAAAACAAATTTCTTCCTTATTGGCATCTTTCTTTGCGCAATGCACAGAGCATTTGGACTGTCAATCAACGGTCAAACCCTCAATGTAGAATAATTTGAGTGATCTCTATTTATTTTGGCGGCAATCGACTAGGTTATGTCTGATGGATCAAAATTATCTAGAGCGTGTTATGCACTTTGCGAGATAGGCGCGGCATGAACGTGCATGAGCATGGCAAAGATGACGAAATGCAAGCCGACGAGCGTTTCAGGCAAACGCTCGTCGTCGCGAGCGAGTCTTTGAAAGCGATTGAGCTATCCAAGACTGCGCTCGACGACCCATCGGCGCGGCAGCAGGATAAAGCCCTTCGTTGCCTCTGACCGTTTGATAACCTGCAATTCGATGCCTTCATCTTACGCGGCTTGCGCAGGCTCTTCTCCTGTATAACCTTGGTCGGCAAAGGCAAGCTTCACGCTCTGCCTGCTAACATGTTGTACCTCTTGTGCCAACACCTGAACCTGTGCGCGTGCTTGCTCATTGGCCGGCGTAACATGGACCGCCAGCCAATGCCCGGGCGTATCGACGGCCCTATGCACCTTGCTTCCCCGTTTGCGCTTGTAGCCATCGTAGCCTGCGCGTGGGCCGTTCTCGCAGCTCGACTGCAACATACGCCCGTCCAGAACCACCGCACTAGGCTGACCTTGGCGACCCTGCGCAACATGCAGCACCGAACGCAAATCCTGAACCATCGCTTCGAAGCCGCCCGCTCGCAGCCAGCGTTGAGTTTGCTGATACACCACGCTTCCCATGGCGGAAAGTTCGCCGGCAGCATGCGCCATGCAGCGCCTGCATGAGCCAGCCAACGCAGCGTGTTGCACAACTCGCGCAATTCATACCATCTTGCGGTGCGTCTGGCTCCATCAACGTCAAATACGGAGCAGCGAAGCGCCATGCTTCGTCCGTCACGCCGCTCGGATAGGGTCTGCGTTTCTCCATCTTGATTCGGCCCTGAGCCTCGATAAAATTGCATAACACGCTCTAAATCCGCAAGAGCCTGGCTTGCCACCCGTTATGGCATACGGTGTCAGCAATGATGAAGAGCGTAATCTGCGCGTCCCATGCGTCCCAGTGCGTAACCTGTCAGAAGGTTGTAAATTGCCAGAGTCTTCTACACAACGGAAGCAACGTAGATGGGACCGCAGTGTGCTATATCCAAAAGGAAGCTCACCGACCAACACATAGAAGTTCTGTTGCATTAATGCGGCGATGCCGCCAGTTGCCTGGACAAGTCGATCAGGGACCCCGCGAGAATCATCATGTGTGGCATGGGGCCCTCCGGCTCACCGGGCCGCGGCGCATCCGCCGACCGGGACAGTGCGATAGCACATATACGCATAGAGCGTGCTCTTGGGAATGTGCAGCCGTTGTGCAATCTGCTCAACGCTGAGCTGCCACTCGCGGTACAAGGTCTCGGTGGCATATGCTGTCATGCAGCAGCCCGCGCGCTTTGGAATACAATCACCTCTCGCAGGCAACAGTTACTCTTCGCCAACGTCTGGTGTACCCGATGTCGCGACGTAACAACGATCGTCGATTTTAGTGGTCGGACTGAACGCAGGGATTTCGTGCTGCAGGGGCGCTGCAAAATCTGCGGTGGTGAAGTCGCACACTCCTGCAACTGCCCCTTCCATTCCGTGACCTGATTCGGGCGCACATTGAATGGGTGCGCCAATCCCGCCAGCGCTTGCTCACCCTTGACCGCCGACGAGTGCTTCCGTCTCGTTCTCTTCATCATTTCTTGGGATCCTTTGCCTGCATTATCGCCGGCTTAGGCCCGGACATGTCACTTATCAGGCTGTCCGATTGCAAGGCCACCTATGCTAACTTGGAACCCAAAACGTCACACGATATGTGAGAGCCAGCTTTTGAAAAGCGTTGACTGGGCGAGTTAAGATGGACTAGTATGAACTTAAAGTGTGTTATGAACTTTCAGCGAGACTCGTCGCAGACGATGTTTTGTCAGCAGCGCGAGTATTCGCGGCCAATCTAGGCAAGCTTGATGCTAACGTGAGTCCGCTCGTGTCAGAAATTGAGGCTGGCGGCTTTTTAGAACTGTCGGTAGCTTACGCTGCAATGGCTCGCCATCTACCGGCTATCCATCATGACCTGTTCGATTGGCTTCTTGCTGCACAGGCGTTTTTTGAATCGTTGCGCGTATTGATATCCGATGGCCATTTACCGAAATACGCTGATTTTGTGATTTCCCTATAGGGAAAAGGATCTATTTTAGATTTCGCGGGGGCTTGGTAATGGAACGGTCGATTTTTAGCTGAAGGCAATGGAGATCATCGATGGGCAAGCTGATCGTCGTGACGGGCGCCATGCTGGTTTTTCCGGTTCAGATTCAGGATGTACTATTCGTGCCCCCGATTCCTCCACGGCCCCTGTCGGGAAGCGGCTTTGCCAAGGTAAAGGGGCGGCCGGTTTGTCAGCTTGGCGATGAAAAGAAAATCATCGTGACAACTAGCTATCAGACGGCATCGGCCTCCATTCCAGGCGTCGCTATTCTGACGGTCACGCAGGCCGAAACCGCCAAGCGAACAAAGAGCCCGCTGCCTGTCATTATCGCGCCCAGCTGGGACATATTATGTACTATCACGGTTCCGGCACAAATACCGGGTGCGCCCCCTGTTCCACAACCCCATCCACCCGTTTCAGGCAAGGCTACCGTGATGGCTAATCCCAATATCAATGTGATAGCGAATTAGGCATAGGTTGCTTATCTATCTAAAAACCACTTCATTTCTACACCATTTTTTCCTTAAATATCGTGATGGCTTTATCTGAATCACAGCAAGCATGCATTCAGGTTTGCAACATATGCGAAACAACTGGCACAATCGCATGCACTTCCTTAATAATCCTTATGGGGAAAATAAGACTTTAGTGTGGTATGATTTTTTCTATAAAAATGAATCGATCTTTATTTCGATGGCAGGTAGTATCCGATAGGACATGTGATTGTGTGCCGCAATTCATTTTTCATGCTGTTCAACGATAGGAATAACATGACGTGAGGAACCATAAGCTCAATGCGACTGAAATCATAGCGGTGTTACAAGCACTCCGTGAGGGCGAGACGGTACCTCAGGTTTGTTGCCGATGGGGTATCAGTGCAACGACGCTTTATCAATTAAAAAAAAGTTATGATGGTCTGAGTGCACCTGTATTTGAACGTATCACCGCACTGACGCGGGAAAACGCACGGTTGCGCCAGCGTGTGAAATCGCTTGAACGCGATAGTGAAGTACTGAGCGAGGCGCTTCGAGCGCAGAGTCTCAGCACACACAAGCGTCGCAGGTTAATCGATCACTTAAGGCAGCATTTCACCGTGAGTCTGGCGCGTGTGTGCCGCTTAGTGGGGATGTCGCGCACCCTTTATTATTATGAACGTGGCGAACTAGGAGGAGAACAAGATGGCCCGGGCTTTGACCGAAGCTCGGTAAAATCGTCTGGAAACGGCCTTACTCAATCGGACAGGCCTTGAAGAAATGAGCAAGAAGGCAAGAGAATCTTTAAGAAATGCCTTGCGCAGGTTGCAATGAGACGCCAAATTCCGCCGCTCGCCGATGTCATTGTTTGATGACTCGCTCCCTGTAGCACCGTCCGTAACGATCTGCTCCGGGGGCCGCGGACGTCATGCCGAAACGCATCGTGTTGTAGAGCAGCACTGCAATCTTCCGGGCGGTGGCTGTTAATGCCTTTGCTTTACCGATACGCGCTGCTAAACGACGATAAAACGCCCGAGCGCCGTATTGGACTTGTTCACAGTGACGGCAGCCAGCCGCAGCAGTGCGGCCAGGCGATTAGTTGCCTTGCGCGTATGCGACAACAATACCTTGCCGCCGCTGATTTTGCAGCCGGCGACAACGTTAGTCAAGCACGAGGTGAAGTGTTTAGCCGTTGGTCAGCAGCTCAGATTGGCACCGCACTTGGCAACTAGGCGTCTGGTCAGATACGGTCCGAGTCCGTGGATCTGCGTCAGGTCAACGCCATCAAGCTGATAGATGACATCTCGTACATCAAAGCTCCGTGCGTTCTGTTGCTTCGTGCGGCTCCGCGTATCGGACAAAAGCTTCTGCGGTATTGGCTTATCGGCAGTCAGGACATCCAGATCACGCTCTCCTGGCTAATAGAATCTGATGCGTTGCATCGACAAGCTATATCTGGCGTTTGCATTTGCCGGGGCGCGGATGCTTGCGTGCCTGCTGCGCCGGAAAGGCCATGAGGTGGCCGGTGACGCGTGCGCACATTGATGGAACGGGTGGGCGTAGAAGCGTTGTACCACCGTCCGAACACGAGCCGGCGCAACATGCAGCACAAGGGTTCGCGCTACGGCAGCCCAAAACCGCGAACACAAACCAAGGCAGTCAGTTCACAGCGAACGCGTTCATGGAGGCCGTGCCGTGCTGGGCCGGAGCATTCGAGTGTTAATAATGGGCAAAAGAAGTGGGCGCGACAATGTATTTGTTGAACGAATGTGGCGGAAACTCACTAAAATTGTCCGAATAACTGAGGCCAACTCGGTCATCTATTACAAGAATAAATTGTACTAAACTATTTTTCACACTGAACTAAACTTTTAGCCACGGCGATACACTGCCGACTGCGAACGAAGCATCACTCAGGCGGTGCTGGCGCAGCAACCGAGTCAGAGGTGAAGGTCCAGCGCGAATCGGGTGAATTGTCAAAATCACGAAGCATAAAAAGGATACGAAGATGACAGCACTGAGTTAGCCTTTATCGCTTGTTTAGCCGCGGGCGGGTGTCGATATTCGAAGCGTTGAAGCTCGACTTGCTTAGCCGGTCAATCCATTCTCTCAATGAAGCGACGTATAACCGCCGATGAGTTGGGCGCGTCTGTCAGCGGATCAAAATATCGCTGAGCGGCACGGTAAACGTCGTGTCCACTGTACGTAATACGTGCTAGTCAAACGGCACGGGCTCATGATGCAATCGGGACGCAGGGTTTCCTAATACACAATAAAGGAGAAGTTATGGCAACCACGGCAGATCAAATCGCAACAACTTACCCGATTCCGGTTTACCGGTTCAAAGTGACGATGGGCAAAGACGAGATGGCATTTAGCAATGTCTCGGGGTTGGATTTGGGATTTGAGACGATTACCTATAAAGATGGAGCGGGGCATGTGTACCGGATGCCCGGGCAGCCTAGTGAGTTAAACATCACATTGCGGCGGGGCGTGATTAAGGGTAAAAACGAGCTGTATGACTGGATTAGCAAGATATCGAAAAACCTGATCGACAAACGGGATCTGTCGATTAGCCTGACCGACGAGGCAGGCACCGCGTTGCTGGTGACGTGGAATGTGACGGATGCATTCCCGAGCAAATTGTCGGGGCCAAGCTTTGATGCGACAAGCAATGAGGTGTCGATCGAGGAGTTGACGCTTGTAGCCGATCGATTGACGATAACATTCCACTGAAAGCGCGATCAGCGGCGCATGCCGCCAGTGCCCTATCCCGATTGAGGTAAGAACATGGCTTACGATTGGCCGGGTGTCTATGTCGAAGAAGATAAAGGTCTGTCCTTGGCGATTACCAGCGGGGCGACCGCGGTGCCGGTGATTGCGTATGACCTTGGCGACCAAAATAAAGATAAAAGTAAAGCAAGTAACCAAGAATTAATCTCAGCGCCGACCCGTATCGATTCATGGATGGCGTTCATAAATTTGCCCAATGTTCAGACCGCGGCCGAGAACGAGGCAAAAGATCCAAAAAATCCTCTTACAAAGCATCTGGTCGATTACTCACTCTATGTTGCGTTAAAAACCTATTTCGACAATGGCGGTGGCTATTGTTATGTGTGTCCGACAAACGGAAAAGGTGATACTACCGACGCCTTAATCAAGACTGTACCCGAGCTGGATGACGTGACGTTAATTGTTCAAGCGGGGGTACCTAAGTTGGCAGACGCGGTCTTTACGCCAGGTACAGGTTTATGTGCAGAGGGCAAATCGCGCTTTGCGATCCTGGATGGTCCATCCATCAAGCTTGCCACGGACCCCAGTCAGAGCATGACAAAGGATTATCCTAATAGCTCATATGCTGCTGCTTATTATCCCCCTTTGCAGGCAAACTGGGCAACTTATGTCACGACGGATAAAGGTACAGGGAAGGATGCGCAGGTTATAAAGGATATCCCGGTGAGTGCGGCGGTTGCTGGTGCATACTGTGCTGTTGACCGTGACCGCGGCGTGTGGAAGGCGCCAGCCAATGTTCAGTTACAAGGCGGGGTCGTGCCGAAGTTTGTCGTATCCGATGCAATTCAGGGGATCTACAATCAATATACCAAACCCCTGAACATCATTCGCTGTTTTCAGACAGACGTGCCATTGGTGTGGGGTGCGCGCACGCTGGCAGGCGACAGCGAGAAGGAGCGTTGGCGATACGTGCCGGTGCGGCGGCTATTCAGTGCGGCGGAAAAAGATATCAAACGGGCGATGGCGTTTGCGGTGTTCGAACCGAATAACCAGCCGACGTGGGAGAAGGTGCGGGCGGCAATCGATGCGTATCTGTACGGTATCTGGAAGGCGGGCGGGCTCATGGGTACGAAGCCGGAGGAGGCGTACTTTGTGCGGTTAGGGCTGGGGGTGACAATGACGCAGGACGACATCGATGAAGGCAAAATGATTGTCCAAGTTGGCATGGCGCCCGTGTTTCCTGCGGAGTTCATTATTTTGCGCTTCACTCAGGACATGGACACCGCGTAATGCGAATAGGTGGTCGAGCGGATAGGATGCACTAGAAAATTAAGAAATGTATAAATAGTGAGGGTAGTTATGGGCGTATCTTATAAAGTTCCTGGCGTGTACATCGAAGAAGACCATTCGTTGTCGCTGAGTGTGCTCTCTGGTGCAACGGCCATTCCAGTGTTTGTTGGACAGTTTTTTAAGCCCGGGAAGAATAAAGGTGATCCTCCAATTTCAACACCAGAGGGCACAAACCCAGTAGCCTGCGTCAGAGTGAATAATTGGGCTGAGTTTACTAAGCAGTTTGATAGCACGCTTGATTTAAAGGAAGCCGATCTTAAAGTGGCTAACGATGCCATTAAGGGTACGTGCACCGTTGTGCCCAACTCCGCCAGCGCCATATCGGTACGGGCATATTTCGAAAATGGTGGTGGGCCATGCTATATTTTGTCAATTCAGCAATCAACATTACAAGCCGATATTGAAAGTGCGATTCTAGCCTATCCTGATATTTCACTGCTGTGCTATTGTGGAAATGAGTCGTCGGAGCCGGAGAAGGTTAAAAGTACCTTCAAAAGTTTGATTGATCCGCAGAAAAACCTTGGCTATTTTGTGCTGACGGACAGCAATCTTGAAGATGTAACGAAGGTTGATTTCGGCAATAAGGAGCAGGTTGCGATTTACTACCCAGCATTGCAGATGGATTATCAGATGACGATACCTGATGATGATAAAATTAAATTAAGTGGAAGTTTTAAAAGTTTTTCCCCTCCCGGTCCGTCTTTGCCGACAACACTTAAATCACTGAACGATTATAACCCAAAAAATGACGCGGAACAGAGGGATAAAGAAGAACTGATTGGAAAGATTAGGTCGTTGTCAGCCATTCCTCTGCGTGCAAGTGGAGTCATGGCGGGAGTCTATGCGCGTACCGATGCATTGCGTGGAGTATGGAAGGCCCCGGCAAATGTGACTTTGTCGTCGGTAAAAGGGACGGTGTGGCCTTGCCCAACACCCCAGCAAGTACTTCAGCAAGCACCTCTGCCGGTGACGGTTACCGATGAGCTTCAGGAGAAACTGAATCCAGTAGGCATCAATGCAATCCGATATTTCACGAATCAACAAGCTTATGTAGTCTGGGGAGCCCGGACGCAGAACGGTACCGACGAAAATCCTGATAAGCGTTGGCGGTATATCCCAGTGCGGCGATTATTTAATGCGGCTGAACGGGATATCAAGGCCGCGATGAGGCAAGTCGTGTTCGAGCCGAACAGTCAGCCGACATGGGAAAAAGTTAGTGCGGCTATTAATACTTACCTGTACGCGATATGGCGTAAGGGCGGCTTGCAGGGCACAAAACCGGAAGAGGCGTATTTTGTACAGGTGGGAAAGAATGTGACGATGACCGATGCCGATATTCGCGCGGGCAAACTGATCGTTAAGGTTGGAATGGCTGCGGTGCGCCCGGCCGAATTCATTATCTTGCAGTTCTCACAGAAACAACAAGACGAGTGAGCGCTTGAGTTTGGCACACCGAGTGCCGGTTGGAGGCATTGAGATGCGTTGAGATTGACGAATTTTGGAGTTTGAACAGTGCATCACGAACAACCTGGTGTCGGTTTCAATTTTCAAGAGGAAGCCCGTACGACGACACCGGCCGATACGACGGTGCCGTTATTTGCTGGCTATACGGAAAAAGACCCGGAATCACAGGATCCAAAATTAAAGTGTCCAAAATTCCCCGTCCTGCTAAATACGTTCGAAGATTTTACGCAGGTTTTTGGTGGTTTTCCGTCATCTAATCCACTGGTTCCGTTGACGCAGGAAGCCGCTTTCTATTACACCGTGAGACATTATTTCGATAACGGTGGTAGTGCATGCTATGGTGTTTCATTGGGAAGCTATGCGAATTTGCCAGAAGGGGACGACTATTACACACGGCAAGGCATAGCCGATTGCATCACTAGAACTGACTGGAATGATTTTCTTGAACAAGCGCTAGATGCAACGCTGCTGGCGGTGCCCGATATGGTGATGCTATCGGCACCCCAGTACTATCAGGCAAACGGCAGCGATCAGTTGAGCGATCAGCCGGTACCGCAGGGAGATGTAGGGCTTTGGACGTCGGTGTGGAAGACTTTATTAAACACAACCGAATCTCATCGGCAAGTTTTTGTAGTACTCGATGCGCCGGACAATCCGAAGCTTGTGCGCCATTGTCTGGATAGTCTGGAGTCAATGGATGAGACACTGCGCGCGCGCGGTGCGGTGTATTGGCCACGTCTGCAAACGAACTATTACGTTGATTACGATGACGGCCGTCAGCGTACTCGCCAAATCGTCGTTCCACCTTCAGGCGCTGTGGTTGCAGCGATCGGTAAAACTGACCGCGATCGTGGTATTTGGAAGGCACCGGCCAATGTCGAATTAAGCCAAGTGATCCGGCCTAACTATCGGAGCTGGCGCGATGTATTGCTCTCTGACCCGCCGTTATTCGATGAAAATAGAATCAGCATTAACCTGATTCAAAGCTTTGTCGGGCGCGGGGTGCGTGTATGGGGTTGTCGCACGTTAGTTGCCCCACCGTTGCCGGATCGGTGGCGCTACGTTCAGGTACGGCGCACGCTGACCTATATCGAGACCACTTTAACGAACATTGGCCGTTATACGATGTTCGAGCCGAATACCGCAATTACGTGGACGACGCTCAAAAGCTTAGCGCGTGCTTGGCTACGCGATCTATGGCTCGCGGGAGGACTGGTTGGGACACAAGAAGACGATGCGTTCCAGGTCTTGTTAGGACTTGGCGAGAGCATGACGACAGAAGATATTCGATCGGGCCGGTTAATTCTGATCGCGAAGCTTGCGATGCAATATCCGGCGGAATTTATCGAGCTGCGCGTGTTGTTTCAAACGGGCAGCGATGCTGTGCTAACGGAATCGACGGAGAAAGTGACATCATGAGCAGTGCAATTTTATCAACCGCCGAGGCGATGGCTAAGGCGCCGATCACCGGTGATTTTTACGCGCATAGCCACCGGTTTCTAGTCCAAATATTTGCTAAGAAGAATTGGGGATTTACGGGTAATCTGCAAGCGCTCAATGTACTGCCAACGGTCGTTGATTTTCGTTTTCAGCGCATTAGTGGACTGGGCCGGACGATCCAAACACAGAAGTTTCATCAAGGTGGTGATCCTATTAACCAGATTCACTTACCGAAGGAACTCACACAGGAGAACATTGTGTTGGAGCGCGGGGTCACGACATTATCACCGTTGACGACAATGTTCATCGACACGATGCGTCAATTCAAAAGCCGGTATTTGGTGGTAGTCATATTGTTGCTTGATTCATCGTCGTTGCCGCTGTGCAGTTGGATCTGCATGGATGCGTTGCCCGTGAAGCTGCAATGGGGTGAACTTGATGCTAATAGCAACACCGTCTTGCTTAATACGATGGAACTTGCTTGCCGGGATGTGCAGTGGATGGGATTGGTGGCATGATTGAAATTCATGAATTAATCATCGAGGCGCGCATCGGTACGCCAAGGACACGGAGTGTGCCGGCGACCGCCCTGGATACGACTGCGTCACCCATACCCCCTCGGGAAGCAGCACAGGGTGAGGCGCGTTGGGTGGATGCGATCGTGCGGCAGGTTATTGAACGGTTGCGTGATGAATGGCGCAGTGATGTCCACGGAGGTGGCGTATGAGCGGGAGCGATCAGTCGCTGCAGAAATTGAAGATGACGCCCTATTCGCTGGACAAGGGGGGAGCGCTCAAAAACTTGGCCGGGCCCTTCGAAGTTTTGTATAACCCCGAATCATTGACGATTGGGTATGGTGCGGATTTTCGGGAAGAGTCGCTGGCCGACAGCTCCAATACCCGCGTCAAATTCGGCGCGGTGACACCTAGCACGCTGGCGGTGGAATTGATCCTAGACAGCAGTTTGCCAGACAGCAAAACAAGCGTCGATGAACAGTTGTCTAGTCTGTACATCACGTTTTTTAGGATCAAAGGTGCGGTGCGTACGCCCAATATTGTTAAGGTCGAGTGGGGCCATTTTGGCTGGGCGGGGCAAATGAAGTTTACCGGCTGGATGACGAACATGACGGTGACATGTTCGCTCTTTGACCGCAGTGGCGCGCCTCAACGTGCCAACCTCTCAGTCAACTTTCTTGAAGAGTTGGAGCTAGATATGGGAGGCAAGGGAGGCAGCGGCGGTAACGTGTCGCAGGGAGGCGGCCAAGGCGGTAGCGGTGGTAGTACGCGGCAAGCCAGTATGTTGTACGAGGGCGGGCCCGTTCCAGATGGTGCCACATTGGCTCATATTGCCGAGGGAGCGTGGTCTGTGCCGAGCCAAACGACGGCGAGCGATTATCTCTCGTACGCTCGTGAAAATGATTTGGATAGCTTGGAGGCCTTGACACCCGGCCAATTTTTGCGTGTGCCTGGCTCTAGGGAGACGTGATGACGCTTCCCTTTGCGAGTAAAAAATTTGACATCCAGGTGCAAGGCCAGCCGTTGTCCAAACTCGGTTTAACGGTGATTGAAGCGGAAGTTCAGTATGCAGCCAACCGGATTCCAATGGCTCGGTTAACGTGCCGGGTGGATATAGAAGATCCAGCTAACAGCTGGGCATCGTTAGACCAGATAGATAAGGCATGGCAGCCAGCTCATCCCGTCAAGATCAGCTATACGGATGAAACGGGCACGCGCGTTCCGATTTTTGATGGGATGGTCGCCAGGCCACTGAACCCAAGCTATGTGCAACGGCAACTAACGTGCCAGCTTGAGGTGGTCCATGAACTGCAGAAAATGGCCAACAGCCACCGCAGTCAGGTGTTGACCCAAAAAGGCGAAAAACTCACCGATGCTCAGGCTCTGCAAAAGCTGTTCAAGGAGCACGGCATCAAGGTGAAAAAAATGGATGGCATGACGGTTTCTCACGCACAGCTGATCCAATGGTCTTGCTCGGACTGGGCCTGGTTGATGAGCCGGATTAGCGCGTATCCGGTCTGGTTGATCGGTGCTCCAGAACAATCGGTGTCGATTCTCAAACCGGATATTGGGCAAGCGCCCCAAGGCCTCGTCTTGAAAGCGGCGAAGCAGAATGCTGGGATCGAGTTGCGTGATATGAAGTACCGGCGTGATAGCCGAAGACTACCGAGCCAATTGAGCGTAAATTACTGGGATGTCGCGCAGCAGAAAAGCCGGTCTGTGAAGGCGAAATCTCCGGCAGTCGGATCGGGCGTGTTCAAGCCGCTCACCTATGCTGCGTCCGATGCGATGCACTGGACACTGAACTCAGGCTTGCCGCTTAGCGAGACGGAAGCGCAATCTTTCGCGGATGCCCGCTTACTAGGTTGCCAACTGGCCGGTACCCAGGCGGAGTTCACAGTGGATTGGAGTGAAGCAACGGCTAAACTGGCACCTGGGCAAACCCTAGAGTTGTCGGGCTATGGCACTTTCGATGGCAAGGGGCTGATTGCCGAAGTGCGGCACCAATGGCTCGGTGCTGGCCAAGGTAAGACGATCTTGACGACAGGCCGGCCTAACGCCGTGATCGGCCTTCAAGTACCTGAAATCGATGCGCCCTTGATGCCAAGGGTCCAAGGTATGGCACCCGGTGTGGTTGTGAAGCCTGGTCGCGAAAAGGACCCGACTGGTTGGGGGTGTATGGCGGTGCGTGTGCCGGGCCTGGGAGGCACGCCAGGACAGGAGCCGCCGATCTGGGTGCGGCCCGGCATGGCCTATGCCAGCAAAGGCAGCGGCTTATGCTTGTATCCGGAAGCCGATGACGAGGTGATGCTGGCGTTTCTGAGTGACGATCCGCGCTTTCCAGTGATCGTCAGCGCCGTGCATAACCCGAAAAACAAGGCACCGTTCGAGCCGAGCGAGAAAAACGAGCAAAAGGGCTTGGTTTTGGCGAAAGACGGCAAGGCGCAGTTCCAGTGGCTTTTTGACGTCAAGGACGGTGGCACGCTTACATTGGAAGCGCAGAAGACAGCACTGGTGCTGTCTAAGGCAAGCCTGCGCTTGCATGGCGAAGAAGCATTTGCGCTTGATGCGAAAAAAATCACGGTAGAAGCCAAAGAAGGTCTCACCCTCAAAAATGGTCAATCCGAAATGAAGATGGGAGGGACCTCCCTAAGCGCCAAATCGCAAACGCTTTCGCTGCAGGGCTCAGCCAAAGCTGACCTCAAAGGCGGCCAGGTCAACTTGGGTTAATCGTATGAATGGAGGACAGGATGGCGAACGGACCCCAGAATCAACTTGGATGCGGCTGGAAGTTTCCAGTGCAGTTCGAATGTGTCTCCGACAAGCCAAAAGCAGCGCAAGTGACGATGTCACGCGATGCGGACAATATCAGAGAGAGTCTGCAGGTACTGTTTAGTACGCAGCCGTACGAACGGGTGATGCGTGCAGGCTATGGGTGTGATTTGCAGACCTTTGTGTTTGAGAACATCAGCGATGGGTTGCGCACCGCAATTCGCCAGATGATCAGTGACGCGGTTCAAACCTACGAGCCCCGGGGCACGCTGGTCTCAATTGATTTCAGGCCGGACAGCAATTCGCCGTGGACGCTCAATATCGATATTGCTTACCGGATTCCTCTGAACAATACGGTGCAGCATGTCGGTGGCAAGCTGAATATTGGCAGTCCGCAGGGAGGATGGCTTGCACGATGAATAGCCGGATAAGGCGCCCTTGAGCCAGTGTGATACAGCAGAGCATGCGTACCACGCGGCGAGCCAATGAGAGCAGTGCTTAGGGAAGGAAGTCCAAGCCGGGTAAATAGAACGTTTTCTCACGATCAGCGTAAAAAAACCTATTATGGCAGCGAAGAAGACATTATCGCCTCAAGAGTCGTTCATACTGGATCAACGTGATTTGGCATGGCACTTAAAGGCTTGGCGAGACTATGTAGCTTTGCTGCCATTTGATGACCCGTTTGCCAAGCCAGGCAAATTTAATAAAGACGATGAGTCGTGGAAAAAGTTTTTTTTCCCGTCCGATGAAGCCGGTGATTCAGTCGACCCCGTCGCGGCACTACTTGAGTCGGTAGCTCAGCCCAATGGCTTGCTGCCTCCCCAACAAGCCTTTCTGATCGCATTTTTAGCCGCGCTCAACGTGCCGCGAGACCTGTTTAACACAATACCGGCTCGGCATCGCGCGCTTTATTATCGGGACGAGCTTGGTGTGCGGGAACGCCCTGCCGTGCCGGATCAGGTGATGCTGTCATTCACGCCAAGCCAGCCAACCTTGATGTTGCCGGCCGGTGAACGGTTCAGTGCGGGTCAGGATAGTGCAGGGACACCATTGGAATATCGGCTTGATGAGGATGTGTGGGTGAATCAGGCGATGCTCACGGACGTGTGCTGGTATCAGTCGAAAAACCATAACGATAACCCTCAAATCCAGCATCCTGCCATGAAGCGGGTGGTGCTTGATACGCTTGGTCAGTCTGCCACGGTGTGGCCAAACGAAGGGGTGCGGCTATTTAGTTACGATCCTCAAAGGGACCAGACCGTGGTGTCCGGGCGCGTGGTGGCTTCGCCGGTGCTGGCTGTTGCGCAAGGGGAGCGCGAGATCGAGGTGACGTTTGAGGGTGACGGCGGCCTGGTAAAAGAAGACCAGAACCTCAGTGCATGGATGAGCGGGGAGAAAGGTTGGGTCCCCCTAAAGAGTCTCCCCATCATCGGTATGCCGCCTGATGGCTGGAAGGCGGTGTTTGTATTACAGGCCGATCAAGGCGCCATAGCGGTGCCCGCGGGGTTGGATGGTTTTAACGATTCCGTGCCGTTGCTCAAGATAACGTGTCCATTGACTGATATTCCACGTGTTAAGCAGATTAACGTCACGGTGCGTAACTCCACCCAGGTGATGATGGCGACCGATGACAGTGTGGCAGAAATAGGTAAAAAGAGCACGCCATTCGGTGAATTTCCCGCATTGGGCAGTAGCTTGTATTTGATGTCGCCTGATTGGTGCAACAAGCCGGATTGTATGCTGACCATCACACTGAATCCGGCGTGGACGGGATTACCCACGCAGAATTTCCACGATTGGTACCAATGGGACAGCGTGGGCGGCCAGGGTGGAGAGTCTGGTTACGCCATTTATGGCGGTGGCGTACCCGCGAATAATCAGGCGTTCACGGTCAAAATGACGGTGGCAAATGGTCAATCAGACGGTGAAACGGTCCCGTTATACGACAATCAATCGTCGGGAGACGCTCCGCCGCCGATAGGCGCCTTGCTAGCCTTTAACGAGATTGAGACACTCACTGCTCCCATCATTGAAAGTACCGATCCGCACGACTGGACACAGTATCTTCGTTTCGAATTGACGGGTCAGGACTTTGGGCATGCTGCGTATCAGAATTCACTTGTCGCGCCGCAATATAAGAATACGCCTACGATTATTGAACTCCATCCCCCCTATACACCGCGGTGGACATCGTTATCGGTGTCGTACGAGTTATCGACAACAAAGCAGCTCACCCGGCATCCGCTCCCGTCGGGTTGCGCCATTGCTTCGTCGGTGCTGGCCGTTGCGGGCGGGCAGCGTGTGATCGAAGTGACATTTGATGCCTCTATCGGGGCAAGAGAGGACCTGAGTGCATGGGTGAGTGGGGAGAACCAAAGTTGGATTTCCCTGCAGAAGACCGAGAAGATCGATGATGATAAAAAGGCTTCATTTGTATTACAGGCCAGTCAGGGCGCAGTAGCGGCGCCCGCTGGGTTGGATGGCTTCGATGATCTTGTGCCGTTGCTTAAGATGACGCATTCATCGGCTGAGGTTCCAGGTGTTACGCAGATCAACGTAACCGTGCACAATTCTCCCCACGTGTTCATGGCGACCGACGGCGGTGTGGCGGAAATAGATAACGAAAACAAGCCATTTGGTGATTCTCCAGAATTGGACAACAGCAGCTTTTATTTGATGTCGCCGGACTGGTGCAACAAGCCGGATTGTAAGCTGGCCATCAGGCTGGACCCAAGTTGGGTGGGATTGCCCGCGCAGAGTTTCCAGCGTTGGTATAAATGGGACAGCGTTGATGGCCAGGATGAGAATTTTGGCTATGCCATTTATGATGGTTGCATACCTGAAAACAATCAAGTTTTCACTGTCGAAATGACTGTGGCAAGCCGTCAAACGGTGATAGCTGGCAATTCATCAGATAACGAGAAGCTCCCGCTATTTGAAGACAAATCGCCGGGGAACGATTCGCCACCGATTGGCGCTTCGTTAGCCTTTAACGCGATTGATGCGCTGAACGCCGATATCAGCCTAGATCCCGATCCGCGCCAGTGGGACCAGTACCTTCGTTTCAAACTGACGGGCCAAGACTTTGAGCATGCCGTTTATCAAAGTTCTCTGAACACACCGCTCTACAAGAATACGCCTACGATTATCCGGATTCATCCCCCGTATACGCCGCAGTGGTCATCGTTGTCCGTGTCGTACAAACTATCGACGGCTGCACTCGACACCCAATACCAGCTTACGCCATTTGGCCATTGTTTGGACGATGCGCCAATGGCCCGCGAGTTGGGGCAACCAGCGCGTCAATTAATGCTGGGCTTCACGGGGATACAGCCGGGACAAGATTTGACGCTGTACTGGAAAGTGCGAGCAGCCAATCCCGATGTGTTGTTGTCTTGGGACTATCTTTCCCAGGACAAGGATAAGAAGAGCTGCTGGCAAGCGCTGGACATGCAGGTACATGATAAAACAGAAAAATTGTCAATGTCCGGCTTATGGCGGACAACGTTGCCGCATGATGCGAGTCAAGAAGACCCGGCCATGCCCGCAGGGCGCTATTGGGTACGCGCACAGTTCAAGCCGCCTGCCCAGCACGAGCACGATGAGGAGCAGGATGACTTTGCGGTCAGTGACGATGCGGTGCGGCCTTCCGATTTTCCGTGGCTGTTGGGCCTGAATATCAATTGCATGACGGCTACGCTTGTCAATGTTGAGCATATTGCCGCAGATCATCTGACCACGCCCCTGCCTGCTGATACCGTCACGCGCAGTGTCGAGCCCATCGAGGGTCTGCAAACTATCACACAACCCTGGCCTTCCGAGGGTGGCCAACCCGTGGAAGAGACAGGAAGATTTTACCAACGAATTGCCCAGTGCCTGCATCACCGCGGCCGTGCATTGACATGGGGCGATATTCGGCAATTGCTCACGGAGCGTTATACGGAAATTCATGACGTACGAGAGGCCGCCCCCCGCGTGCAAGACAAAGATGATCCAAACGCTTATCCTTTAATTCAGCGTCTGGTCGTCATTCCAGAGCCTGATCAATCCGATAGCGGTGACCGGTTGCGTCCTGCATTCAATGCGTCACGGCTGAAGCAGATGAAACAATTCATTCTCGACAAAGCGACGCTATGGCTTAACCTTGAAATCGGCAACCCAGCTTATCGTGATGTCCCGCTCGCTTATACGATCGACTTTACTGCGAGCACGAATTCTGACCAGGGCTATCGGCTGGTGGCCCAGGCGCTCAGCGCTCAGTATATGCCGTGGGCCAATGGCTCCAGCCCGGGTGAAGTTCGTACGGGTGCAACGCTCGACTACTATGCGATGCTTGCTTTCATCGAACGTTTGCCGATCGTGATGCGCGTGAAGAGCCTATTGCTCGATGGACAAGCGCGAACCGTTTCGGCAAACGGTTTAGAGGCGTTGGTGCTCACGTTTGGCGAACGCACGTCAACACTTTTTGGACAACCTCAGCAGGTGAAGCTTCCGGCAGACTATACCCTTGTTGGCAAGCGCGTACGCATTAGCCATGACGGCCAGTATCTAGCGGTCGATGCGACTAAGGAGTCTGACAAGCCGGTCATTGCCATTTATGGGCCAGACAGACAATGGCGCCAGATTGACCTAGATGCCGGGCAGGCGGCCATATTTGAGTTGACTGGGCCGCATGCCTGTCCTGGTATTGCCTATCTTCGCGGTACCGCCGTGCAGTTTGATCTGCTCAATAACCAGCCGTTTGGCATCGGCCCAAGCTTCGAGGTGGACGCAAAAGAAGGCGATGTGACGGATCTCAGCGTTGAGGACAACGGGCAGTTTATCGCTGTGGCTCAGAAAGGAGGATATCTTCGTTTCTGGACACTCAACAACAATACGTATCAGAAAGTATGGGAGGACCCGATAACGCTGCCGGATTGGAAAGATCGCCAGATTGACCTCAATGGCGGCGGAACGCTTCCCTTAGTCGCAAGCTGCAAGGACGGTACGGGCGTTTATGTGTACCCGGACGTGATCCATCATCCTGATAAGCCTGTCCAATTGGGAAGTACATCAAGTGCCGTGTCTACTCTCAGCCGGAACGCGCAGGTGATCACATGCGCGTATCAAACGGATATTACTATTGATCAGCTACAAAACGGCATCTGGCAACGTGCCGGTAAGGGCATCTCATTGGCTCAGCCGGTGACTAGTGTGAGTCTGAGTGACACCGGCTATGTTCTGGCCGCCGGCGCTGCTGATGGCAAGCAGGTTGAAATTTGGATCGGTGTGAATGGTCCCGATCCCACCTTGTTGCAAACGCTTGAGGCGGAAACAGAGTTCGGCACAAGTGTGAGCTTAAGCGGCAATGGCTTAATACTTGCGATGGGCGGCGAACAAGACTCAATCCTATTGTTTCACCGGGCAGCAGAGTCAATATGAGTCCGCTGTTGATTCGACGGTACACACCGTCTACGCGCCGGGAAACAGACACTTTTATCGACTGGGGCTTATCGCATGGATGACGCTGAACAGGAGTACGACGCGATTCACTTTGATAGCCTGTGGGCCACGGCGCTGGATACGTTGCGTACGCTCGCTGGCCAACAATGGACCGAGTTTGGCGAGCACGATCCAGGTGTAACGTTTTTACAGGCGCTCACCTATAACGTGGCCGATCTAGCTTATCGGCACACGCATCCGCTAAAAGATTTGCTGACGCTCAGTCCTGAGGATGTTAAACGGCGTGAAGAAAAAAATCGGAAGCGAATTTTTCCATTGACGTTTGGCCCAGATTGGGTGCTAACCTGCTCACCGGTCACGGAAGGCGACTATCGGCGCGCGGTTCTGGATCTGCGCTCAGATGAGACAATGCAGGCTGCAATCCTATCGCAGGGTTTTTACTTTATGGATGCGCAGCTGGTACGGGAGCCCTTCGATCTCGAACAGATATATAGCTATCGGTACGATGAAGACAATCGTCGTTTCTGGTTCGATTTCGGTCTGCTTTCCGGTCACCCGCAGCTTGAACCCAATCAATTCTGTTTGTTAGGCGGATACCACTTGTATGTGGCGAAGCAGCGCGATATCGATGAAGAAAAAGCGAAGGAGGCCTTGCAAAGGTGTCTGCGAAACAATCGTAATCTGTGTGAGCAGGTGCGCAGGGTCATCTGGCTCAATCCCCAAAACGTGGACGTGCAAATCGATATCGAACTCGACGATGAGTGGCAGGATCCGGTCAAGACAATGGCCGCTCTTTATCAGCAGGTGGATGCTTGCATCAGTTCACCGACGAGGCGAGCGGGGGCGCAGCAGCTCGTCGAGCAAGGCATCCCGGTGGAGGCAGTCTACGATGGTCCGCGATTACAGAACGGCTGGATTACCTCAATACCTGACCCCGTTGACTACACGCAGTCCCGTGCCGTCGATATTAGTGGACTTGCTCAATCACTACTGGCGCTTGCCGGGGTCGATAGGCTGATGAAGCTGCAAATCGGCGATATACCGTCCTGGACAACGGTGATCGGCCCGGCATGCTATCCGGTCGCCTGGGGGGACGATCCGATTGCTTCGTTAACCGGTGATTCACCTAAAGTCCGCTTATTTAAGCGAGGCAAACTACAAACTATTGATCCAGACGCTCTCAAACAAGCGATCCAAGAGGCGCAACCCTCCATCGTCACGGACACGCCTACGGGCGTGCCGATTGGCCGTTGGCGTGGCGATACCTACGCACCAGCGAGCAATCGCATTCCGCCGTGCTACGGCTTGCAGGATGATATTAAGTATCAAGAGGACGAAGAAACAAAACGTCTGCAACGCCAATACCAGTTCTTTTTGCCGTTCGAGCAGTGGATTGCGAACGGCATAGCGCAAACGGCCAATGTTGCCAAATTATTGGCATTCGATCGGTACACCTTGAAGCAAGCTGCGCCAGGGAACGTATGGGGATTTCAGTGGCCTTATTTGCCGGATTCTCACTTGAATGATTTGTTCGATCACTGGAAAAAGGACCTAACCGATTGTATGGTCGAGCGCTCGGAGGATTGGGCCAAAGAACTGGCGATTATCGGCTATCTACTGGGGTATTTTGGGGAAGGTCTAGGCGTGTTGCGTGATGAGGCGCGGCTTCATGAATTTATTCAGGTTCAGCAAGGCTACCTCGAAAATTTTTGTACGCTGACCTACAACCGTGCCAATGTCCAAATCGGTCAGATCTCCGATCTTCAGAAGCGAATTGCCGCTCGGCTGGGCATTGGCGCAGAACTCTTTGCCCTGCCTCGTGGCGGCAAGCTGAACAATCTACCGTTTTACCTGATTGAATATTGGCTATTGTTACCGCCGCAACCCAGAAAATCCATTCAGTTCGGGCCTGCGACTAAGGCAGTCATTGAATTTTTAGATAAACAGGAAACGGAAAAAGAAGCACTAGCTCTGAGCTTTGGAAAGGGAGCAGACGTTCCCGAAATCGGACAACTCTTTAAAATGACTGTGACAGGCGGTTCTCCACCGCCTGATGTTAGTGCTTATCCTTGGGCGGTTGTTTCGAATGTAAAGGAAGAAGAAAAGTCTATTACGCTATCGTTCGATCTGCAGCACAATAACCAGCTGTATGTCGATGCTGAATACATTGTGGATGGTGTACACAATAAAGCGTGGCAGCTGTCTTGCGAGACATTGAGCGAATGGATGTGGGGCGTCGACTATCCACTCGTCTATGCTGCTGATCAATCTGGCTTACTCGATAATCAGCGGAAGCGCTGCCAAATTGCCTCCAGCGCGACAGCGATCCAGATCGGGGATAAGATTGATATTCCACCTAATCGAAACATTCCGGGTGATCCGATCAACGTGGTGGTTGAACAGGTGAACATATCGCAGGGCACCTTTGTAGCGAAATGTGACACTGGCGCCCAGTGGCCAGGAACCAACGCAGACGGCAAAACACTTCGGCGCTGCTACATCGAGCGTTCGTTACCCCTGGCAGACCAGTTTTCATTTAGCATCGGCGTCGTGTTGAATCGCGAGAGCGATTGGTTCTCTCCGTCTTCTAAACCCAGCGATGTTATCGAGTGGGTTGAGCAGGTTGTACGAGATGAAATTCCATGTCATATCCAATCGACTGTCCACTGGTTGAACCGTAGCGCATTCCGTTCCTTTGGACATGCGTACAATGGTTGGCAAAATAGCGGTTGTCCGTTCGGCGATGAGGCATATCAACTGCTCGAGCTCCTGTCACTGAGTCGCTTGCCAGATCAACCGGCTGGCATTGGCACGGTCTCTCTGTATAAAACAGATGGAGATGTAAAGCTTAATCCTGATGGGACTTATCAAAACGAAGAGGCCGTTAAGGAAAATGAAGTGATGTATATCTTAACAGATAAACCGTACTAATCACCATGCGATATTTGAACGCGAGGCTGCTGATATTACCGGTGAGGAGCTTATGACGCTGCAAAAAGCCATGCACCGAATATTGGGCGCCCGTTTGGAAGTTAAGATTGCCGATTTAAAAAAGCGTTTCGGGACCGGCAGAAAACCGAGTGAAGGCGATTATGTCCTCTTATTTAACGTGCTCGAGGCATTATGTGATGCGCTGGACATGGCGCAGGATCTAACGAAAGTTGTGCCGGGTGATGGACTGCGGTTGGAACAAGACCGTCTCGCGCTGAATCTGGAGGCAAAGGGTGGGTTGAAAATCAACGCATTGGCGCCGTATCTTTTTGCTGATTTCGACGGCAGCACATGTTTAGCGGCCGATGAAAACGGTATCTATGTTAAATGCCGCCCCGTGCTTCATGATGGTAAAGGCCCCCTGTCTGTGCAGACGGGATTTGGCGTGAGAGTCGAAACGGTCGATGGTGCCGAAAAAGTGGTGCCGCAAGGCGTGAATCAACCCGTGGGCGGTATTCGGGCTACGGACGACGGCTTAAGGGTGGCGGCAGCCGGTAGCGGGCTTACTATCAAAGAGGGGCTGGCGTTGACGTGCGGCAAAGGCATGAGCGCTGAGCAGGGGCTGCAGATCGTGCTGGCTAAGGATACAGCGTTAGTGCTCGATGCTGATGGTCTGCATGTGTGTACAGGCAAAGGCAATGCGCTGCAGATTGACGAGAAGGGTCAATTGACGCTTAATCCAAAAGTCTCGGTTAGCACGTTTGAAAAGATGTCATTCGCCGAGCGTCAAGAGATATGGAAGCTTTTAGAAGCGACCACTCACCCCCCCGCGATCGGTAAACTGCGTATTTTGAGTCAGTCTGAAGATGTGCACTTGAGTGGCATCCTCAATGATCAGGAAAAAATTGAACTGGCCAGAGTTTATTTTGTGCCAGCTGCTTCAGAGCAACCGGCTCAGGCGGTCACGGGCGATTTAGCATCGGTCATTGTGCAACTCAAGGAGGCATTTCAGACAGAAAAGTTACCGTGTCCCGAGCATTACGTGTCATGGTTCAATGTACTCGAAGCGTTGTTTGACGCGCTGGGTATGACGCAGGATCTAACGAAAGTCGTACCGGGTGATGGACTGCGATTGGAACAAGACCGTCTTGCGCTGAATCTAGATAAGAAAAGTGGGTTGAGTGTCGATCAACAATCATGCCTCACGGTCCACCTTGACGACAGC
Organism: Mycetohabitans sp. B3; assembly: GCF_021498065.1. NCBI lineage: Bacteria > Pseudomonadati > Pseudomonadota > Betaproteobacteria > Burkholderiales > Burkholderiaceae > Mycetohabitans > Mycetohabitans sp. B3. Next base: position 406,827 of record NZ_JAHLKN010000039.1, on the reverse strand, counting down.
ACATGTTTAGTAGCTGATGACAAAGGGATCGATGTGAAGTGCCACCCCGTACTCCATGATGGCCAAGGCTGCCTGGCTGTGCAAACGGGGCGCGGCGTGATGGTCGAAAAGGTGGACGGTGTCAAAAAAGTGGTGCCAAGCAATTGGCAAAGCAACAATCAACCCGTGGGGGGTCTTCAAGCCACGGCGCAGGGTTTAAAGGTCGCGGTGGCTAGCAGCGGGCTGACGACCCGCGAGGGGCTGGCAGTGGTCTGCGGTGGCGGTGTGAGTGTCCAGGACGGGCTGCACGTCGCGCTGGCCCAAGACACAGCGTTGGCGCTCGATGCAAACGGACTCCGTGTGCATACCGTCGAAGGCAACGCGTTGCGACTGAACGGCAGCGGCCAATTGGCGCTCGATCCGAGCGCTTTGGTCTCGGTTGAAACGTTTGAAAAGATGCCGCTCGCCCAGCGTCAAGAGATATGGCGGATTTTAGTGAAAGCAGGCCAAGAAAAAGAGGATGAGTTGACATGAGTTCAGACGACGAAAACGGCAGGCCGCAGAATACGCTCGTTCGGAATAGCCCGCTGAGAGACCGGATTGCAGAGCTAAAAGAATATTTTCAAGCGGGGCAGGTCCCGACTGAAGCTGACTTTTCCGAACTATTGGACCTGTTGCAAGAGGCCTGTCAAGCAGTTGGGGCAGTGGATCTTAATCCGGGAGCTGGTTTGCAGCTGTCTCCGCCGTCGACAAAATTGGACGGTCCGTTGAAGTTGAGCGTTAAGTGTGACGGCCAGACAACTGAGCTAGGCGCGGAGCAAGAAGGGTCAAAGGCACTGAAACTGAAAACGAACCCGGACGGCGCGTTGCAGGTTTCTGATGATGGAAAGCTTCAGCTTGTTTTCAGTTCGGAGTTGGAGGGGGCGGGTTTGCTTCAAATCCAAACAGGGCCGGGGCTGGAAATTATGAGGAACGCGGGGAAAGAAACCCTTGCGGTGAAGTTGCAAGAGGATAAAGGTTTGAAGTTTGACAGCACAAACGGCGACAGCGTGCAGATCCATTGTGGGCCTGCCATCAAGATCGATAATGGGCCGCTTGAGGTTGTACTGGGTGACGGATTGCAGTGGAATACTCAAGATAAAAATCTCGAGCTCAATCTGGCAAAAGATAGTGGTTTGATATTTAACGGTGAAAATGCTGTCGATTTGCTGCTTAATCCTCAAGAGGATAACGTGATAGAGAAGGTCGGAGAGAATGGCCAAAACGCTTTGCGTGTAAAGGAAGGTACGTTGCTTTGTGATGTCGCCACATTTAGAAAGCTCGATGAAGACCCAGCGGGCCGTCTGATCCTGAAGGCTATTTATCAGCTTCTATGCGACGCTGCACAGGAGGATTCATGATAAAACAGAATAAACGAGAGCGCTGCATGTAGTGGAAAAAGCGGTAGAGTATTACTTTCAACCTTTGACGGAAAATGGGGCGATTCGACGAAAGTTGATGAAAGCGTTAAATTTAGATAGCGGAGTATATTCTTCGTATCAACGTGGAATCAGCGGGACTCGATCGAATAGTGAGTAATGGAACCAGATAAAGATCTTGGTGCAAAAAAAAATGTCGATGAAGAGGGCTCCTCTACAGAGGGCCCCTGGTCGCTATCAAAGCTGAAATCGTGCTTTGAAGCCAAACATGTTCCCCGACAAGAGCACTTCGAGGCCATTCTGGATGGGTTGTCGAAATGTTTTAAGGCCATTGGTATCGATTCAGAGGGAAAGCCAGAATTGCCTGCGAATGGGTTATATTTGAATAAACTACCCAATGATAACTATCAATTATCTGTGTGCCTGGATGAAAAACGGTCAATGACCAGCGAGACAGGTAGTGTGGCTGTCAAGGTGGACAAAGATCGTGGAATCGGTTCGGATGATAAAGGTTTGAAATGTATTTTTGGCAATGAGTTGAGGGGCGAAAAGAATGAAAATGGTGTGACGATGCTTGCCCTGCAGGCGGGCTACGGGATTGAGGTAACAAAGGGCGGTGAAGGTGGTAAGGCTAAAAAAGTCAAACTGAAAATCAAGAACAAAGATGCATTAGTCTTGGATAAACAAGAGGGGTTGGGGTTGAGATGCAAGGAGAACAGTGGATTCAAGATCGATTCCACTTTGCAGCTCGATATATTTAAGGAAAAGGGACTAGTCATCCCAGATGAGGGAAGTAATCAAAATAAATTGAGTGTTCTGCTTGATAAGACAAGGGGCGTGGAATTTAATGGTGGGTTACGTCTTAAACTCGATGCCGAAAGTCATTTTGAAGATATTTCAAAGGGGCTTTGTTTAAAGCAGGGTGATGTATTTTCGAAGGAGGTTTTTGAGAGTCTTGGAAAAGAATCATTGAAAAATATATACAATTTACTTCGTTCTGTTTTTGATGAAAATGGTGTGCCGTTTGGGCCTGAAATTAAAGATTTTTTATGGGCGGATGCCGCTTGCGGTCGTTACGATAACTATCGCTCGAATAGTGGATGGTTTTCTGTTTTGACTATTAGTGAAAATGGCGAAAATAAATCATCAATGTTTTTGGATCGGGAGGGGAGAAAAGATATTGAAGGGGAGGTTGGGGATTCAGTTGTTATTATTGGCAATAAATTGGTTGCCATTGGTGTATGCGAAGAAGAATCTGAAATTCACTGTATAGATGTAAGTACTACACGCTATAGGGATGAAATATTTCAACTTGAACCAAAATCTGGTTCTAAAATTTATTTTAGTGGGCCGCTATGCTTTAGTTCGGATGGGGATCGAATAATCTTGTTAGATGACGACAAGAAAAATGTCAATGTATATTATTTTAGTGACGAGGGCGGTGACGAGGGCGGTGATGGAGGTGTAAAGAAAAAATACGAAAAAAGTGATGATTTTATCTTTAATGATGATCTTCCTTTTCATGTTGTTCCAACCTGTGTAACGTTGAGTGGAAACGGAAAATTTGCAGCGGTGGGGGACGAAGAAAAAATATATTTTTTTAAAGAAGGGGGTGGAAAAAAATGGACTAAAGAGCACGAATGTGAGTTGTCCCATTCTGCGCTGGCCATCGGTGAAAATGGAGATTATTTCGCCGCGATAGAGAAAGATGTCATTGGGGTTTATCGAATTAAACGGGAAAATACCCCCGCTCTTTCTATTGATAGAGTGCAAACGCTTGGTTATTCCGCGCGGTCCATCTCGATGAAAATAATTGAAAGCTCGGAAGAACAAAAAGAACAGTATCTTGTTGCAATCAAATCAGACAATAATGAGGCCCCCTTTTTAGGGGTGGTATTTAAAGGCTCAGTTATCGGGTGACATCACAGTTTGATGATTGCGTCGCGCGCCTGAAAGGGAGCCTGTATGAGCTGGCTGAACGGCAGGCTGTCCCAATTTTTGGAAAGTTTATGTTAGAAACGCAATTACAAGTTGATGAAGCCGTTCAAGACACTGCGGCAACAGCGCTTGCGCCTTTTGTCTCGACGTATGACCGCTTGCCGTACACTTCGTATCCGTTCGAGCAGACACACCCAGGAGCACTCGCTGCGTTGGCAGGACTATTCGGGCTTACCGCGCCGCCAGTGCATACCGCGCGGATTCTAGAGCTGGGTTGCGCGGCTGGCGGAAATCTGATTCCGCTCGCCGCTGAATTTCCTGAGTCGGTGTGCGTGGGTATCGATCTGTCGCCGGTCCAAATTGAGGATGGGCAACAACGCATTGCCTACTCGAGTTTGCACAATGTGCGCCTCGAATGTCGCGACTTGCTCGAGCTTCCTGGCACATTAGGCCTATTCGATTACATTATTTGTCACGGTGTCTACAGCTGGGTGCCGCCTGCGGTACGTGCGGCAATTATGCAAATCTGCCAACAGCATCTGGCCCCCGACGGAATCGCGCACGTTAGTTATAACGTGCTGCCGGGTTGGCGGCAGCGGCAGGCGATTCGGGATGCGTTGTTGTGGCACATTTCAGCGGATGTGGAGCCCGCTCAGCAGCTCGAGCAGTTGCGAGCAATGCTGAGCTTTTTGCGAACGCATGCATCGTCCGATTCGATGTATGGCTCGGCAGTATGTGCGATCATCGACGATTTGACGCAGCGCTCAGATCCGTATTTGATGCATGAATATCTGGCTGCAACCAACGCACCGTGCCTATTCAGCGAATTCGTGCAGGCGGCCAAAGGGCTGGTGTTTCTGTGCGAAGCGCGCTTAACCACCATGCTGCCGGAGTTGAGCGCTCCCGAGCGGGCAGCCGCGATCCGTGCGTGGACGGGCGACCGGTTACTGGCGAACGAGCAGATGAATGATCTCGTCTCGGGCCGCCCGTTTCGTGAAAGTTTGCTCGTGCATGATCATCGGACGATTGATCGCACATTGCGGGCTATGCAGATAGATAAGCTGCACGTCGTTTTGTGTGGACCTTACCGGTTCGAGTTGGAGAATGACGCTTGGATGTTGCATGCTCCTCAAGGTCAATACCGGACGTCTGACCCCATTGTGCAGGCGGCTTTGAATACGCTTATCTTACGGTATCCGGCTTCGAGTACGTTGGATGAACTGAGTGCGGCTGCGGTGGGATCTGGCATTTCAGAGCCCATTCGAGCAGCAATACGTGATGCGCTGTTTTATCTCGTGGTGGGCGGGCTCGCGATCGCGCGCACGGAACCGGTGTGCGCACAACCCGCGAGCACGCTGGAATGCACGGTGCTGGAGGATAAACTGGACACAACATTTTGCTGTGCCAGTGCGCTGGCACGCAGCGATGCCGCAGCCGGCGCGCGGGCCACGGCGAATCTGCTTCACCGGCCTGTGCAGCTTACAGCCATTGATATCCTTCTGTTACCTCGCTTGACGGGGGACATGTCGATCGCTGCGCTACTCACAGCACTGGCGGGTGCAGTGACAGAAGGGCTGCTCAAGTTTGCTGAGCACGGCGATGTGTCGCTGCGCGAGCTGCTCATCGCACGTTTGCGGCATTATGCGCGGGCGGCATTGCTGGTCGCACAAGCAAAGGACGAACCAGGCGGCAACCGGCAGGATGCCGAGCACGACCAGGTGCAAGCGATGACCTTATCAGGGGAGGTGTCAAGATCAGGGGAGGGGGCAAGCACAGCCGGGCAATCGATTAATGAAGCGATTGTCTCGTTCAGTTCGCCAGAAAATTGACTGGAAAGCAGCCGTGTCCAAAATTGACCGAATGCGCTTATCGTTCAAGGCTGAGCAGTTCGATGGTCACGCGTTGCTGCGTGAATGCAGCCAGTTGTTTCACCAGCGTGTGCTGGCTGATCTCGATCAACTCATCCATCGTTTAGCGAAGCAAGCCTCCCGTCCCAGACTCATCAAACGGCTGGTGGTCGATCTAGGTGTGTTGGACGCGTCCGGCTGGAAAGAGCAATGGCGAACGCGCTTGTTGCAGCGAGTGGAGCAGGCGCTTATCGAGGAATTGGCACGTGCTGAGCAAGACAGGGCCAATGAGGACTCAATGGCACCGCATGATGAGTCCGAGGCGTGGATTCACTGGCTGCAGACGGGCATTGGGACAGCGTCAGCTGCACCGTCTCTTTCCGCGATGAAGGTGCAGGTACATCCAGCGATGCCGGCAGCACCTGTGACGCAGCTCACCGAGAGCGCTATGCGCACTGTGCGAACCCGGCTGCAACAATGGTTGCAAGCGAACCCGGGATTGCACTCAGCAGTGCGTCACCGGTTGGCGCAGCTGTGTGCGATACCGGCGCTACAGGATATTTGGGCTGCCTATGAGGCTCAGCACTTCGAACCGGCTAAAGCGGGTAGTCTAGCCCGTGCGGCACAAGGCATTCCGCTCACCCCATACTCCCCGGACGCTATTGCAGAGTCCAATCGGCCGGCTTCGGAGGCAGTGCCCGCACAGCAAGGTACCATCTGGCCAGACGCATCTGCGCACGCACCGGATATGCCTTATCGGATGAACCCCGCGATCGTGCCAAACGAACTAGCTGGCTTTAGCGCTGGTTTTGGGCTGCTCTGGCCGCTGTTGCCGGGCATGTTTCGCGCGCTTGAACGCAATAAACCGGCGGCGGATACTGATGATGCATTGCTGTGGACTGCGTTGGAGTCTTTTCAGTCACATTCGGCAATGCCGACATCCTCCGCAATGCAGATCACCGAGAAGGCCATACATACCGCACGAACCCGTCTGCAACAATGGCTACAAGCGAACCCGGTGTTGCGCCCAGCAGTGCGTCACCGGTTGGCGCAGCTGTGTGCGATACCGGCGCTACAGGATATTTGGGCTGCCTACGAGGCTCAGCACTTCGAACCGGCTAAAGCGGATAGCCTAGTCCGTGCGGCGCAAGACATTCCATCCGCCACACGTCTGCCGGGCGCTATTGCAGAGTCCAATCGGTCGGCTTCGGAGGCAGTGCCCACGCAGCAAGATGCCATCAGGTCAGACGTATCTGTGCGCGCACCGGATATGCCTTATCGGATGAACCCCGTGACCGTGCCAAGCGAACTAGCTGGCTTTAGCGCTGGTTTTGGGCTGCTCTGGCCGCTGTTGCCGGGCATGTTTCGCGCGCTTGAACGCAATAAACCGGCGGCGGATACTGATGATGCATTGCTGTGGACTGCGTTGGAGTCTTTTCAGTCACATCCGGCAATGCCGACAACCTCCGCAATGCAGATCACCGAGAAGGCCATACATACCGCACGAACCCGTCTGCAACAATGGCTACAAGCGAACCCGGTGTTGCGTCCAGCAGTGCGTCACCGGTTGGCGCAGCTGTGTGCGATACCGGCGCTAAAAGATATCTGGACTGCCTACGAGGCTCAGCATCCCAAACCGGCTAAAGCGGATAGCCTAGTCCGTGCGGCGCAAGACATTTCATCCACCACACTTCTGCCGGATGCTATCGCAGGATCTAATCGGCCAGCTCCAGAGGCGGTGTCCGCACAACGTACCATTCGGCCAGATGCACCCGTGCTACCAGATACTCCCGATCGTATAAACAGAAGCCGTGACCGGAACGCCGCGTTCATACCGTCCGAGTTTGCCGTCTTGAACGCGGGTCTCGTGCTGCTGTGGCCGATGTTGCCAGGCTTGTTTCGCACGCTTGCGCTACTCGATGATGCCAATCACTTTATCGATGTCAGCGCACCGTTGATTGCTGCGGGTTGGCTTGATGAACTGGCTTGGGGCGATGACACGGTCGCCGAGTGGCGTACACCGGTTAATAAACTACTGTGCGGTGTGGCACTGGACGCTACGTTACCCGATTGGCAGCCTGACCCAACGGTGAGGGCGCAACTGAACGGCTGGCTCGCGGCGTTGCCATCTCGCCTGCCGGGGTTGCATCGCTGTGGTGTGACTGACGTGCGGCAATTGTTCCTGCAACGTCCCGGCATGCTGACGCGTCAGCCCAATAAGCGCTGGACGCTGCAGGTTGAACCGCATGCGGCTGACGTGCTGCTACACACGATTCCGTGGCCACTCGAGCAGGTGTGGTTCCCATGGTGTAACGATTCGTTATGCGTGGAGTGGCGAAGATGAAGAGTAAGTGCTTACCACACTCGTTTTGCTGAAGATGCGCATGGTAGGCACTACGGACTACCCGCCCCCTTCCCACTTAAAGGTGGTACTGGCGGCGAGCGTGGTTTGCAAGGGATTTTGCTCGTCATACCCGCTTTTGAAGTAGCCGAGCGTATATTCGATGCCATTCTCAACGTTCTGACCTTCAGGGAGGGCGAACACACCGTTTCCCTTGTTGGTGTGGATTGGCACCGGCGAGAAGCATCGAGGTCTTTTGTAGTAAAGCTCAGACACCGTAGAGCCCTCCCACAGTCCGACCCAATCGTTGTCGTCCTTTGGATTCATCCCTCTTGGCACGCAGAGCCAGTACGACAACGATGCCGGGCCGATCTGAGTTACCGAAAACGATAGGCTATCCGTGGGGGAGGATACCGTGAATCGACCGTCGCCCACACCTTCGATGAGCAGCGTAGCGACAATAGCCCTAACGTTGTCATTTACCGCGTAGGCCATTAAGTACGGTTCTTTACTCAATGAAAGCCCCGTGAAGTTGGTCGAGGCGTTAGGTTCGTTGCGACTGATGGACTGCAATCTGAAAGGCGTGATTTTGACGAGAACGTCCTCTCCCTTCGTTTGCCAAAGATAGACAGTATTTTTGTTTGTCTTCGGCTGGTTTCCCGGCAGTGTGTCATAGCGAAAAGGGATGATTCTCGGCTTGATGTCCTCCGCTTCGACAGTGAACTGAGTGATCGAAGTTGCTTGGGAGGAGGGCTCGTCCATCATTTTTCCCTCTTAGTTTGAGAAAAAGGAGCGCATACTTTTGACTGACCTGGCGCGGCTGAACTCAGGCACGGGCGACCGCCGGGGTCCCTTCATTCGCCTGGGTGCTGCCCGGCGTTTATGGGCCGGTAAAGATGGTAACGGCGGCGAGCGTGGTTTGCAAGGGGTCTCCCATACTTCCCCCTTCTTGATTGTTATTCTTATCTTCTTCTTTACCTCCCACTGCTTGTTCGTTCTTCTTGTCTTCTTCCTTACCGCTGCCTTCTTTATCGACTTTCTTATCTTTCTTATATCCGCTCTTGAAGTAACCGAGGATGTATTCGATGCCGCTCATGAGGTTTTGGCCTTCAGGCAGCGTCAGTCCACCGTATCCGCTGTTGATGTCGCTTAACACCGGCGAGGAGAAGAGGGGTTTTTTGTAGTAGAGTTCCGAAACCGTAGAACCTTCCCACAGTCCGACCCAATCGCCATCGTCCTTCGGACTCATTCCTCTCGGCACGCAAAATTGGTAACACAATGATGTCGAGCCGACCTGGACCACTGAGAACGCCAGCTTATCTTCTGGGAGGGATACATCAAATCGGCCATCACCCACACCCTTGATGAGTAGCGTGGTTACAACGGCGTTCACGTTATTCGCTACCGCGTAGGCCATCAAATACGAGTCTTTAGCCAGCGAGAGCTCGTCGAAGTTGATGAGATTATCCGCCCGATTAGAATCGATGAGCATCGATTTTCGCTGTGGGTCTTCATGAAAGGGGACCTCTTCTCCATTTGTTTGCCAAAGGTAAACGATATTCTTATTTGCCTTCGGCTGGTTCCCAGGCAGCGTGTCATACCGAAACGGTATGATGGTTGACTTGATGTCTTCTGGCTCGACAGTGATTGAAGTGAACTGAGAGTGGAACCTACCTGGGCTTATTATCATATTGCCTCCTAGTTTAAGGCCTATCCGGATGCTGCTTAGTGCTTAGGGACCCCTGAAGTGAACAATGGCGGCGAGCGTGGTCCGCACGGGTTCGTTTGGTTTGTTCTGATCGTATCCGCTCTTGAAATAGCCGAGCATGTAGCTGGTGTTGCTCGCGAACTGCTGGCCGCCAGGAAGGGTCAAACTATCGTTCCCGTGGCTGTCGTCGATTGATATCGGCTTTAAGCCAAGGGGTTCTTCCGCATCGTTGTATAGTTTCGACACCGTAGTACCCTTCCACACTCCGATCCAATCCCCATTGGTTTTCGCGCTCATCCCCGCCGGTGTACGGAAGCTGTATGATACCGTTGTCGTATTGACATTGGTTATCTTTAACGAGAGTGCCTCGTCGCTGGGCGCCGGGATAATCTTGTAGCGCTTGCTGTCTTCCTGGTACTCTAGGCGCTGGGTGGTTACAACGGCATCCCTTCCTTCGCCCACCGCGTAGGCGATTAAGTAATTCGCCTGATCCAACTCAACGTTAAAGCTTTGTGAACCTTCGGCTGAATCGGAGGTAATTGAATGCTTCTTGTCCGTCGTTGAGGGGACCGTCCAACCTTCTGTCTGCCAGAGGTAGACGGTATTTTTGTATGTGTTCGGCTGATTCCCGTCCAGCGTTTTATAGTGAAAATCAATTTCGGTCGCGTCGATGTTAATAGAATTGACACTGAACTGGGTGAGGCTAGGCCTCGGAGGGCCTTTGAACGAGGTAACGGCAGCGAGCGTGGTCCGCAAGGGGTTTTGCGTATTGTATCCGCTCTTAAAGTAGCCGAGCATATAGTTGACGCCGATTTCGAATTGCCGAGCATCGGGAAGAGTCAAGCTACCGTTCCCAATGCTGTCGTCGTCTTCTACCGGTGAGAAGTGAATAGGCTCTTGCGTATTGTCGTAGAGGTCCGATACCTTGGGATCTCTCCACACTCCGATCCAATCCCCATCGTCTTTTGCGCTTGTCCCACTCGGCATGCGGAATCTGTACGACGCTGTTGTTGGATTAACATCGGTTATCTTAAACGAAAGTGCCTCCTCCTCGGGCGGTGTGATGACCCTGTATTTACCGCCGCCCAAGGGCTCTAGGCGCTGTGTAGTCACAACGGCATCCTTTCCTTCGCCCACCGCATAGGCGATTAGATAATTCGCAAGAGTCAACTCAACGTTAAAGTCCTGGGAGGAACTAGGGTTGTTGTCTTTAATTAAAGGATTTTTTATTAGATTTGAGCTTGATGGGGGAACCTCCCAACCGTTTACCTGCCACAGGTGTACAGTATTTTTGTATGTGTTTGGCTGGTTTCCCTGCAGAGTATTATAGTAAATGGGAATGTTTGTTGCGATTAGGTTTTTCTCATCGACATTAAACTCGGTAAGAACAGAGGGGTCGGTGAGAAGTTTGGTTGGTGACGACACATTTTTCTCCTATTTGAATTTTTAATTTAAAGGATATATGTTAGTTTGCCCCATGCAGCTGAACTTAGGGGCAGGAGAGAGGGCGCCCAGGTACCTTCATTGCCCGGGCGCTGTTCAGTGCTTAGGGACCCTTGAATTTGACAATGGCGGCGAGCGTGGTCCGTACGGATTCGTTTGGTTTGTCGTGATCGTACCCGCTCTTGAAGTAGCCAAGCATGTAGCTGGCACCACTTACGAATTGTTGGCCGCCAGAAAGGGTCAACCTATCGTTCCCGTAGCTGTCGTCGATTGATATCCCCTTCGAACTAATGGGATGTTTCGACGGGTCGTAGAGGTACGAACCCGTAGAACCCTTCCATACCCCGACCCAATCCTTGTCGGCTTCCGCGCTTGTCCCGCTCGGCATGCGGAAGCTGTACGACACCGTTGTCGTATTGACATTGGTCATGTTAAACGAGAGTGCTTCCTCCGGAGGCGCTGGAATTACATCGTATTTACCACCGCTTTGGGGCTTCAAGAGCTGCGTGGTCACGACAGCCCCCTTTCCTTCGCCTACCGCGTAGCCTATCAAGTAAAACCGATTAGCCAATCCAAGATCTGAAAAGGTCTGGACGCCACTGGCTAGTGGGGAGTCGATTTTATGGGTTTTGAATACCGTTCCGGGAATTTCCCAACTACCTGTGCTATCTGGGCCACCTACGTCCCACAGGTAAACAGTATTTTTGTTTCTATCCGGTTGATTTCCATCCAGCGTATTATAGAAAAAGTTAAGGCTGCTTGAGTCGATGTTATCCTTATCGACCTCTAACTTAGTGAGAACGGCTGGGTCAGCGAGAAGTCTAGCAAAAAATTTCATCATCATTTTCCCCTATTTTGCGTTTTTGGCAAAGTGGTTGGCTACTTCTTATTAGGACCACGACGCTTTCTCAACTTCCTGCAACTTCCCATCCATTGAGAATGGTGTCGCTGAAAGACCGCATACGTCTGACTTGCCCGGTGCAGCTGAACTCGTCATCGATGAGGTGACTGTCCCACCAGCTTGAGTTCCCTGGCCAACCAACAGCGAACTCACACTCACTTTAGTCTATGTTTAAAAATAGTCAATGACTAAATTGCCCCGGATGCTGTGGAGGCTCGTACTCTTGAGAGAATGGAGCCATGAACAACAGGCCAAACAAGTTCCACCGGAAGTCCGAGCGCGCGCCGTGCGCCTGGTGCGTAAGCAGCGTCTACCGGCACCATGCCGTACAGTTTTGCGATCCGTCAAAACGCTGCGCCTGTGCAAAACGCGATGAAATTCTGTAACCGGAAACAAGCTGTCCCCTGACACATTCATTGTTGCAATGTTGACGCATTCAATGCAATCCACGTCTTTTGCGGTGGAGTTTTATCTTTTTTATTCACAATACAACGTGACAAAGATATTTAGTTAGGCTAAATGTAAGGCCAAGTAGTGTTGTGAAATTTGCAAGAAACGTGCATATTGACGCGTGAGGACTGCAAATCCTGAAAGGCGTAGACGGGTCCGAGGACACCGGTGAGCGAGGGAGATTGATCCCGCCAAGCGCTGCGCGAGCTGTTCCTATGCGCCCGGGCACGCTGCAGCAAGAAGACGGCAGGCTGCAGTTTAGCGTCGAGCGCGCGGTGATCGACATTCTACTCAATGAAGTGCCGTGGCCGCTCACGCAAGTACCGCTGTCGTGGCTGCCGGTCCCAATCAGCGTGATGTGACTTCAATGAAAACTCTCTCGACTGACGTGTTAGACGCCCTTGCATCGGGCGCTGGGCAACCCGATACGGTTGATTGGGCCAATGCGCCGCCTGCGAATGCAGGCGTGGCCCATGCGTTCGAGGCGCTGGGGCCATGGCTCGAATACGTCGACCAGGCGCTGCAGCACCTGCTGGTGTGGCAGCACCAACGCGAAGACGACCGCTTTAACATAGCGGAGTTGCTGCACACGCAGGAGGCGCTTGAAGCCACACGCACGCAACCGCGCGGCATGCCGCATTGGAGTACAGCGAGCGGCGACGCTCCCCCGTGGACAACGCTGTGCGCACCCGTGCCGTGTGGCCGGCTCGCCAACGTTATCGACCGATTCGGGTTGACGCATTTTGAAACCCAGGTGCTGGTGCTGTGCTTATTGCCGCTCATCGAGCCACGCTACCGCGCACTGATTGCTTATTTGCAAGGTGATGAAGGCGCGAGTTGGCCTGGCGTGGAGCTGGCGTTGACGCTATTTAGCGCCACGCCGGTGGAGCGTATCGCACACCGCCACCAGCTTTACTCGAGCGCAGGCAGCCTGTTGCTTAATGAGCTTGTGCATACGACCGAGCGCAATGGCCGCGCATGCGCGCGCGACGATGCAGCCTACCTGCGCGTGAACGAGACCGTGTTTCGCTATCTCAGTGGGGCGGACGCGATGTCGCTGCCCATGGCACTGACGGAACTCGCGCAATGGCACCCCACCTCACACGCCGAAGAGGCGCTGCGTCACGGCGCGTGGGCCGCGTGCGCGGAGCAGATTGCGATGTTCTGTTTCGGGACCGGATCACGCGCGATGCCCACCCCATTATTACTACTGCAAGGAGGCGATGGCAGCCAGGCGCTTATCGCGCAGCTAGCCAGCGAGGCTGGCCGTCCAACCTTGAGCGTCAATCTGCGGGCGTTGCCAGACGATGCGACGGATGCCTGGCCGCTGCTACTGGCGGCGCTGCGTGAGGCGCGCTTGCACGGCGGCATACTGGTATTACAGCACGTCACCGAAGGCCTATCTCGGCACAGACCGCTCCTCGAGGCACTGGAGCCACGACTGGCGCGGCATGGTCAACCCATCGTGTGCCTATTGCCTACGCAGGAAACAGCAGAGGCGTTCGCAAGCCTGCCGAAGCTGCGCCTGACGATGCCGCCGCGCATGCACGAGGATAACGTGCGGTTGCTGCAAGCTGGCCTGGGGACTAGCAGTGATGGGTGGGATCTGGCAGGCTTGCTTAAGCGCACACGGGTGAATCCGGACACCTTGACTTCAACGCTGCAGGAGGCGCAAGGCTATCGGGCACTGCGTGGGGCGCAAGCGCCGCTTGCAGAAGCCGACCTGTGCCAAGCGCTGCGCGTGCGGGGCCAGCAACACTTTGGGCAACTCGCACAGCGCATGCAGCCGCAGCGCACCCTCGACGACCTGATCGTGAACGAGCACCTACGTGAGCAGCTGCACGAGATTCTCGCGGCCATCCGGCAGCGCGACGCGGTGCTGACGCGCGGGTTCGCTCGCAAAGTAGGCTATGGCACTGGCATCAGCGCATTGTTCTATGGCGAATCGGGCACGGGCAAGTCGATGGCCGCAGAGGTACTCGCTGGGGAGTTAGGGCTGGATTTGATCCGAGTGGACCTGTCGACGGTAGTCAACAAGTATGTCGGCGAGACAGAAAAGAATCTGTCGCAGATCTTTGATCTAGCGGTGGCGGACACGGGCGTATTGTTGTTCGACGAGGCGGATGCGCTGTTTGGCAAGCGCAGTGAGGTAAAGGACGCGCAAGACCGGCATGCGAACATTGAAGTGTCGTACTTGTTGCAACGGCTGGAACAGTACCCCGGGCTGGTGGTGCTGACGACGAACAATCGTGCGCACTTGGATGATGCGTTCACACGCCGCTTAACGTTTATTACGCGTTTCGAGACACCCAATGCCGTATTGCGTGAACGCATGTGGCGGGCGATCTGGCCGGAGCAGGTGGCGGTGGATCAGGAAGTGGATTTTGCGCGGTTCTCGGCGGCCACGGAGTTAACGGGAGCGGGCATCCGGAACGTGGCGTTGCTGGCGAGCTGGCTTGCTGCCGAGGAGGACCGAGCGGTAAGTTGGGTTGATATCGCTCGCGCGGTGCGCCGCGAGCTGAGCAAGACGGGGAGGATTATGCCGCAGCTTTAAGTAAAGGCCTTTGCCAATGCAAGGCGGGGGCTGATGAAAACGTCAACTTTAAATGACGGATGCGGTCATCGCAGACTAAATCATGGATAGGGGCGAGGAGTCAGAAAGTATGCAGCCGATCATCACTTTGAATAAAGCGATTGCACTTTCATTGGAAAAATACTTGTCGCGGATCAGCGATGTGCCAATCGATATTCGTTTTGATATTCCGGACAAAACATTGCTACCGGATATGCCAACTGTTTGCGTGTTCCTCTATGACATTCAAGAAGACCTTGAGCTACGCCAAGGGCAATCACGTCAGTATTGTGCAAAGACAGGGACATTTGATGCTAGACAAGTCAACGTGCGTTGTTGTTATCTTGTAACGTATTGGGAGCAACCGAAGAAAGAGGGGATGAAGCCAGACGGTCAACCGATGATAGTAATGAATGCGGTGCTCGATGCACTGCTCAGTGCTGAGCTGGGTACGCTGCTTCGTGACGCAGGTCTGCCGTCATTTGCGCGGGTGATCGCACCATTGGAGCATTTATCGAGTTTGGGGAATTTTTGGCAATCGTTGGGCGATCGGCCACGCCTGTGTCTGAATTTTCAAGTGACGATACCAATTAAAATAGTTCCTGACCAGCCTGTAAAAGCGCCACCCGTGCTTAGTACGGAACTTGAATCGTCAAAATGGGAACAGTATGATAAATCGTTGCCCTTCAAGCGCGCGCTGGTTAAACAAGTTCTGCAGAAGTCCGACGTCAACACAATGCCTGAGGTACGAGCACAGCTCGCACGTTTGGCCATAACATGTGAGTACAAAGAGCCCGATCAGCCTGTGGTTCACGTAAGCGGCCTACTTGACCAAGCGACAAATAATGCAGTAGAAGAAGTGATTAAAGATTATAACAACCGTTGGAATGAGATAGATAAGGATCTACCTAATTCTCTAATGGTAATCACTGATTTGACTGTAGTGAACGCTCCCGCTCACGATGCCGATTGATGAATGAAAGCTGACTTGCGTGTCTGCAGTGCCATGAATTTTAAGTATGGGAAAGAGGCTGATGGTGGATTGAGGATTGGCTTGGCTGTGACAGCAGCATAGATGTCGCAATGATATGCCAATTCAAGCTGATATTCTCGCGTAGACGATTTTGAATTTGATGTGTTAAATACGCAAACCTAGCATTGATTGGTTGCCTATAAATAATGTGGTGCCGTTAAGCTTGACGCACTGGTGCAAGCGGGCCAACGTCATCAAAAGTTCGAGTCTGAAGCGGGTGATCATTGGCACATTAAAGTTATGAATAAATACAGCTATTCATGAGGTGCACAATGCCAAAGACAAGTTCGTATGATATCCAATCCAAAAAACAAAAGAGAAATCAAGGTGAGCTTGCTACGCCAGACCAGGACGCGATGGACTTACAAGTTATGCCGCTCAGCCGGCGTAACCTGGACCCGGAAAATCCGGATCGACTACCCGAGAATCTGCCACCCTTAGATCACGCAGACCTACCGCCTCAAACACGGTTAACCCAGCTCAACATGCTGGGTTCACACGATGCAGGCACCTATTTGTTTAGTAAAGAAAAAGCGCAAGGCGGCTTTGCGTTGGGAAAAACATTTCCGGGCCCTTTTAAGTGTCAATCCCTGGATTTGGTGGGACAAGCTGAAGCGGGTATCCGCTATTTTGATTTGCGAGTAGAACGTGATAAAAGCAATATTTACCGATTTTTTCATAACTTTAGCTCGACAGGCGGGGATGCACTGGAAGAGGTCAAAAAGTTGCTTAGGTATGCGGCCGGAGATGAAAGAAATTTATATATAATGAAGTTGCATTTCAAAAAGAGAGATGCGAGGCACTTCATTCGTCAACTATCAGATTTCGAGCAACGTATTATTCAAAATAACGCATCAGGTTCAGAAAAGCCTCTTGGGAGTTTGACCATTGATAATACGATTGGCCAAAACAGAAATATTTTGCTGCTAGTCAAAAATGCGGAGGGTAGTATTATGGAGGGGTCTTTAAAGAAATATTTCTGGGACTATGATAAAAATACCAATACAAAATGGGCCGATCAGGCCGGTGGCTCAGGAACGGGATCTCATATTCTAAATTTTCATGGTGATCGCAGAGGCGACAGGGAAAATAAATTCAACATTATACAAACAAATATGCCAATGAGGGCTAATCCTATTTCAAAGGATTTTAATTATTTCCTTGGTTTAATGAAATTATTT
The DNA here is from genome assembly GCF_021498065.1 of Mycetohabitans sp. B3. Lineage (NCBI taxonomy): Bacteria > Pseudomonadati > Pseudomonadota > Betaproteobacteria > Burkholderiales > Burkholderiaceae > Mycetohabitans > Mycetohabitans sp. B3. The sequence goes on along the minus strand of NZ_JAHLKN010000039.1, from coordinate 390,016 downwards.
AGCGTTAAAAATCTGGCCGCGGATCAAAAAGAGCAGGTTGCCAATTTTGTTCGTCACCTTGTTTTGCGAGGTGTCAGTCCGGGCATTATTTCGATGGATTATGCGGGAAAGGATGATAGATCTGATACGCGTTTATATAGACAATTGGTTGATGATGAAAATCGTAAATTAACTAACGCCAACAATGCATAATTAAAATTTAACTGGTGAAATATTTGTTGGGTTAGTCTACTGTATTCGCTGATCGAAACCTGAAAGGCAAATCGCGTCGAATCGTATGGCTATCTCGTCGCGCTGTTCAGGCTCCTACCACTGGCAAACACTGCCGACGATTACTAGGCCCTGTTGCCGTGACGGCTCTTCGCCTCAACGCACTGACGTATGGCAGACCACCCAGATTAAACCATGTCGTCTACTGAAAGCTTACCTTAATCCTGCGCATGCATGTCTCCCATTAGCGCCTCAACACTATTGAAGCGCTTGAGGTTACCTGCACGTGCCTCACGCATAGCCGCGATAGTCGTTTCATTCGGCACCAGCGGCTCAAATGGAAGGGTTTTTTCGTGGGCGACGCGGGTCAGCATGATGCGGAAAGCGTCGGATACCGTAAGGCCCGTCGCCGCCAGTATGATCGATGCCTCTTCTTTGATACGCTTGTCGATGCGGGCGGGAACAACCGCGTTTGCAGACATGGTGGGGTTTTCTAGCCTATGGGCTACATTATGGCCCATCTATCTGGAATGCGTACCTCGTTCATTGCCTAAACGTCATGACATCCCGCGGATTAGGCGCTTGCATGTGCAGGTTCCTGTCCTCATCGCCGTTCGCTAGACCCATCAAAGCATCCAGGAATCGACAACGTGGAATCCCTTTCAACATTTGTCCAAAGTCCAGCCCTTTCACCACTATCTATCATCTTCGGCGGGCTGATTATGGTCGGCTTATTTTGGTGGCGTGCCGGCTCAATTCACATCGTGCTGGACCGGCTCTGGCGGCTGGTTGCCGGCAAGGCCGACGTGCATGACCCAGTACTGAAAGCGCTCTTGCTTGAAAGCCGCGACATTGAAAAATTTAAATATACCTACCGGTTGAAGGTAGAGACTATGGCTGCAATCCACAGGCTCGACAAATGGAGAAGAACACATGAAATCAGCATGTCTCGGCTTTAAAAAATGCGCTTTTGGATTGATACCACTTCGCACGAGATGGTGCGCCAGCCACCCAGGCACTATGTTTTGATCCATTTAGCGTGGGCTTGCTTGGCACTGTTCCCAATATCCGGGATCAGTCAACTCGTCGGGTCGGGCGACGCTTACCTTCAAACGCGTACGTCCAAAGTGTTGTTCAAGACCGACGCTGTCACGGTCAAGGCACCGCTGGGAGGTTGGTCCTTCGATTCGGCAAAATGCGTGGCCGACAAAGCTGGCCTCGCGCAATTGACCGGCTTCAATGCCTCCGAGATCGACGCAATTTGCAATGCTCTGAAAGACGATAGTTTGAAAGCGCTGGTCAAACAAACCCTGAAAGAGCAAGCATGGGTCGCAATTGCTGTCGTCCTGGTTGCCGTCGTCGTAGCCCTGAGCAATATCTTGGCTGCGCGTGCAGCAAAAGAAGCCCTGCGTCTGAGAAAGCAGCTGTATCCATCCAGTAAAGGTGACGGCAAGGAGGAGGGCCAGGCAGTGCAGCCTGGATCACCAAAGTCCAAATCTTCGCGTTTTAAGAGCCGAATGAAGGCTGTGCCGGATGGCATGGATGTCGCTCATCCATCCGAACCGCACGGCCAGTGAAGTTCGCCTTCAAGGTTGCCGGGCCGATATCGAACTAAGCAAACGGCGGGTACTCGTTGTCGGTCAATCCGACCGCCTGGTGTCGTCCGGCGGCACGCGGTTGTTCCGGCTCATACTCTTGTCGTTGGCCGACGCGCGGCGCAAACAGATCTACAGCAGGCCTCAAACATCAATATTCCCCGCCCGCAACGCGTTGCTCTCGATAAACGCCCGTCGCGGCTCGACCTCGTCGCCCATCAACGTTGTGAAGATCCCATCGGCGGCAATCGCATCCTCGATCTGCACTCGCAGCAAACGACGCACGGCCGGGTCCATCGTGGTTTCCCACAGCTGTTCCGGGTTCATTTCGCCGAGCCCCTTGTAGCGCTGCTTTGACACGTTGCGCTCCGCATCCGCGAGCAGCCACTTCATTGCGTTCTTGAAGTCCGTCACGGCCATTGTTCGCTCGCCACGCTTGATCATCGCGCCGGCGCCGATCAGCCCCTTGAACGTATGCGCGGTATTCGTCAATTGCTGGAAGTCCGCAGTCAGTAGGAACTCTTCGTCGATAACCGAGACTTTAATATTGCCGTGATGCCGTCGCTCGATGCGCAGCGAACGCAATTCGCGCACGGCGTCATATTGCGGCAACACCGATACGTCCGGCTTGAGCGCGTTATCACGCAGCTTGTCCTCCAGGGCTTGCGCGGATTGTCGCGTCGCGTCCTCGGATGTCAGGTCGATGGGCACGCCGTCCATGACCGCTTCGAGCGAAGCCTCGTCATAGAGCTTGCTGAGCCGGTCCACCACCGCCTGCGCAAGCAGGTACGAGCGAGCAAGCTCGCCCAGCGCGTCGCCGACGATCGGCGCTACGCCTTCCGACGGCACCAGCTCCGCGCCATGTAACGCCAGCTTCAGCATGTGCTGGTTCAACTCGTGCTGGTCCTTCAAGTAGCGCTCGTCCTTGCCGGCCTTCAGCTTGAACAGCGGCGGTTGCGCAATGTAGACATATCCGCGTTCGATCATCTCGGGCATCTGCCGATAGAAGAATGTCAGCAGCAGCGTACGGATGTGTGCGCCGTCCACGTCCGCATCGGTCATGATGATGATGCGGTGGTAGCGCAGCTTCTCAAGGTTGTAGTCGTCCTTGCCGATGCCGCAACCGAGAGCGGTAATCAATGTGACGATCTGGTCGGACGACAGCAGTTTGTCGTACCGCGCTTTCTCGACGTTCAACACCTTGCCGCGCAGCGGTAGGATCGCCTGGAACTTACGGTCGCGTCCCTGCTTCGCGGACCCCCCCGCGGAGTCGCCCTCGACGATGTAGATTTCCGATTTCGCCGGGTCTTTTTCCTGGCAATCGGCCAGTTTGCCGGGCAGCCCGACGCCATCCAACACCCCCTTACGGCGCGTCATCTCGCGCGCCTTGCGCGCTGCGTCGCGCGCCCGCGCGGCATCGACGATCTTGCCGCAGATGACCTTCGCATCGTTTGGTGTCTCGAGCAGGTACTCCTCGAGCGCTTTCGCCACGACCTCTTCGACCGGCGCGCGCACTTCCGACGACACCAGTTTGTCCTTTGTCTGCGAGCTGAACTTGGGTTCTGGCACCTTGACGCTGAGTACGCATGACAGCCCTTCGCGCATGTCGTCGCCAGTCGTCTCGATCTTCGCCTTCTTCGCGATCTCGGTGTCGATGATGTACTTGTTGATCACGCGCGTCATCGCCGCGCGCAGTCCGGTCAGGTGTGTGCCGCCGTCCCGCTGTGGAATGTTGTTCGTGAAGCACAGCACGTTTTCGTTGAAGCTGTCGTTCCACTGCATCGCGACCTCGACGCCGACGCCGTCTTTTTCGCCGACGACATGGAAGATGTTCTGGTGCAAGGTCTGCTTGGTCTTGTTGATGTATTCGACGAAACCCTTCACGCCACCCGCAAATGCGAAATCGTCTTCCTTGCCGGTGCGCTGGTCGGTCAGTCGGATCCGTACGCCATTGTTCAGGAACGACAACTCGCGCATGCGCTTGGCGAGGATGTCGTAGTGGTACTCAACCGTGCCAAAGATCGTGTCGTCGGCCAGAAAGTGCACTTCGGTGCCGCGATTCTCGGTGTCCCCAATGATCACCATGGGCGAGACTGGTTCACCGTCGCGTTGCTCGAGCACGCGGTTCTGCACGACGCCGCGATGAAATTCCAGGAAGTGCTTCTTGCCGCCACGGCGCACGGTGAGCCGCAGCCACTTGGAGAGTGCATTGACGCAAGACACGCCGACACCGTGCAACCCGCCGGACACCTTGTAACTGTTCTGGTCGAACTTGCCGCCGGCGTGTAGCTCGGTCATCACGATTTCGGCAGCGCTGCGCTTCGGTTCGTGCTTATCGTCGCGCTTGATGTCGGTCGGGATCCCTCGGCCGTTGTCGGTCACGGAGATCGAGTTGTCCGCGTGGATAACCACATGGATGTCATTGCAGTGTCCGGCGAGTGCCTCGTCAATCGAGTTGTCGAGTACTTCGAATACGAGATGGTGCAGACCGGTGCCGTCGGAGGTGTCCCCGATATACATGCCTGGACGCTTGCGTACAGCTTCGAGACCTTCGAGGATCTGGATCGACGACTCGCCATAGCTGTTATCCGCGTTCGAATTCGCTTGCAGATTGTGCTGTTCAGTCATGAATTTCTTCCGGTTCTGCGTACTGCTTAAACATCCAATAAACATCAAAGGGGCCGGGATAGTTCCCTAGGCCCCTTGGTCATCGCTCTAATCTGCGGGTCATATCCGCATTGGCATCACCACGTATTTGAATTGTTCATTCTCGGGGATCGTAATCAACGAGCTCGATGTCGCATCGCTACCCAACGCGACCTGGATCATGTCGACTTTCAGGTTCGCAAGCACGTCCAGCAAATACGTGACGTTGAAGCCCACGTCCAGCGTATCGCCTTGGTATGCGATTTCTAGCTCTTCCTGCGCTTCTTCCTGATCGGCATTGGTCGACATGATTTTCAGCTGGCCAGGCGCGACGATGCACCGCACGCCCTTGAACTTGTCCGACGTCAGGATCGCCGCCCGTTGCAACGAATGCTGCAATTCGTCACGACCGATCATGAACGTGTTCTTGTAGCCCTTCGGGATCACGCGCTGAAAGTCCGGGAACTTGCCCTCGACGAGTTTGGACACCAATTCCACCTGGCCGAACGTGAATTTCACCTGTGTGGACGCGATGTCGATCTTTAGCGGGTCGTCGATGTCTTCCAGCAGCCGCTGTAGCTCGAGGATCGTCTTACGCGGGATGATCACTTCCTGGCGCGCGAATGCGCCGTCCGTCTTCATCGACGAGAACGCGAGGCGGTGGCCGTCGGTTGCCACGGCCATCAACTGATCACCGTCGACCACCAGCAGCATGCCGTTTAAATAATAGCGGATGTCCTGCTGTGCCATCGCGAAGTGGACCATCCCGAGCAATTGCTTGAACGTCTTCTGTGGTACCGACAGGCTCGCGCTAAAGTCCTTTGCCTGCGCCAGCGTCGGGAACTCGTCGGCCGCCAGCGTTTGCAGTGCGAACCGGCTCTTACCGGACTGAACGGTCAGCCGTTTGTCGGACAACGTCAGCGTGACGTCGCCGATCGGCATCGCGCGCAGGATGTCGACGAGCTTGCGCGCAGCCACCGTCGTGGCCACCTGCTCGTTGCCGATGCCGAAGTCGGCACGCGTGGTGATCTGCAATTCGAGGTCGGTGGACAGAAACGACACGTCCGGGCCGTTTTTGGAGATCAGCAGATTGGCGAGGATTGGCAGCGTATGGCGGCGTTCGACAATACCACTGACCGTCTGCAACGGACGCAGCAGGGTGTCTCGTTCGGTCTTGACCAATTGCATAGAATTCCTTCGTTGATATGACGGCTCATCCGCCCCACCTCGCCATTGCCGTGCGCAGCGCCTGGTGCGGGGCGGCCCCCGTGCCCCGCACCGCAGGGCATGTAGCGGTCGATCAAACAGGCGTTTGAACAAGGCGTTGCGCCCGGCTGTCGGCCCGCCGGCCATAAACCCGTATTGTGCCTGAAAAACGCTCAGATTTGCCCGATTCATAGGGGGGGATCATGCAGTTTTCCAGGCGGCGCCTGTGGCGGTGTAGGGGTCCTGCTGTACGGCACCCCGATAGGGCGCCGCCGGCGACATATGGCGGGTGAGACCGACGGTGGCCGGCGCCGCGACGCGGCACCGTGGCGCATCGTGGGCCGCTGGCTCGGATCGCCGCGGCAGTTATTCCTTATCCCTTGAGGGTTTGCTCGAGTACGTGCAACTCGTGGTTTAACTGCGCATCCTTGCCGCGCTCGTCGGAGATCTTGCGCACCGCGTGCAGCACGGTGGTATGGTCGCGACCGCCAAACAGTTCGCCGATCTCAGGCAGGCTCTTCTGCGTGAGTTCCTTGGCCAGGTACATGGCGATCTGGCGCGGCCGCGCAATGTTGGCCGGGCGCTTCTTCGAGTACATGTCGGCAACCTTGATGTTATAGAAGTCGGCGACGGTCTTCTGAATGTTCTCGACCGAGATCTGGCGGTTCTGCACCGTCAACAGATCCTTGAGCGCCTCCTTGGTCAGCTCGATCGTGATGTCGCGTCCGTGGAATTTCGAGTACGCGAGAATCTTGCGCAATGCGCCTTCAAGCTCGCGCACGTTCGAGCGCAGGTGTTTCGCGACGAAGAACGCGACATCCTCGTTCAGCACGACACCCTCGGACTGCGCCTTGCGCATTAAGATCGCGACGCGCATCTCTAGCTCGGGCGGCTCGATCGCCACCGTCAGGCCGGAGTCAAAGCGCGAGATCAATCGGTCATCGATGCCGGAGATCTCCTTCGGGTAGGTATCGCTGGTGATGATCACTTGCGCCTTGTTCGCGACCAGCGCCTCGAACGCGTAGAAGAATTCCTCCTGCGTGCGCGACTTGCCGGAGAAGAACTGGATGTCGTCGATCAACAGCAGGTCCAGCGAATGGTAGTAGCGCTTGAACTCGTCGAACGCCTTGCGCTGGTACGCCTTGACGACATCGGACACGTACTGCTCCGCATGGATGTAGCGGATGCGCGCATTGGCCTTGTCCTGCAGCAGTTGGTTGCCGATCGCGTGGATCAAGTGCGTTTTGCCCAGCCCGACGCCGCCGTACAGGAACAGCGGGTTGTACGATACGCCGGGGTTGTCGGCGACCTGGATCGCCGCGGCGCGCGCAAGTTGGTTCGCCTTGCCGGTGACGAAGTTTTCGAACGTGAGGACCGGATTGAGTTTGGAGCGCTCGTACGCGGAATCGGCCTCGGGCGACGGCGCGGGTGCCCCGGCGCGGAAGTTGCGCCGTGCCGCCGCGGCTTCGTTCGCGTCCAGATTCGGCAAGTCCAGTTCCGCGTTGCCGTCCGTGGTCGCGGCGCTGGCCGTGCTGAGCGCCTGAGCCATCGTCGGGTGAGGCGGTGAACCATTGGCCAGCGCGGCGGCCGATGTGCCCGAGGCCGCGGCAATGACCGCATCCACGGCGTTGGCGAGCGGACTGCCGCTGGCGCGCCGTGCCGGCGATGCCTTCATGCCGGCTTTCGGATCGAGGACGAACTGAACGTGCACCGGATGCTGCCAAAAGTCCCGCGCCAGGTCAGTGATGCGCCCGGAGAATTGGCTTTTCACCCAGTCGAGCTTGAAGCGGTTCGGTGCGGCAATGCGCACTGTGTTGGCTTCAGCGTCGAAGTCGACCAGCGAGAGCGGTTTGATCCACGTCACGTACTGCTGAGGCGTCAGTTCACGTGCCAGCAGTGTCGAGCAGTGTTGCCAGAAATCGTTCATGTGGTCTGTTGTGGTGTCGCGACGTCGTATCGGCCGCATCGCTCGACGCGAACGGCACGGTTTCCCTCAGGAGTCTTCATAGGTTTGCATTCGAAGCTGTGGGACGCACTCAGCCGCAGATGCGACAACGCATTGCGGCGGCCGAAGCGGCGTACTGGATTCTTGGGATAGCCAGAATTCTACCGCCAAACGCGTCGGGCAGGGCGAGTTATCCACAGGGTCGGTTCGGCGTTGTTGCCGCGGACGCTCGGGGCGGCAGCCTGCGCTGGTGAACGTAAAGTATTGACGCCGCAAAGAAAAGCAGTTTAAATAGCGGGTTCCGCGAAAACCGAATTTTTGGCTCGGCGTCGCACTGCCGTTGTGCTGGCGCGTCAGGTCCTTGCAAAGCACGCCGCAGCCCATCCTCCAACGAGTGAGAGCAACATGAAACGTACCTATCAACCGTCCGTGACGCGCCGCAAGCGCACCCATGGCTTCCGTGTTCGCATGAAGACCGCGGGCGGTCGCAAAGTCATCAACGCTCGCCGCGCGAAGGGCCGTAAGCGCTTGGCCGTCTAAGGCCGGCGTGACGCTGGGTGGCGATGGTCGGCAGCCGAGCAGCGCGGTTTGCGCACGTCAATGCCGGGCGATGCCCGCCATGGGTGAAATGATGCCGGGCAGCGCGGTGGGCTGGCCCACTAGATGAGAGGCCTGAGCGCGTGCGCACGACACCTGCTGGTTTCCCGAAGACTGCAAGGCTGCTGAAAACGGATGAGTTCTCATCCGTTTTTCGTTTGCGCCCATGGGCGCGTTCCGCTCACTTCGTGTTGTACGGCCGCCCCACCGGGCAGGCTGCGCGGCTCGGTGTGGTGGTTGGCAAGAAGCAGGCGCCGCGCGCAGTCACGCGCAACCTGGTCAAGCGGCTGGTTCGCGAGGCGTTTCGCGTGCGACGCCTGGAGTTGACTGGCTGGGACGTGCTGATCCGGCTGTCGGGCAAGATCGATCGTGCGCAGTTTCCGAGTGCCGAGTCTGCGGCGCTCACGCAGATGCTGCAAGCGCAGATCGAGGGTTTGGTCGGGCGCGCGGTGCGCGAGGCCACCCGTCGCCCGGGCGGCGAACGGCTTATGCAGGCGCAGGCGTCGGTGCTCGCGCCGCAGCACGGGCAGCGCGCTCCGGCGGCCCCGGCCTCGTCGGGCACGGTGCCGGGCGATGGCCCGCCGGAGCGCGCGTCCACCGACACGCAGCAATGACATGCAAACGGTGTTGATCGCGCTCCTGCGCTTCTACAAGCTTGCCGTGAGCCCTTATCTCGGCGATCGGTGCCGTTTTTACCCTTCATGTTCGGACTATGCGCGCGAGGCAATCCAGTATCATGGCGCCGCGCGCGGGACCTATCTGGCAGTGAAGCGATTGTGCCGCTGCCATCCGTTTTCGGCGGGCGGCGTCGACCCGGTGCCGCCGGTCCGGGCCGACAGGCGCTAGTCGCTCAGCTCATTCACCACGAGACAACGCATGGACATCAAACGTACCGTCCTATGGGTCATCTTCTTCATGTCAGTCGTCATGCTTTACGACAACTGGCAGCGTGACCATGGACGTCCGTCGCTGTTCTTCCCGAACACGACGCCGACCCAGACGGCCGCTTCGGCGACGCCCGGCACGACCACGCCGGGCACGCAGCTGGCGGACCTGCCGCAGACCGCGGAGCCGAGCGGTGCGCCTGGCGCGGCGCCCGCCGCGCAGCTCGCGGTAAAGGGCCAGCAGATCCACTTCAAGACGGACGTGTATGACGGCGACATTAGTACGGTGGGCGGCACGTTGTCGCGGCTGTCGCTGGCCAAAGGGGGGAGCGGCAAGCAACCCGACCTGTACATCACGCTGTTCGACCAGACGGCCAACCATACGTACCTGGCGCGCACTGGTCTGATTGGCGGTGATTTCCCGAACCACAACGATGTGTTTACCGTCGTGCCGGGACCGACGTCGCTGGCGGATGGCGCGAACACGGTGTCGATCAGCCTCGAATCGCCGGTCAAAGGCGGCGTGAAGGTCGTAAAGACCTATACGTTCACGCGCGGCAGCTATGTGATCGGCGTCGATACAAAGATCGACAACGTTGGCTCCACCCCGGTGACGCCGACGCTATACATGGAGTTGGTGCGCGACGACATGCCGGTCGAGACGCCACGTTTCTCGCATACGTTCATCGGTCCGGCTGTCTACACCGAGCAGCACAAATTCCAGAAGATGAGCTTCTCGGATCTGGACAAGGGCAAGCAGGACTACGCGTCGTCGGCCGATAATGGCTGGGTCGCGATGGTGCAGCACTATTTCGCCTCCGCTTGGATTCCGAAGGAGGGCGTGCAGCGCCAGTTCTATGCGGACAAATTCAGCCAGGCGCTGTACCGCGTTGGCATGAAGGAGCCGGTGCAGAGCATCGCCCCGGGCCAGAGTGTGAATGTGGCCGCGCGCCTGTTCGCCGGCCCGCAGGAGGAGCGTAAGCTGGAGAAGATCGCGCCAGGCCTGGAGCTGGTCAAGGACTACGGCTGGGTGACGATCATCGCGAAGCCGTTGTTCTGGCTGCTCGAGAAGATTCACGGCTTTGTCGGCAACTGGGGCTGGGCAATCGTGTTGCTGACGCTGCTGATCAAGGCGGTGTTCTTCCCGCTGTCGGCGGCTAGCTACAAATCGATGGCGCGGATGAAGGAGATCACACCGCGCATGCAGCAGATCCGCGAGCGTTTCAAGAGCGATCCGCAGAAGATGAATGCGGCGTTGATGGAGTTGTACAAATCCGAGAAGGTGAACCCGTTTGGCGGCTGCTTGCCAATCTTGATCCAGATCCCGGTGTTCATCTCGCTGTACTGGGTGCTGCTCTCGTCAGTCGAGATGCGCGGCGCGCCCTGGGTGCTGTGGATCCGTGATCTGTCGCAGCAGGATCCCTACTTTATCTTGCCGGTGTTGATGGCGGTCTCGATGTTTGCGCAGACCAAGCTGAACCCGACGCCGCCCGATCCGGTGCAAGCGAAGATGATGTTGTTCATGCCGCTCGCATTCTCGGTAATGTTCTTCTTCTTCCCGGCCGGACTGGTGCTGTACTACGTCGTGAACAATGTACTGTCGATTGCCCAGCAGTACTACATCACCCGGATGATAGGCAAGGGCAAGAAGGCCTGAGTCCGTGATGGTGAGGCGGGCAGCTTGACGAGGTGCCCGCCGCCGGCATGGGCCGTCGCGGTATCCGACGCGAATCGCCGGGCCGTCTGACTACAATGGACGCGAGCCGCTATCGACGGCGACCCGTATTGCCGCACCTATTTATTTGAGTTAATGCAAACCGATTCTGATCCGATCGTTGCGATTGCCACCGCACCGGGCCGTGGTGGCATAGGTGTGGTGCGTGTCTCGTTCGGCGCGGCCGGGGCCGACGCGGCCGCGCGGCTGATGGACGCATTGTTCCGCGATCGGCTTGCGCCCCGCCGTGCCGTCTATGTGCCGTTTTTCGATGCGACCGGCGTGCCGCTGGATCGCGGCATCGGTTTGTATTTCCCGGCACCCCATTCGTACACCGGCGAGCACGTCCTCGAACTGCAGGGGCATGGCGGGCCGGTTGTATTGCAACTCGTGCTGCAGCGATGCCTCGACGCTGGCTGTGACATCGGCCTGCGGCTCGCGCAGCCCGGCGAATTCACGCGACGCGCGTTCCTGAACGACAAGCTTGATCTCGCGCAGGCTGAAGCCGTGGCGGACCTAATCGAAGCCAGCACCGAGGCGGCCGCGCGCTCGGCCGGTCGTTCGTTGGAAGGGGCATTCTCGCGCGACATCCATCGGCTCGTCGACAAGGTCGTCGACCTGCGGATGCTGGTCGAGGCCACCCTCGATTTCCCGGAGGAGGAAATCGATTTTCTGGAGGCGGCCGACGCGCGCGGCAAGTTGGCGCATATCCGCGACGCATTGGCGGCCGTACAGCGCGATGCGAAACAAGGCGCGTTGCTGCGTGAGGGACTGTCCGTCGTACTGGCCGGGCAACCGAACGTCGGCAAGTCCTCGCTGCTTAATGCGCTGGCGGGTGCCGAACTGGCAATCGTGACACCGATTGCTGGCACGACGCGGGACAAGGTTGCGCAGACCATTCAGATCGAAGGCATACCGCTGCACGTGATCGATACCGCCGGCCTGCGCGATACGCAAGACGAAGTGGAGCGGCTCGGTATTGCGCGGTCATGGCACGAAATCGAGCAAGCGGATGTCGTGCTGCACCTGCTGGATGCGCGTGATGGAATAAGCGTAGAGGATCATGCGATCGCCGCACGGTTTCCCGCCGGCGTGCCGGTGGTGCGGATTTTCAACAAGATCGACTTGGCAGACATCGAGCCGGAGGTGCGCGATGCCGGGGATGGCGCGGCGCGCGAGGTCAGCCTATCCGCAAAGGCGGCGCTCGGTATCGACCTGCTGCGCGCCGAACTGCTGCGCATTGCCGGCTGGCAGGCAGGCGCGGAAAGTGTCTATCTGGCGCGCGAGCGTCATTTGCGCGCATTGCGCATAGCAGGCGAGCATTTGGCGACGGCTGCGGAGCACGCGGCGCGCAATGCGCAAGCGCTCGATTTATTTGCCGAGGAGTTGCGACTGGCGCAGGAGCAATTGAACGCGATCACTGGTGAGTTCACGTCGGACGATTTGCTGGGTGTGATCTTCAGCCGGTTCTGTATTGGAAAGTAATGCAGGGTCCATAGACATCCGTTGGCAATCTTTAATGCCCTGGATATTCACCTGGACCGGCTCGAACTCGTCAATCCCGACCCGTCTCCGTTGGGCGTCACCCCGCAAAACGACCTGTTTTGCTGCGGTGTTGCACGCATGCCTGGATTTCAGGCTAGCGGATCATTGTGCGTCGTAGCGCGCGCCTGAGTCGGCTGCGACGGGGCGCAATAGCCGGAGTGCGTTGAGACGCTGCACCGCGTCTCGATTGTTCTTTTTTTGATAACAGTGAATTCGTGGATTAGATATTTACCCTTATTTGTCCGGCTCCTACACTGCATTTGTCGGCTACGGACCTTGACGTTTGTAGCTTCAAGGTGAAACGAACAATCGGAGGTTATGTCATGAATGCGCTGATTAAAGCTGTCGTCATTACCACTGTTGCCGCTGCTGCTGCGGCGCCGCTGACCTCGTTCGCACAAACGAACGCACCGCTTACGCACGCCCAAGTGCGGGCCGAGTTGATTGAACTCGAGCAAGTTGGCTACAATCCCGCCACGGCCAACGACTACGATTATCCGAACAACATCCAAGCGGCTGAGGCCCGCGTGGCGGCCAAGCATGCCGCTGAGCAACACGTCGCCGCACAAGCGGTGGGCGGCGTGGCCAGCGGTTCGACGCAGGCGGGCGGCCCGACCATTGCCCATGTGTCTCAATCCGTCTATATGGGGCACTGAGCCCGCCACTGGGAGGAGCCTGCCGGCGCCAACGGTATTCGCGGGTGCATCCGACGTTCAAGGTGGGTGAGGATAGCCTCGTGAGTGCTGCGTCGGCCGGCGATGACGGTGCAGCGCAAATCAAGCCGTGGTGTGCCGCACCGAGTGCCAGCGGGACGCTGCAGCGGATGTATAGTTGAATGCCCATTCAACAGACTCGGATAGACAACTCCACATCGTCGTCTAACGGCGTGGACAGGTAGCCCTCCCCAGGCGAGCGCACGCGCGCCAGATAGTCGGGACTGTGGTTGGCGTTGTCGGCGACGATGAAGGCACCTGGCCTAAGGTGGCTTTCCACTTGGCTTAAAACTTCCGGATATAACCCCTTCGCGCCATCGAGTAGGAGCAGATCGATTGTTTCTGGCAAGTCGACGCTCAACGTCTGCAGCGCGTCGCCCTCCCGGATCTCGACCAGGTCGCTTAGTCCGCCGGCTGCGAGGTGATTGCGGGCCCGCGCCACCTTGGACGGCTCAAATTCACTCGTAATCAGCCTACCGCCGCCGTTGTCCCGCAACGCCGCCGCCAAATGCAGCGTCGAGATGCCGAACGAGGTGCCGAACTCGACGATCTCTGTGCGCCACAGCCGCGAGCCAGCATGTACAGCAGCATGCCTGTTGTCGCGAAACGGGCAGCGGTAGATCCCTGCACGCGCTCAATGGCGGCTGAGTCAACTAGCCGCGCGCAGGCGCATGTCTTTGCCCCTTTTCGTCGCTATCCGATTGCCTACAATAAAGTGATGAGTGTTCCCAATGGAGGGCAATCATGGAAGGCGAAACGGTTGCAGGCCTGATCGGTGGTGGATTAGGCCTCCTGATTCTATTGGCACTGTGGGGGTTTGAACTTTTATCACGTTGGCGCGAGCATCCGGAACGCAGCCGTGTACTTCATTGGATGGAGACTCGCCATCTGGCGGGATGGCTGCGCCACCGTCATTGATTCGACGCCGCGCGCGTGGTGCGCCGGTGCGCAGGTGCGGCGTCATTCGTAAGCTGCCCCCTGAAACCGGCGGGTGATCGTGACGAATCGCGTCCCGCATCCGTCGATGATTAAGGCCGCGCGCGCTCGGCGCGGCCTTAATGCGTAACCGGTGCTCCTGCCATAGCCCGTCAATGAAAAGAAACACAACGATCACAATGGCAGTAAGAGAAATGCGTCCAGGATAATCTGCTCGGCCATGATCGGATCCCTACGCTAGTCCTTGTTCATTTGAGGACGCTGTACATTACCCGCCAGCATTTCCGCTTGCCCACTAGCATTCCAGCTAGCCAGTCAGCACCTGTATTTCCATCCTGCGCCCACATCGACACCCAGTCGGCGCGCCGCGATGGGCATGCTGGCCGGCGAGCGGAACTAGCGTGGAGGCTGTCAATGGGGCGTATGCCTACCCGGGCCAATCCGCGCGATCCATCGTGCGATGTGATTCGGATTGCCGCGCTTTGCTTATCCCGGCTCGGGGCACATATGTGTCTTTCCCCCGGCGCTCTTTTATTCAGCAAGCGTTCCAGCGCCTCATTGATTTTTGGCGAAATGGCGCCGAGGGCTTACCCGTTGGGGGCTAGGTATTTTTATGCAGTCTTTAATGCGACGAACCCCGCGCCATTTCGGCGACATACTGCAGCGCGATATGTGCGATGCGTCAAAACGCCGCAATGCGCGTGGCAGGCATGTTACCGATGGGTGCGGCATTTTAGCCTATTGCGGTTGCACAAAAATTCTGCTTGTGCTTCGCGTGCATTGGTCTACGATGGAACTGCTGCGTTTAACTTCAGATATGACATACCAAGGTATGCGCAGTTCACAGGAGAGAGATTCATGATGAAATGTACTGGGATGGTTTTTGCTCTCGTCACGCTTGCCGCCGCATTTTCCGCGGCGCAAGCCCAGGATAAAGTCGTCAAGTTGGCGCCGGACCAGACGTTCCGGTTCAAGGCAAATGCCTATGGATGCTTGTCACGCGATAAGCTGGACGCGGCTGATCAGCATGCGTTGGCCGGTGAACAAGTAAAAATGCAAGAGTTGTTCAATGCGTATCAATGCCTGTCGACGCCGGAGAATGACGAATTCAGAATTATCCGAGTAGTCGGGCATGCAATTGAATTTCAGAACGCGGGCAATCGCGATCCGAACGGCTTATGGACTTCGTACCGCTTTATCAAGCAATAGTGAAGAATGCCTGCATGGCGATGAATTGCTGTGTTCTGATACGAGCGCCGTACTGGTTTGAGGCACTGCGGTAGCCGGGATCCGCCCATACAAATGGGCCGGATCTCATCTTCTTTGCAACGGTCGCGCAATGTCAATTCGGCGTTGACATTGCGCGACTCAGACGTGAAAATCTCGCTGTTTAGCACCACATCATAAAATCCTTTCTCGTTGCCATCGATGAAGCGAAATGATGGCTGAAAAATGCAGGTGCAGCGGGATTTCAAACAAAAAACGACGAAGGGGCTATCGATTTTGTCGGAATAGATAAGACTGGCGCAGTAGTAGCGGCTGTTGTTCTACACACACCGTTTCATCGAAAAACCTTAGCATGGTGAGCGCCAAGCTAAGCGCGTCTTTTTTATTTCACCGGTTCGACAAGTTGGGCAATGACTGACGTTGCCGCCGATTTGGCAACGGCATGGCCGCGTTCGGGCGTTTGCCACGAGCCGCGCCCAATTAGGCAGTGTTTTTTTAAGTTGATAAGGAGGTTGCGTGAAAAAGCATAAAAATGTTGGCGTTATCTGGTTCACGGCGGCGCTCGCCCTGGGACTAAGCGCGTGCGCGACGGAATCGTCGCGAACGCTGCCGGTGCCCGTGGTCAGCAGCGCCCAAACACCGTTCGCTGGCAAGCCGATGGGGATCGCCGTCGGCAAGTTCGATAACCGGTCTAGCTATATGCGTGGCATCTTTTCCGACGGAATCGACCGTCTCGGTGGACAGGCCAAGACGATCCTGGTTACGCGACTGCAACAGAGCCGCCGTTTTAACGTGCTCGATCGGGACAATCTAGACGAGATCAAGCAGGAAGCTGGCTTCATGAAAAAGGCTCAAGCGATCAAGGGGGCCAATTTCGTCGTGACGGGCGACGTCACCGAGTTCGGTCGCAAGGAGGTCGGCGACCATCAACTGTTCGGCATCCTCGGGCGTGGCAAAGAGCAGGTCGCGTACGCAAAGGTCAATCTCAATGTCGTCAATACCGCGACGTCTGAAGTTGTGCTGTCGAGTCAGGGCGCGGGCGAGTACAGCGTGTCCAATCGGGAGGTCATCGGCTTTGGCGGCACGGCCGGCTATGACTCCACGCTGAACGGCAAGGTGCTGGATCTGGCCATTCAGGAAGCGGTCAACCACTTGGTTGAACAGGTCGATGCCGGCGCACTCGGCTCGGTGAAATGAAGCGGTCGCCCCGCGCTATGCCAATCGCTAAAAAAAGCAGTATGAATTTTCCTATCTTATTCAGAAAAAACGGATTGTCGCTGGTCGCGGCTGCGGCCTGGTTGACCGGCTGCGCCAGTCACCCGACCGTGCCGTTGTATCAATGGGACGCTTATCAGCCGCAGGTCTACGAGTACTTCAAAGGACAAGCGGCGCCGGAGCAGCAGATCGACGCCCTGGAAAAAGCGCTGCAACAAATTCGTGCGGCGGGAAATCGCCCGCCGCCGGGTTTTCATGCGCATCTCGGAATGCTGTATGCGAGCGTCGGCAAGGACCAGCAAGCCGCACAAGCATTCGAGGCCGAGAGACAGTCGTTTCCCGAATCATCGCCGTACATGGACTTCCTGATGAAGAAGTCCAAGCAACCCTGAGCTGAGCGTCACTATGTTCAAGATCAGCAAGATCTCTTTACTGAAATCGCTATGCGTCGGTGCGATGCTCGCATTGCTGGCCGCATGTGCGGGCCCCGCCCAACGTCCTGACTACACGGCATTCAAGAGAAGTCAGCCGCGTTCAATCCTCGTGCTGCCGCCGGTGAATGAAACGTCGGACGTGAAGGCGACATACGGTTTGCTTTCGCAGATGACGCTTCCGTTGGCTGAGGCTGGATACTACGTGGTACCGGTGGCGCCCATGGAGGAGACGTTCAAGTACAACGGGCTGACCACTCCGACGGATATTCAAAGCGTCACGCCCGCGAAGCTTCGCGACATCTTCGGCGCCGACGCCGCACTCTATACGAAGGTCAAGCAATATGGCTCCGTCTACACCGTGCTCGACAGTAAGACGGTCGTGGCAGCATCAGCCAAGCTTGTCGATCTGAAAACCGGCGATGTGCTGTGGCAGGGCGAGGGGCGTGCGACCGGCGACGAGGTGGGCACCAACGTCAACGTCGGTGCATTTGGATTGATCGGCATGTTGGCCCAGGCCGCGATCAAGCAGATTGCGCATACGCTGTCCGACGACAGCGTTGACGTTGCGAATTTAGCGAGCCGGCGCCTGTTGTCGGCCGGGCCGCCGACTGGCTTGCTTTACGGACCGCGCTCGCCGAAGTACGGAACCGATTGACGAGCTTCTCGCTGCGTTTGCCTCACGGGATGTGGTATTGCGGCTGCGTATGCGCAGCGGGCCATTTACGGGCGCACCGCCATTTTTGCGGTGCGCCGCTGCTTGACCGCGTGCGGCGGCTGTATTACTCCTTTGCCCTACTTTGGAATCGTTTCAATGGGGCAATTCATTAGCAGCCTGACACGGAGCAATGGAGCGCCGCAGGAAAGTTCGCATACAAGGGCTGCGGAATCGACGCGATAGCAGGACACATCGGTTCCGGCTCCAAACTCCGCTAATACGACGAATTCTCTGTGGGGACTGCCGAGTCACACTGAGCAGCGGTGCAATTGTGCAATGCAGCGATTCTCGTTACGATCGCCTAAAGGCGCACAAGCGCTCCCGACGTTCAAGAGCAAACGTAGGCCTGGCTGACAGCGGTCCTCGATCGTGCGCTGCAGCTCCTCGGTGCCAGTTGCTGCCATTGACTGTCGAACGAATAGGCTGATCCAGCGTCGATATGCGGAACCCCAATCAACTCGGTCCGTGTAGTGCATCTCGTGCGAGAGCGGAAAGGCTTTGAGCCGTTGGCACGCAAGCCAAGGAACTGATTGAGGGCATCAGCGCCGAGCACCTGTTTATCGATGGGAAGGGCTACGACAGCTAAACCGTCGCCGAGCAGGCGCGTCCAAGGTATGTAAGCCCAGATTCCGCCGCGCAAGCGTCGCAAGGTGCCACGAAATTACAAAAAGCGTTTTGTACTGCCACAGGCATCGGGTTTTAAACGCCTTTCTAAAACAATGGCGTGGCATTCCACTCACTATGCTGAGCGCATTGACTCATTTGTTGCTGTCGCGAAGACTCAGTTCCGCATCTATTAGAGCAAAAAGTCTTTTGATGACACTATATAGGCTGTTTGCAGCGGTTTACATGGCGCTTTTTAGCGAGTAGATTGCAGAAAAATCCTTGCAAGGGGAAGATATAGATGTCCATCTCAAAACGGCCAAAGTAAAACGCTTAACGCCTAACCTGTTTGGATTTGGCCACGGCACTAAGGTTTTCCGACATATGTCTTGCAGAGGGGAAAGTGATGCACTTTTTCATCATGTGGGGTTTACGCAGGATACGAACGTTGATGAGTGCCGGACTGGGTGCGTTGTGCTGTACTGCACAAGCCGGCATGTTTGAAGATGCAAGGTCGATGGATCCCACACCGATCGATATCGAGATGGCGGGTGCGCATTATCGTATCCCGCGCAACTACTTGTTCGAGATGGACGATTGGCGCGGTGGGCCACAAAAACAGGTTTCCCTGCGCGTCTTTTATCCGGGCTTCAAGCCGCTCGGTCCGGATACAAAGGACTGCAACCATGCTCGCTGCCGAATTTATGAAGTGGTCATGGTTGACCGATTTACGACTACCGAAGAAAGC
Source organism: Mycetohabitans sp. B3 (assembly GCF_021498065.1). Lineage (NCBI taxonomy): Bacteria > Pseudomonadati > Pseudomonadota > Betaproteobacteria > Burkholderiales > Burkholderiaceae > Mycetohabitans > Mycetohabitans sp. B3. Next base: position 371,083 of record NZ_JAHLKN010000039.1, on the reverse strand, counting down.
GTCAGCGATAGGGAAATTAACCCACAGGAAGAAAAAACAGGGCCATATGGGTTTAAATTGTATGAGCGCGGTCCAGAAGAAGCGCGTATTGAATATTATAGGAAGATGGTAAATGGGCAGCCAATAATGTTTGTCTGTTCAATAAATAAGACCCATCAGAACGAAGCTATATGTCACCATGTAGCACGAACGCGGTCTGGGGCCACAATTTACTATTTTTTTGTGCGAAATAAGGAATTAAAGGACGCGGTTGAGGTAGATCTTGGCCTGCGAGCGCTGATTGACTCATTCTATGTGGGAGAGGCTCAATGACGCAATTTGCCCTGAGTGCTAAAACAGTGGACTTGGTCAATATTGCCCTGAAAAAAGGGCCTGGTGAAAAAAATGTCAATTATTACAATGCTTATGCTGCTATCTATAATGACATTAAGGATCGCCAGGATGTGGATCCAGGTACAATCAACTGGTTTTCCAAGGCCGGGGAGGTCAACATTCAGTTGTTTTCTCCTAATCCAGCTGGGACGTGGATCTATCATTATATGTTCGCTGCCGCGAAATCCCAGGGGGCTGTACTGAATAACAGATTATACCAAGATATCTCTAATGAGATTGCTTTAACGGTCTTTAGGCAGGTTAGTAAAGGTGTATTTAATATAGAAGATTTTTTGCCTAAAAATATAACAAGATATGATGCGGGTGCGGGCATGCGAAGACTTCAAGACGAATTTCCCGATAAAAAGCTGAGTTTTTCTAGTTGGGGAGGCACTCTTTTTGCCCGGGATATGCTGAATTATTCTGAATACCTGTCGGACTATAAAATCAACACTGCTGGGGCGCTTACTCGAGATTGTCGAATAATTACGGCCGGATTTGCTGCTGCTGCCAGTGCCACTGCCAAATATTTCACAGAAAATTGGAATGTGGCGTTTGGTCTGGATGGAGTTACTATTTTATCCTGCATGCATATGCCACTTTCGCCCGTGTCAGTATTTAACCAGTTGTCTGACACCAAAGTGGGGAATTTCAACTTTGTCCCTAAATGGAACGATCTAGTTAAAGCTGTTGGAGACCTCGTGTTTCGTCCAGCAGATGCCGCAACGCTTGCCCAAGACGCTGCGAAGCTTAGAGAAAGTTTCCAGTTACCGCGCCCCAACGCGCCTGCCCGCCACCTCATTAACATCGAGATCGATCCCAATCCCCGCCCGCAAATGGGCTCGGTGAGCGAGGACAAGCCGGCACAAGATGTACGCAATGGTTTCGTGCAGAATACCGCCACCAGCAAAATCTCATTTTCTGACAATACGCTGGACAATACCGATTTTGCCTCCGCGCAAATGGGCAGTTTTGCCACAGGTGGTGTTCGCCCGGGCGCGTTTCAACTCGATCCAAACGCTAAGCCTGGGGCACACCTTCGGCAGTTTTACGTCGACCCGGCGTTGACATATAAGCCAAACGCGCTTCCATTGAATTCGGCTGTACTCAATGGTTTGTCGGCGATGACAACGGTCAACACCTATGTGGATCCGATTTTATTGGATCTAACTGGCCAAGGTGTGAGCATGACGGGTATCGAAGACCCGGTCCTGTTCGATGTCGATCATAGTGGCGTGTTGAAGCGCACTGGATGGGCGGACAGCAAAACCGGCATATTGGTCGTCGATGATGGTAGCGGCCAAATCACCAATGCAAGCCAGTTTCTGTCTGAATACTACGGTGGGAAAGCCGGTGAGAACGGCGTTTCGGGTCAAATGCCGTTTAAAAATGCATTTGATGCGCTCAAGAGTATTGATTCAAATCAGGATGGCGTAATCGACAGGGATGACGCGATCTGGAACACGCTCAAGGTATGGTTGGATGCCAACCATGACGGAAAATGCGACGCAGAAGAGCTTAAGACACTGGACGAGCTTGGCATTACGCAAATCCATATCAAGCCGACATCCGTTGCCTCTGGGCAAATAGTAAACGGCAATGAAGTGATGGGCCATGGAACGTTTACGATGAATGGCCAGGTGCGCGAATGGATGGCGGTGAAGTTTTTGGCAGATCCGGTCGGCAATGCCTTGGTTGCTGTCGAGGGGGGCGTCAAGGTGACGTCAACGACGGGCCGTGTAACACGGACTGCATTCGCCAGTGTGAGCACGGAGAGCGAAACGCTCGATGCGGCCAAACTGGGCGTGGACAACGTTTATGCAGGCAAAGGCGATACCACACTGATTGCGGCTCCCACGGGTAGCTGGCTAGTCGGTGGTGGCGGCAGCAATATCTATCAAGGGGGCGAGGGAGATGATGTCTTTGTCATCAGCGCTCGGGACAACCCGGACAATATCCGGGGTAATGGCGGTCGCGATATGGCAATCATTGTCGGTGATCAGGGCATGACGCTGAACATGGCAAAGGCGGGCTTGACCATCGCGGAGGGAGGGCGAGGCGACGACGTCATCATCAGTGGTGGCAACAGCAGTGTATTCGTTAAGGGTGGCAGCGGAAATACGACGATTATTGGCGGTGGGGGGAATGATGTGCTGGTGGGCGGCGCCGGCCACAATACGATTATGGGGGGCGCCAGTAAGGCGGTAATCTATGCGGGGCCGAACGGCGATACGATTTATGCGTCCATGGGCGGCAGCATTATTTATGCGGGGGGCGGCGCCGATCGCATTTATGGTGGAATGGGCGATGATGTTATCGAAGCGGGTCACGGCAATGCAGTAATCGACGGCGGGGGCGGGACCAATATCGTGACCCTGCATGGAAAATTGGGCGATTACACGATTACTCCGACCGAATCGGGTTATACGGTCGTTGACCATCAGATAGGGCGTGATGGTACGCTGTCGCTCAAAAACATCCAAAAATTGAATTTTTCAAATATTTCCGGATTCAATTTAACTCACCCGAACCCGGCGCCGGTTGCCGACTCACTACGCGTTAATCAGGCCGGTCAGGTATTTGATCGTATACAGCCACATGGAATTGCCGCGTCACAACTACTGGCGAACGATCAACGCTTGAACTGCCAAGGGGAATTAAAAATTGCATCCGTGGGTGACGCCGTGGGTGGAACGGTCGAACTGACGCAGTCGGGTGACGTGTTGTTCACGCCTAATCCGGCGTTCACTGGTGTGATGAGCTTTAAGTACGGCGTGACGGATACGGCGGGCAATCCTACTGCGACTGTGCTGGATTTGGACAGCGGCGAATCTGCGCCGATGCGCGCGACGGTGACGATGCTCACCCCGGAAGTGCCGACTGATCCATTGATTTCACTACAGTGGTATTTAAGTGACGCCAATATCCTGCCTGTCTGGCAGGATTTCACTGGTAAAGGCGTACGCATCGGGCAATTTGAGCCAGGTGGTCCCTTTGCCACCGAGCCAGAAATTTTTGACATTCACCATCCGGACTTGGCGCCGAATGTGGATCCGGCATGGCTTGCGATCCAGAAGGCTAAAGGTACGTTACCTCACGCGGTATCTAACCATGCCACGATGGTGGCCGGTGTCATGGTTGCAGCGAAGAATGAGTTAGGGGGAATCGGGGTTGCATACGACGCTACGATCGGCGGCCACTATCTTGCCAACAGCGGCGCCGATTTGACCGCGCTAGGTAACATGGTCAGCTTCGATATTGCGAACAATAGCTGGGGCTTTGAGCACGACTTTGCGTTGAGCAATCTGCAACCGGGGCTCATCAATACCGAGACCGCGCTGGTGGGGAATGCTCGGTATGCGGCGCACAATGGCCGAGGCGGACTGGGCACGATCATCGTAGCAGCCGGTGGAAATGAGCGCGAGAAAGGCGGAAGCGCCCAGGGCTCGCTAACGAGCAATAACCGATTTACGATCCAAGTCGGCGCGATCAATGCACAAAGTGATCTATCGACGTTGCAACCCGGATCGGCGCCTTTTTCGAATCCGGGGGCGAGCTTGCTCGTCTCCGCGCCCGGCAGCAATGTTATGTCAACTAGTTGCATGCTAGAAACAGACCGTGGATCGACATTTGGCAGCCAATATAGCGATATGCGTGGAACGAGTTTCGCGACGCCGATCGTTTCAGGCATTGTCGCGCTTATGCTGGAGGCGAATCCCAATTTGGGCTATCGGGACGTACAAGAAATTTTGGCGTTGTCAGCAAAGCGTGTGCAGGATAAGGCGACGACGTGGTATGACAATGGCGCGCGCAATTGGAACGGCGGCGGCATGCATGCCAGCAGCGACTACGGTTTCGGTATGGTGGATGCGCGCGCAGCGGTGCGTTTGGCCGAGTCGTGGCTGCGGAAAAGCATCGGTGAGAACGAGATCGTCTACTCAGCGAAAAGTGTTGCACTGAACCACATCATCCCGGCGGGCGCTGCGTTTAAGTCAATACTGCTGATGGAGGCCGGGCTTACTGTTCAGCATGCGGAAATTGATTTCGATGCCGATGTCGGACGTTTAGGCGATTTGATTGTCAAGCTGATTTCACCCAATGGTACGGAAAGCGTTCTCTTGGATCGCGTAGGTAAAGCTCCAACTGGCACCGCGGGCGCTAGCGATACCGATGTCGGCAGCACGCGATCAGGAACGTTCAAATATACGTTCATGTCGACCCATCACTGGGGCGAGCGTTCCAATGGCCATTGGGCGCTTGAGGTGACGGACGCGGCAACCGGGCTGCCTGTTACACTCAATCAATGGTCTTTGCGATTATATGGGCACCCGACCTCGGCAGACGATATCTATTTTTATACCGATGAATATAAAAATTTAGTTGCAACGAATGTGGAACGAGCTGTGCTCGATGACAGCGTCAATGGTACACAAGGCGGGCGCAATACGATTAATACGGCGGCGGTCGCTGGTGGCACGTCGATCGATCTAACGACGGGAAGCGCAAGTATTGGTGGCACGGCGTTGACGATTCAGTCCCCTAGCGCCATTCAGAACATAGTGACGGGGGATGGCGATGACACGCTGATCGCAGGCGACGGCGGTGCGCTGCTGGATGGCGGTCGGGGTGTCAATACGTTGATTGGTGGCGCAGGCAAGGATTTTTTTGTTGTTCATCGCCGGATCAATGGTTCTGATACGATCATCAACTTCGATGCGGCTGGTGGCGAAATCATCGACCTCGTCGGTTTTACAGGCAAGCAATTCAGCGATCTCATCCTGTCTCAGCGTGGAGCGGATGCACACATCGATCTTGGTAACGGTCAGCAAATCTTGGTTAAGGATCAGCAAGTTGGCGCGTTGAATGCCAACTGCTTTATTTTTCAAGACAGCTTTATTGCGCCTGCCCACTATATTAAAAGTATAGCCGTAAACACCGAGTCGTCTAATGCAACAGGTATCGTTGTGCTCAATGGCGGTGCACGGGGCGTGAGCTATACGAGTGATGAGAGTGGCGCATTGGTGGCGGCATTGACGGGCACCATTTACAGTCACGACAGTGCTATATCCAATACTTTTGTCATTGCCAAGCAGAATGGTGTGGTAAGTTATTGCAATGCATTGCGCGGATTCAAGCATGGAGTCGATAAAATTGATTTGAGCCAGACGGGCATCATGCATTTTGATGATTTGATTATTGAGAAACGAAACCGAGCCACGATTAATGGGCTTTCTCAGATTCATGGCGTGAGCGTGGGTAGCCAATCGCTGGGTAAGACGAACGAGCCTTTAGAGCTTGTCTATCTCGACGCAATCGATCCAACTCAACTAACCGAATCGGATTTTATCTTTGCGACAAGCCGGGCTGTGTCGGAAAGTGGTGTGTCCATGCCGTCAACCGAAAGGGGGGCAGCGGACGTGGATGCGCAGGATCCGAGGTTAGCGTCTTTCCCGATGCACGTCTTACAAGCGTTACGAAGGCATGAATTGTCTCGGCAGCACAATCCCATCGCTCCAGTCAAGTCTTGCACAGATGATTTCGAACCAGTGTGCAAGGATAGTCCGATGGAAGGACATAAGAAGATAGACTTGGCTGAACCAGTCAAACCTATCATGGCGCCCATGCTCACTGTGCCAACTGCTTCGACGTTTTCTGAATGTTTGATATCCAAGAAGGAGTCGCGGACATTGGATGAGCCGAGCTCTGTTGTTGCCCTTCCCATCTCAAGCCAGATTAAATCAGCATCGGTTAGAAAGAAAATATCCGGGCTATCACCATGGCAATCCCCAAGTGCCAAGTTCAAAGGCAGTGTGTTCCAAACTCGCGAGAAGCCCATCACTTTCCCTGCAGTTGCCGCGCCTCCCGCTTTGCCATATCCGGAGTGCCCAACATCTATTCTGATGATTGATTCAACGAAGCCTTGGACAAGTGATGTGTTGTCTACGTTGTTCACCGCTTCGCAGGATGATGTTGTCGGGTACGCTGCCACGTTGGTGGATAACAAGCCGTTACCCGCATGGCTCAGGTTTGATGCAAACAAGAATAAATTAAGTGTTGTGCCCGGGGAAGCCGAGGTTGGCTCATGGAACATAAAGATTCAGGCTACTGATCAGTCAGGAAAATCAACTGAGTCGCTGCTTGAATTAATCGTTCAGCCTAATGTGCTTGATGTTGGGATGAATGAGACTGTCAATGTGGCAAATGACCAAATGGCAATTCATGCGCTTCAATTTAATCCATCTTCGAACATTAAGGCGCAAGGAGGCAGTCACATCTTGCTGCAAAATGCATTTGGCTCTTCGGCCACGCTAGCGGGAGAGGGTTCTAACCATGTAACGGTTACCAGCATTAATGCGAATCTTACCGTGGGGGATGGGAATAACACGATCAGATTGTTTGGTATGGGAACAGTGGTCGCCGGGGGCAACGGAAACAATGTGGTGTCAAGCACGGACACGTCAGCGGAAGTTTCACTGGGTGACGGGGATAACATCCTATCGGGCTTATTTGGAAAATTGTCGGTCGGTAATGGACATAACGTCATTCATGGCTCGGATCAGGGGGGGGGTGCAAGAGAGGTCCATCTTGGTGACGGTAACAACACTGTATCAGGGAAATTTAGAAATTTATTCGCCGGTGATGGGGACAATGTTATTCACGGCTCCGGTCTGGGCGCAGACACGATTCATCTTGGTGATGGCAACAATACCGTGTCGGGTCAATTCAGGGAACTGTCAGTCGGTGCTGGACGCAATAACATTCATGCTTCCGGCTGGGGCGTCCAGATTTATCTTGGTGACGGTGACAATATTGCCACGCTCAAAGGCAGAACGACAGTGAACGTTGGACACGGCACTTGTGAACTGGATTATTTCGATCATTTCGGGAAGCTGGCGTTCGGTCCAGATGCGTCGTCAGACCGCCTTTGGTTCCAGCATACAGGTCAGGACCTAAAAATCTCCGCGATAGGTTGCCCGGAAACGGTATTACTGAAAAACTGGTATGCGTACCAGTCCGATCGACCCAGCGAGATCGTTGCGGGTGATGGCAAAAAGTTGCCCAGTCATGGTGTCGAAACGCTTGTTCAAGCGATGGCAGCATTTTCTCCACCCACCGCAGGAACGATGAGCCTCACGCCGAATCAGCAAGAAACGTTACAACCTATTCTCGCTGCTAATTGGCAGTGACCGTTTCATCTTTATCGCCGTCCGCGGTTTCCATCGCGGATGGCTCTTCTTGCCCGTCTGTCGAAACAGGTCATTTCCTTTTGTCATGAATCATCCTCAATCGACTACGCTATCCGATGATCCAGGCTTGTCTGTACTGGTACTGATTGCGCAGTTCCATGGCATCGCGACGGACGCCACGCAGTTGCGTCACGCGAGTGGTTTGACGTCTACTTGTTTCAGTGTCAACGACCTTATATTGGCGGCTCGATCCATTGGGTTGAAAGCGCGTCGGGTACACGTGACGTTGGATCGGCTGGCCTCTCTACCCAAGCCCGTTTTGGTGCTCGATGCTCACGGGAAGCACTTTGCGCTAGCCGCCTGTGACGCAGAAAAAGCATTGATTGTCGAAGCAGACTCGTCTGGACCCACAGTGTGTACACCTGCCGACGTGATTAAACGCTCGGATGGCTGGATGGTGCTGCTGACCTCTCGCTCGGCGCTTGTTGGCGAGTTTGCACGTTTCGATTTCTCATGGTTTATTCCGGCCGTTGTCAAATATCGGCGCATCCTTCTAGAAGTATTGCTTGTATCCGCGGTGCTCCAACTATTCGCATTGGTGTCGCCGCTGATGTTTCAAGTCGTCATGGACAAGGTGCTGGTCAACCGTGCGTTCAATACACTCAACATCGTTTGCATCGCGCTTTTGTTGAGTGTGACTGCCGAGATCTTGATCACTGGTGTGCGCAATTACATTTTCGCGCACACTGCAAGCCGTATTGATGTCGAGCTTGGCGCCAAACTGTTTCGCCACTTGCTGGCACTGCCGTTGGCCTATTTCGGCGTGCGTCGCGTCGGCGACACCGTCGCCCGTGTCCGGGAGCTGGAAAATATTCGCAGTTTTTTAACCAGTCAAGCTGTCACGGCGGTGATCGATTTGTGTTTTTCGTTCATCTTTTTGGCCGTGATGTGCCTGTATAGTGTCTGGCTAACGTTGGTGGTAGTCGTTTCGTTACCTATCTATGCAGCGATATCGATTACGGTCACGCCAATGCTACGTAAGCGATTGGACGAAAAGTTTGCTCGCACTGCCGATAACCACTCGTTCTTGGTGGAGACGGTCTCGGGCGCCGAGACCGTCAAGTCGATGGCGGTCGAGCCACAATTCACGCGCCGCTGGGACAATCAGCTTGCGGGTTACGTCTCGGCTGGCTTTCGTGTGATGTCGCTGAGCAACGTTGGCCAGCAACTGATTCAACTGGTCGGCAAGCTTGTTTCTTTAGTGACACTTTATCTCGGTGCACGGTTTGTCATTGAGGGCAAGCTGTCGGTTGGGCAGCTCATCGCATTCAACATGATGGCTCAACACGTTTCGGCTCCGGTGTTGCGACTGGCCCAATTATGGCAGGATTTTCAGCAGGTCGGCATCTCGATGAGCCGGCTAGGCGATATCCTCAATACACGCACCGAATTGTCGACTAGTCGCCAAGCATTACCCGCTGTACGGGGCAACATTAGCTTCCAAAACGTTCGTTTCCGTTATCGGCCAGAGGGGCCAACCGTTCTTGACAATGTATCGCTTGACATTGCCGCAGGTGAAGTAGTCGGCATTGTCGGTCGGTCAGGTTCGGGAAAAAGTACGCTGACGAAATTGCTGCAGCGCCTTTACCTGCCTGAGCAGGGACGGGTCCGTATCGACGGTATTGATTTGACGTTGGCAGATCCGGCCTGGCTACGCCGCCAGATTGGTGTGGTGCTACAAGAAAACCTGCTGTTCAACCGTTCGATCCGTGAAAATATTGCTGTCACTGATCCGGGTGTATCACTCGATGTTGTGATTGGCGCTGCGCAGCTTGCCGGCGCACACGACTTCGTTTCTGAACTTCCAGAAGGGTATGACACAGTCGTCGGTGAGCATGGTTCGAATCTGTCTGGCGGGCAACGACAACGCATTGCGATTGCCCGTGCGTTGATGACTAATCCGCGCATCCTAATCCTGGATGAGGCAACAAGCGCACTTGACTTTGAAACCGAGCGCATCATTCAGAATAATATGAAGGCAATATGTAATGGGCGTACGGTCATCATCATCGCGCACCGACTCAGTTCTGTACGTCATGCGGATCACATTATTGCGATGGATAAAGGGCGTATTGTCGAGAAAGGAACGCACGAGTCACTTCTTGAAAGGCGTGGTTACTATGCGTCTTTAGTTGCACTTCAAAACGCCTAATCATGCCTTTACCATGATTCTGACAAAGATCCAAGCGCTCGGTGCATTGCTGACGCGATATGTCGCCGTATTCCGTGAAGCCTGGCGGATACGTCACGAACTGGATACTAAACCGCGATTGCCTCACGAGCGAGCCTTCCTGCCTGCACATCTCGAACTGACTGAAACGCCAGCGCATCCACTGCCATGGTGGACGATGCGTATTCTGATGGTTCTAGGATTGCTGGCTGTTGTCATTGCACTGGTCGGCCGGTTGGACATTGTCGCTGTTGCACCGGGCAAGTTAATACCCAAGGAAAAAGTCAAAAAAATACAACCAGCGCTAACTGGAGTGGTGCGTCAGATCTTGGTTCGCGACGGTCAGCGAGTGCAAGCCGGTCAATTGCTCATGGAGCTCGATACAACTCAGGCCGCAGCTGATGCCGATAAAGCAAGGTTGAGTCGCATCGATGCAGCGTTGACTGCCGAGCGTTCACGCGCCCTCTTATTGGCTCAGGCGCAAGGCAAGCCTCCAACCGTAGGGAGGGTGGAGGGCGCGAGCGACGAACAACAGCATGAAGCACAGCACTTAGCCGAAGGTTTTTACAATGAATACCGAGATAGGCTGAGTGGAGCCCAAGCTGAACTGATGAAGCGAGAAGCGCAGCAGGCTACGGCTCGGCGGCAGATTGCGAAGCTCGCTGCGACGGCGCCCTTGGCAAGGCAGCAAGCCAACGACTACCGAACGCTCGCGAGCGATAAGTACGTGGCTAAAACAGAATACTTGGATAAGGAACAGACTGCGCTGAGCCTAGAACATGAATTGGCCGCACAACGTAGCCGTACACGAGAACTGAATGCTGCCATTGCACAGCAGCTCGCTGAGATCGCAGCGATATCTTCGCAATTTAGGCGCCAGCAACTAGATTGGCTTGATAAGGCGACTCAACAACTCGCTCAAAGCCGCAACGACGAAACTAAGGCGGAAACACGTCAGAAGTTGCTTAGCCTGACCGCTCCCGTTGCTGGCACGGTTCAGCAGCTACGCATTCATACGTTAGGCGGCGTCGCAACGGCAGCTTCGCCAGTCATGGAGATTGTGCCGGACGACGTGCTTGAAGTCGAGGCCAGCATCGAAAATAAGGATATTGGGTTTGTGAAAGTTGGGCAGCCAGCCACCGTTAAAGTCGAGGCTTTTCCTTACACTCGCTATGGCTTTTTGAAAGGAACAGTCGAGGCTGTGTCAAATGACGCCGTTCTTGACCGCAGGCGTGGCTTAACCTTCGTTGCACGCATTCGTATCGAGACCAATCGGATTCGAGCTAATGACACTTGGATTAATTTGTCACCTGGAATGGCCGTGACAGCTGAAATCAAAACCGGCCAGCGCAGCGTTGCACACTATTTTCTCGATCCCGTCGCTCGGACTGCCCAGGAGGGCTTGCGTGAGCGCTAAATATGACTTGACATCATTCGTCGCGGCCCTGCTGGTTGGGGGCGGATGTGTATTTAGCGGTGTTGCTGCCGCGTCGCTATTCGATCCGCTGGGGACAAACCGCGTTGTGCCGGCATCACCGGCGATAGAGGTGCTTGGCGCTGAAATAAATGGGTGTATGACGGGTGAGCTGTCCCGGCCTTTGAGATTGCAAGACGCCGTGGCACGCGCGCTCTGTCACCATCCAAAGACCCGGCAGGCCTGGGCACATGTTAAAGTTCAAGCCGCGGCTGTAGGCGCGAGTCGGGCAGCGTTTTTGCCGTCCGTCAGTGGAAGCTGGCAACATACCCATGGCAATACAGCCAATGATGTAACCGGTCACCCTCAATTTAAGTCGGACTATCGCACCAACCTGCAGAATGCCAATATATCGTTGAGTTGGACGCTGTATGATTTTGGCGGACGTGTGGCAGGATTACGATATGCGAATGAGCTGGTAACGGCCGCGTTGGCAACTCAGCAAGCCACCTTGCTAGAAGTGTTCGCTACGGTTGTGAAAAACTTTTATGCAGCACAGGCTGCGCATGGTGCGCTCACCGCTGCGCAGGAAATGGAGCAAGTTGCAAAGGCTAGCGTCGATGCAGCCACGGCTCGTGTTGACAGAGGCGTGGCCGCAATCAGTGATCAGTTACAAGCGCAGACCGCATACGCAGCAGCAGCGGTGAATCGTGTCCAGGCTGAAAACGAATGGCAAAGCGCAATAGGTACACTTGCGTCCAACTTGAATCTCGCGCCGACAACGGCGATTTTGCTACCCGGTGTCGAAGATGGCGTCACGCCAGATCAGGAATTTAATGATTCTGTTACCGCCCTAATGGATGATGTTCAGCGTAATCATCCGAGTGTTGCTGCTGCCCAAGCACAAATGGTTGCGGCACAATCTAAGGCTGTTCAAATTCGCGCAGAGGGACTGCCGCGTCTGAACCTCGTGGCTCAATACAATTACAACAACCAGCCGACGAGTGTGCAACTAGGCTCCCCAGTATTTCCCGCGACACATCGGGAATGGTATGTTGGATTCCAGGTGACCATTCCAATTTTTGAGGGATTCGTCAGAACTTATCAAGTCAGGCAAGCGGACGCGCAAATTGAACTACAATCCAGTGCGCTTGATGAAATTCGCCGGCAGGCCGGTCTCGATGTATGGAACAGCTACCAATTATTGCAAAGTGCGACCCAGAATCTTGGCAACAGTTCTGCACTGTTATCGTTAGCCCAACGTTCATATGATGCAGCGAACCATCGGTATCGGAAAAACGTTGGAAACATGCTCGAACTACTCAATGCTCAGTCTGCACTGGCAAATGCAAAGCGGCAACGGATTCAGGCGCTCACGGATTGGCGATCAGCCCGTCTGCAATTGGCGGCGAAACTGGGCAAGCTTGGGATGTGGGACTTAGATAAAGCGTAGATGGATAGTATATTGAGATGTTACCGACTATCTGTGCGCCGTTGGTGATATTGGTTTTTATGGATTGAACTACTTGACTTTGCCGGAGTTCTACTTTCCAGACTCGCAGGTAACGGCGATGAAACAGCGAAAGGTCAACAACCGTTCTAGCAGGCCGCCATGTGACTTCGGATGCAGGAGTGACAGCGCGCCGAGCGCCGCGGCTTCCTGGAGCGTTTTCGGCCGTTTCCGAGCTACAAAGACTGGCTTAGAGATGTGTTGTCGCCCAAGGCGGCTGACCAGTGGCGTTACCGCAACCACGAATCGGACGAGATCCCGGCGCGCATTGTCGGCGATGCACAAGTCGATTCGAACGAGACTCGGCGTCGCAAGGATCTGCGCGACTTCGTGACCGAGATCCACGGCGATCATGTGGCCTACCACTTGGCCGGCAGGGTTTCGCCGGCGTTCGTCGACCGTGGCGATCGCATCGACGTGCACGACGCCGACTATAAGGCCGCTATTCTGGTCGCCCTCAGCTCAACACGGAGAAGTGGGGAGCATTCCAAGTAACCGGCAGTAGGGCCGACAAGGACCGCTATGCCTGTCTGGCGGCCAGCTACAGCTTTCACGGTCACCAACCTGGGGCTGCAGGCCGGCATACGCGAGGATCCGGCCGGTTGGCTGCCCAGCGTAGCCCGGTCGCTGGCTAGATCGGGCGGTCGGCCAATGGCACGCCGAAGCGGGTCGCTCCGCTGGCCGTCGTGATGGCTCGCGTGGACAGTGATGGTGAGCAAGACTATAGTATCGTTAGGTATCACTTATTGATAATGGAGGGCTGGCGTATGGCAACGTCACTCAAAATCGACGAGGAGCTGAAGGGACGCGTGCAGCACCTGGCCAACCTGCGCGATCGGTCACCACATTGGATCATGCGTGAAGCGATCAAGCAGTATGTGGAACGGGAAGAAGCCCGTGAAAGCTTCAAGCAGGAGGCGCAGGCGTCCTGGACTGCCTATCAGGAAACCGGCCAGCATTTGACCGGGCAAGAGGTGCGCGCGTGGTTGAACACCTGGGGCACGGACAACGAAACGGGACTGCCTGAGTGCCACACGTAATCATCACGGAAGGCGCAGGCCGAGGATTGGAGCGCTGCCGGCGCTTTGTGGCCAGCAAGAGCCCGGAAGCGGCCCGGCGGGCCGCCCAAGCCATCACGCGGCAATTCCTGTTGCTGGAAACGACGCCAGCCGTCGGACGACCTTTTTCCGAGCAACCGGGGTGGCGTGAGCTGATCATCGAATTCGGCGATTCCGGCTATGTGGCTTTGTATCGCCACGAACCTGCAGACGATGCCGTATACGTGCTGGCTTTTCGGCATCAGAAGGAAGCGGGGTACTGACCGTGACCGACGATGAAACCAAAGCCTGAGTCGGTCGTTCGCCTGGTCAATGACGACAACCATTTGGGCGCTTGATTCAATGCCGACGTAGCGGCAGATTTCCGGCAAAGGCTAGTTTTTGAGGCTTCGCGTCCGACTGATGAACGAAAAAAAGCACTGGCGATTACTCGCAAGTGCTTGATTTAACTACAGAATTCTTTGGTGGGGCGTGAGTGACTCGAACACTCGACCTACGGATTAAGAGTCCGCTGCTCTACCAACTGAGCTAACGCCCCAACAGAAGGGGAATTATAGCAGGCTTTTTGCGGCGCGCACACATTTTTTGGACCGGACATCCTCGTGCTGTGCCGCTCCCTATTCACGGCCGTCGCCTGCCTCTCACAGACGCCCCGATCGCTCCCCATCTCGAATCAAGCTCTAGACACTCCTCGAGCAAGCCCGTCTCAGCCCCAATATGATGTCGCCGGCTGATGTCGCCGGCACGTGCTCGACGGTACATTGTCCGTGCCATCTAGCCCCGCCACCCGAACTGAAAAGAAGCATTGCTCAATGGGTCTCGCCGCGATCGACTCGATGCTCGACAGCTTGTTTGCACCTGGGTCAAAGTATTTCAACTCCGGGCCGAAGCGCTCCACGACGATACGCTCACGCTGCGTCTGCCTTTTTCGGCCGCGCTCTGGCACGCTAGTGGCGTCATTCGCGGGCAAGTTTCCATGGCGGGCGGCGGATACCGCGATGGTTATTGGCCGCGCCCCGCAGCGCTGGCTCCGGCCGATGACCACCGTATCGCTGAACATAAGCTTTATGCGCGCGATGCGCACCGGCGATCCCGTGCAGCCCCGACGCACCTGCGCATCAACGCCGCATCCGCGCCGTGAGTGATTCCGGGTTCACGACGTTTTGCGTATCGCCGCCCAAATACGCGAGGATGTTGTTGAACGCCGCGCCGAAATACAGTTCATAGCTCTCGCGTTCCACATAGCCAATGTGCGGCGTGCAAATCGCATTTTCCATGCGCAGTAACGGATAGCCCTGCAGGATCGGCTCGCTTTCGAATACGTCCACCGCGACCATGCCCGGCCGCCCTTGATGAAGGGCTGATACGAGCGCGTTCTCCTCGAGCAGCTCGGCGCGACTCGTGTTGACGAACAGTGCCGTCGGTTTCATCTGCACCAGGTCATTGACGGTCACGATGCCGCGGGTCTCGTCGTGTAGCCGCAGATGTAGGCTCAGCACGTCGCTTTCGGCAAAGAGTTGCTCGCGCGTCTGCGTCACTTCAAAACCATCGCCTTTCGCCGCCTGCAACGAATGTTCGCGTCCGTAGATCAACACGGTCATGCCGAACGCGCGCCCGTAGTGGGCGACAATCTTGCCGATTTTCCCGTAGCCCCAGATGCCCAGCGTCTGCCCGCGCAGTACCTGGCCGAGTCCGAAGTTCGGTGGCAGCGCGGTGGTGCGCAAGCCTGATTGCTGCCAGGCACCTTGCTTGAGGTTCGCGACGTATTGAGGAATGCGACGCTGCGCCGCCATGATCAGCGCCCACGTCAGTTCGGCGGGCGCAACGGGCGAGCCGGTGCCTTCGAGCACCGGAATACTGCGCTCGGTGCACGCCTGCAGGTCCAGGTGGCTGGATACGCGGCCGGTCTGGCTGATGACTTTCAGTCGCGGTAGTTTGTCCAGCAATTGCGGCGTGATGCGCGTACGCTCGCGGATCAATACGAGCGCTTCGACTTCCGCGAGTCGGCTGACGAGTTGCCCGAGCCCGCGCACCGTGTTGTTGAACACCTTGACGTCATGCCCGGCGAGCAGTTGAAAACAGTTGAGCTTGCGGACGGCGTCTTGGTAGTCATCGAGGATGGCAATCTTCATGGGGACTTAGAACAGGGCGGTCTTTTGCGGTGCACCACTTGCACCGCGGACAGGGTGCTATGCTTGACGCTCTACCAGCAATGCAGTGATCGGCGGCACCGATGCGCCGAGACCGGAGAACCGCTTTCGTGCGCGTCAGCGCACCTATGCCGTGCCGAGAATCAAGCAGCCTTTTCAATTTCTAACAGCTTGTCGAGCGCCGATGCAAGCCACGTTACAAGATGGTACAAGCCGGCAAACTGCAATGTCCGCGACGTCTGTTGCGCACGCGCGCCCATTGGCGCGCGCCTCTCGCAGCCAGCATCGTCGGGCTCATACCGTTTCTTTCTTGTCAAAACGGAGACAGCTCCATGAATCAACCAGGAGGCACCCCCACCATTGATCCCGACATTCCGGCATACGTCAGGCACCGCAAGCTGATCGAGTGGGTCGAGCACGTCGCAGCGTTGACGCGGCCGGACCGCGTCGTCTGGTGCGATGGCTCTCAACAGGAATATGACTGGCTGTGCGACCAGATGGTTCGGCACGGAACGTTCAAAAAACTCAACGAAGCGAAGCGTCCGAACAGTTATCTCGCCTGCTCGGATCCGTCCGATGTCGCGCGGGTTGAGGACCGCACGTTCATCTGTTCGCAGCGCAAAGAGGACGCGGGTCCGACGAACAACTGGATCGATCCCAACCAGATGCGCACGACGCTTGGACAGCTTTTCGATGGCTCGATGGCCGGGCGCACGATGTACGTCGTGCCGTTCTCGATGGGACCGCTCGGCTCGCCGATTGCGCACATCGGCGTCGAGCTGACTGATAGCCTGTATGTGGTCGTGAACATGCGGATTATGACCCGGATGGGGCGGCCGGTCTACGACATACTCGGTGAGCACGGCCAGTTCGTGCCGTGCGTGCACTCGGTCGGCGCGCCGCTCGCCCAAGGTCAGTCCGATGTGCGCTGGCCGTGCAACGATACAAAATACATCGTGCACTTCCCGGAAACCCGCGAGATATGGAGCTACGGCTCAGGCTATGGCGGCAATGCATTGCTCGGCAAAAAGTGCTTCGCGCTGCGTATCGCGTCGACGATGGGTCGTGACGAAGGGTGGCTCGCCGAACACATGCTGATCCTGGGCGTGACTTCGCCGCAGGGGCGCAAGTACCATGTCGCTGCCGCGTTCCCGTCGGCCTGCGGCAAGACGAATTTCGCGATGCTGATTCCTCCGCAGGCGATGAACGGCTGGCGTGTGTCGACGATCGGCGATGACATCGCATGGATTAAGCCGGGCCAGGACGGCAGGCTGTACGCGATCAATCCGGAGGCCGGCTATTTTGGCGTCGCGCCGGGTACCAGTGAAAAGACCAATTTCAATGCGATGGCCACGTTGCGCCAGAACGTGATATTCACGAATGTCGCGCTGACCGATGATGGCGATGTCTGGTGGGAGGGCATGACGGACACGCCGCCTGCGCACCTGATCGATTGGCAAGGTCAGGACTGGACACCGCAGATTGCGCAAGAAGCCGGTCGCAAGGCCGCTCATCCGAACGCGCGCTTCACCGCGCCTGCATCGCAGTGCCCGTCGATCGATCCTGATTGGGAAAACCCGCAGGGTGTGGCGATCGACGCATTCATCTTCGGCGGCCGCCGCTCCAGTACCGTGCCTCTGGTGACCGAGGCACGTAATTGGGTGGAAGGCGTCTATATGGCCGCGACGATGGGTTCCGAGACGACGGCCGCCGCGGCGGGCCAACAAGGCGTCGTGCGTCGCGACCCATTCGCGATGCTGCCGTTTTGCGGCTACAACATGAGTGACTACTTCGCGCATTGGCTCGACATCGGCGCCCGGCTGCAAGCGCAAGGCGCGACGTTGCCTAGGATCTATTGCGTGAACTGGTTTCGCAAGGGCGCCGACGGCAAGTTTGTCTGGCCGGGTTTTGGCGACAACATGCGCGTTCTGCAGTGGATGCTCGGGCGCATCGACGGACAGGCGCGTGGTGTCGAGCATGTGTTTGGCGTTTCACCGCGCTATGAGGATATCGATTGGACCGGCCTGGCGTTTTCACGTCAACAGTTCGAGCAGGTCATGTCGGTTGACGCTGGCGTGTGGCGCGAGGAGCTGGCGTTGCACGGAGAACTGTTCGCCAAGCTGGAGCGCCGGCTGCCCGAGGCGTTGAGCCGAATCAAAGACCGAATCGAGCAACAACTCGCGGTCTAGTCCTTTTGCACAAAATCGGTGCGTGGTTGAGAGTTTTTGCGCTGAATAGTCCATTAGTACCACATTGCGCCGATTCCCCTACGAGGTTTCGGCGTTTTTTCGGAAAATGCTGTGCCGCAGTGCCGCAACTTATGCAGACTTTCGCAAGTCATAGGAAAATCCCGCATTGCAATTGTGCAACAACGCCATTTCGGTTGCACGCTGTAGGAGTTTCCTAATGGATCATTTGCAGTCGATGCGCGTTTTCGTCAAGGTGGCGGACCTAGGCAGCTTTGCCAAGGCGGCCTCCATGATGGACATGTCCAATGCTGTTGTCACCCGGCACGTCGCCGACCTGGAAAGCCGGTTGGGCACCCGTTTGCTGAACCGAACCACGCGCTCACTTTCGTTGACCGAGTCTGGCCAAGTCTATCTTGAGCGCGCCCGCCAGATCCTGGACGAGTTGGAAGAGGTTGAGCAGATGGTGGTGGCGCGCAATCACGAGCCGGTCGGCACGTTGCGCATCGTCGCGCCAGTGGTGTTCGGGCTACACAATTTGGCGCCCGTGCTGCACTCGTACGCGCAGCGGTTTCCGCAGGTCGTCCCGAACGTCACGCTGGTGGACCGGGAGGTCGATATGGTGGAGGAGGGTTTCGACGTCGGCGTCGTAATTGCGCGCAACGTGCGCAGCGCCAGTGTCGTGATGCGTCGGCTGACTACCGGCTGCATCACTGTCTGTGCAACGCCTGAGTACATCGCCAAGCATGGTGCGCCGCAGCGACCCGAGGACTTGCTCGAGCATCACTGCCTGTCATTGCCCGCGGACTATTGGGGCGACGAGCGTGTATTCACTGGTCCGGATGGCCAAGAGGTCCGGGTGCGGCCCGCCAATGTGATGATTGCGAACAATACCGAGATGCTGCGTCAGCTTGCGTTGCTCGGCAATGGCATTGCGTTGTTGCCGAGCTACCTGATCGGCCGCGACATGGCCGAGGGGCACTTGATGCGCTTGTTGCCACAATATCATCTGCCGCGGGTCGATATCAACATCGCTTATCCCAGTCGGCACTATCTGCCGGCCAAGGTGCGCACGTTCATCGATCACCTCGTCGAGCACTTCAGCCAGACGCCGAACAGCATGCTCGGTGAACAATGGTCTGGCATTGATGGCGCGCACACCAAGGCAGCTGACGGCTCGATGGGGTTGGCCGACGCGGCGGTGCATCCGGCCCCGGCACCCCGACGCCCGGAACAAGGGCGCGGCGAGGATGAGCTGGACCAGCTTGATGAACAATTGCGCGCTAACGGTATCGAACGCAAAGGGACGCGCCGTGCGCCGGCGGCGCCACGGCGATATCCGGGCAACGCTGAACGTCACACGTACGAACCGGCATAGGCAGCGGATATGTCCGGGCGGCGCGACCTGCCGCCGCTGGCACGCCGGGCCTCCGGCGCCGTGCACCACACCACCTCGTGGCCACGGCAGTGCACGCGCGGGTACCTGTAACGCCGCATCACCGGTGCGTGAAGTGACATATCGTGCGATGTATTGATCGTCCGGTGTCTTACCGGCCGCTCCGCCCAATGCTTGGCCCGTGCTCGCCGGGGTGGTCAGCCCGCGGTGCGCTTGCGTGCCGGCGCCTTGCGTGCAGTGGTTTTCGCGGCAGGACCCGCTGTTGCCGTGCCGGTTCGGGCAGCCCGTTTGGTTGCGGGCTTGAGCGGCGTCGCGTGGTCGCTGTCGCCGTGTTGCGTCGTATCGGGCACGGCGCCCCCGGCTTCGCTGTTTGCCTTCGCGCCACGCGCTGAAGACTTCGCTGCGGTCTTTGCCGCCGGCTCCTTCTTCTCGAACTCGAAGCCAATCGAGCCGTCTTTCTGCTTGACGAGAAATGCCTTGAAGTTGCGCCCGGTGCGGGACGACTTGAAATTCGTCAGCAGGTCGGTGCGCCCCTGATCGAGCAACTTTGCCATTTGCTCCCGCGTGATTTCCTGTTGCAGGATCACCTTTCCGGAACGGAAGTCACAGGTCTTCGGATGGGCGGTCTGGTTTTCGCAAACGTAGCTCATGCCGTGCTCGAACACACGCGCATGGCACTTCGGGCATTGGCCGACGGGTTCCTGTGAGGAGAAGTCGGGGGCTTCGCCATCGTCTCCCGCCGTATCTTGCCCGAAGTCGAACTCCAGCTTGTAATTGTTTGCCTCTTCGTCGCGCGCGAGCTTGAGGATGGCGGAGAATGGTCGGCCCATCTTCGAGCGGAAGCCCGACAGCGGGCCGATTGATTTTTCCGACAGCAACTGCTCGACCTCGTCGATCTCGAACTGGCGGCCACCCGGAATCTTCGAGATCGAGAAATCGCATTTCGTGCACGCGAAGCGACGGTAGTTCTCTTTGACTTCGCCGTCGCAGTTCGGGCAAGGCGTCTTCAACGTCGCATAATCGCCCGGGATCGTGTCCGAATCGTATTCCTTCGCACGTTTAACGATTGTTTGGGTCATACGCGCGATCTCGCGCATGAACGCTTCGCGCTCCAGACGGCCTCGCTCCATTTGCGACAGCTTGTGTTCCCACTCGCCGGTCAGCTCGGGGGCGGTCAACTCTTCGACGCCCAGGCCACGCAGCAGCGTCATCAGCTGGAATGCCTTAGCCGTCGGGAGCAACTCGCGGCCCTCGCGGAGCAGATACTTTTCACCAAGTAGCCCCTCGATGATCGCTGCGCGCGTGGCGGGCGTGCCCAGGCCCTTGGCCGCCATGGCTTCGCGCAATTCGTCGTCCTCGACCAGCTTGCCCGCTCCTTCCATCGCTGAGAGCAGCGTCGCTTCGTTGTAGCGGGCGGGCGGCTTGGTGGTTAATTGCTGGGCTGCGATCTTGTCCGTCTGGACCTTCTCGTCCTTGGCGACCGGCGCGAGGTTCGCATCTTCGCTCGATGTCTCGCGGCCGTACACCTGCAACCAGCCTGGCGCGACCAATACCTTGCCTTCGGTTTTAAAATGATGGCCCACCACTTCCGTGATCCGGGTCGTCACTTTGTACTCGGCGGCTGGGAAAAACACGGCCAGGAAACGCTTGACTACCAAGTCGTACAGCTTCTGCTCCGGCTCGGACAGGTTCTTGGGCGCTTGCAGCGTCGGAATGATTGCAAAGTGATCGCTGATCTTAGTGTTATCGAAGATCCGCTTGTTTGGCCTGACCCAGCCCTTGTCCAGCACCTGCTTGGCAAACGGCAGGTAGTTGTTGCTTTCCTTGAGCACCTCCAGCGTATCGCGGGCCGCGGCCATGTAGTCTTCGGGCAGCGCGCGCGCATCGGTACGCGGATAGGTCAGCACCTTGTGCCGCTCGTATAGCGCCTGGGCCAGCGCGAGCGTGTTCTTGGCCGAGAAACCGAAGCGTCCGTTCGCCTCGCGTTGCA
The DNA here is from genome assembly GCF_021498065.1 of Mycetohabitans sp. B3. Classification (NCBI taxonomy): domain Bacteria; kingdom Pseudomonadati; phylum Pseudomonadota; class Betaproteobacteria; order Burkholderiales; family Burkholderiaceae; genus Mycetohabitans; species Mycetohabitans sp. B3. Next base: position 349,590 of record NZ_JAHLKN010000039.1, on the reverse strand, counting down.
GGCTGGTCAGGTCAAACAGCAGCGGTGAGAGCTGCGTTGACGGTTTCGATTCCTCGCTGACCGTGCCCATCTGCCCACGGCATGCCGCAACGATCGTTTCGGCCGCGGCCGCGCTCCAGAGTCGGGAGTCGCGTTGTTCGGGATCAAACTCGTTTTTCTTGAATTTCGGGTCAAACCAACGCCCTTCGTAGAAGCCGGTCGCGCAAACAAACTCAGCCTTGACTTCCCAATAGTCGCGCGGCACAAAGCGACGGATCTTTTCTTCGCGCTCCACGACGATCGACAGCGTTGGCGTCTGCACGCGTCCGACCGTGGTCAGGAAAAAGCCACCGCCCTTGCTGTTGAACGCCGTCATCGCCCGCGTGCCGTTGATGCCCACGAGCCAATCGGCCTCGGAGCGGCAGCGTGCCGCGTCGGCCAGCGGTTGCATCTCCTGGTCGCTGCGCAATTGCGCGAAGCCGTCTCGGATTGCCGCCGGCGTCATCGACTGGAGCCACAAACGCTGCACCGGTTGCTTGGCTTTGGCGTGCTGCACGATCAGCCGGAAGATCAACTCGCCTTCGCGGCCCGCGTCACATGCGTTGATCAGTCGGTCGACGTCCTTGCGCTTGATCAGTCGGGTCAGCAGCTTTAGCCGAGATTCACTTTTGGCGATCGGCTGAAGGTCGAAATGGGGCGGAATAACGGGCAGATTCACAAAGCTCCATTTGCCGCGCTTGACTTCATACTCCTGCGGCGCCGCGATCTCCACTAAGTGACCAACAGCCGACGACAGCACATAGTCATCGCTCTCGTAGTAATCGTCATGCTTTGTGAAGCCGCCCAGCGCGCGCGCGATATCGTTCGCGACAGACGGCTTTTCGGCGATGATCAGGGCTTTTGACATGACTATTGGTAAGTACGAATGCGCGGAATCGAACGCTTTATAGCATATCGGCCGCAAACACATCGCGGCTCGAGCGCGGCAAGCGGCTTGCGGCAACAGTTCAGCCGCGCATGATAAGCGCGTGTTAAGGCCGACCGCAAGCGCTCAGCGCAATTGCGTGCAAGCGTGGCGCGAGGTGGCAATAGCCGGAGAATGGGCAATTTGCGTGCCGCGTCGCTCACGCGTCAACGAGCGCCGGACGTAGTTTTGGCGCGCGCTCCACGCCAGGCAGCGAGGATAAGTCGACTAGCATCCGCGCAACGATCTGCGGATGGGGCAGTACGGTGCCGAAAAAGCGCGTGGCATGAGTATCTTCGATCAGGATGGTCGGAAAGTTCTCCACATCGAGGTCATCGAGCCGGTCGGCATGCGTCTCGATGTCGATCCAAACAAAACATGCTTCCGGATGCGCGTCCGCGAGCGCGTCGAAACCGGTCCGGTATTCGCGGCACGAGCCGCACCATTCGGCGCACAGGCAGGCGACAAACAGCGTGTCAGCGGATGACAGACGTGTGGTGATGACGTCGGCGTCGTGGTCAAGGTCGAGGGCAGGCATGATTGAGAGATCCTGGCAACGCATCGTGGCGGCGTGGGCGTGCCGGCGTGGCTCGCCTGGCGGGTGCCGCCGTGGTGACACGCCGCTACCGATGCAATCTAACTTTGGACTGTAGCATGGTCGCCGTGCGATCGGCATGCAATCTGCTCACGCGCGCTGAAAGCGCCCGCCTGGTAGCGCAACGATCGTACCAGCCAATTCCAGTTCCAGCAGTACCGCTTGCAGTGTCGCGCAGTCCAAATGGGTACGCTGTACTAGGGTTTCAAGCGTGACGGGATCGTGTCCGATTGCGTCCAGGGCTGCGCGCCGCGCTGCGTCTGCGGGATGGCTGGCTTGAGTATTCCGTGCAGCAGCGAGGTACGCTGGGCGGCGTCGGGCGCTCGACCAGGGTCCGATTGCGCGATGTCGGGTGGAGGCGCGCACCGCAGCGGTGCCGCGCCGTGCGTCACCGGGCGTGACGGTGCGGTACCGCCGTGGACGCGCGTGGTGGTCAGTCACCAACGGATCGGCCGGTACGGCGGCCGTGGCGTCGCCCCAATCGGCTGCCGGCGCGTCAGCCAATTGGGACGTTTCAGCGCGCACTGGCCGGATGGTGGCGCGCTCGGCCGGGCGGGTTGTCGACGCACCGGCTGTATCGGTTGTGAAAGCATCTGGTACGTGGGCTGCCGAAATATCCGATGTGTGAGCTACCGAAGTATTCGATGTGTGGGCTACCGAAGTATCCAGCGTATGGGCCACCGAAGTACTCGGCGTATGGACTGCCGAAGCATTCGGTGTATGGGTCATCGAAGTATCATGCCTATGAGCCGTTAAAGCCTCTGGCATGCGGGTCGCCAAAGCATCCGAAGCACAGATTGCCGCCTCGGGCCGGTGGATTGCCGACAGCTCAGGCGTGTGGGCTGCCAGCGCATGGGTCGCGTAGACGGTCGGTGGGGCGGCTTGCACGCTGGCCGGGGCGGTGCCGGGGGCCGCTTCGACGCCGGGCTCCGGCAATCGAAGCTCGGTCAGCACGTCGTGCGGTGTTTCGACTAGCTTGGCGCCGTCTTTGATCAGCCGGTGACAGCCACGGGACATCGGCGAATGGATGGAGCCGGGAATGGCGAAGATGTCGCGGCCAATGTCGTTGGCCAGTCGCGCGGTGATTAACGAACCGGAATAGGGGGCGGCCTCCACGACGAGCACGCCCCGTACCATCGCGGCGATGAGTCGATTGCGTTGCGGGAAGTGCTGGCGCAGCGGCGCGGCGCCCAATGGCCATTCGCTCAGGATGGCACCGCCACGCTCGACGATTTCAGCCGCCAGGCTGACGTGACGTTGCGGGTAAATCACATCCGCGCCAGAGCCGGTGATCGCCACTGTTACGCCGCCGCTATCCAGCGCGCCGCGATGCGCGGCACCGTCGATGCCCAACGCCAGTCCCGATACGATGCACACACCCTGTGCCGCAAGCGCCTGCGCGAACAAGCGCGCATTGTCATTGCCTTGCGGCGTTGGATTGCGGCTGCCGACGATCGCCAGCGCTGGTCGGTGCAGCGCGCCGATCGTGCCATGCACGTAAAGTAGCGGCGGCGGATCGTACAGTGTCAGCAGCGCGGGCGGATACGCCGGGTGGCCGAACGGCACGATCAGCCGTGCATCTCCGGCGGTCCACGCAAGCGCGGCCTCCACGCGTGGTGCCACCGCGTCGCGGCTTTGCAGCAACGCCTGCGCGGCGACGGCGCCGACTACACGCTCCAGGCCCGCGGCCGTCTCGGTCATGATGGGTCGCGGCGAGCCGAATGCCGCGAGCAGCGCGAGCGCCGCCGATGCCGGCACGCGCGGCGTATGCGCGAGCGTCAACCAGGCAGCGAGTTCATCTGCCGCAAGCATCGGCGGCTGAATCGTGGTATTCATCGCGTGATAAAATTTTGTCAGTCTAGTAGGTTGGTTTCCAGCGTTCCCGGTTCGCGTCTCAGGACCCGCGCGCCGTGTCCGCCAGTGCAAGCGCCAAGCGGCCTTTGCGCGCCCGCGATGCCGCCCGCGGCTTGATTCGGGGGCGCTGCGCCCTGACTTAACTATTACCGAAGATGAAGAGGTGGGCGATTCGGCCGATTGGCCGACGCTTGTGCGCGAATACGAGTCCACTCGAGAGGACTGATTGATCATGGCTTTGCTCAATATCCTGCATTACCCCGACAAGCGCCTGTACAAGGTCGCCAAGCCCGTCGAACGTGTCGATGAGCGCATCCGCAAACTGGCGGCCGATATGGCCGAGACGATGTATGCGGCGCCCGGCGTCGGGCTAGCGGCCACGCAGGTGGATGTTCACGAGCGCGTCGTGGTCATCGACGTGTCGGATACTCGCGACGCGCTGCGCGTGTTCATCAACCCGGAGATCGTCTGGTCGAGCAATGAGCGCAAGGTCAATGAAGAGGGGTGCCTGTCGGTGCCGGGCATCTATGACAGCGTCGAACGCGCCGAGCGGGTTCGCGTGCGCGCATTGAACGAGAACGGCGAGCCTTTCGAGCTGGAGTGCGAAGGATTGCTCGCGATCTGCATCCAGCACGAGATGGATCACCTGCTCGGCAAGGTATTCGTTGAGTATCTGTCGCCGCTCAAGCAGATGCGGATCAAGACGAAGATGAAGAAACTCGAGCACGCGATGTGACGGCCGCGATGACGTCTACCCTTCGCGTAATCTTTGCCGGTACGCCACAGTTCGCAGCGACCGCGCTGCAGGCGATCCACGACGCGGGCTTTGCGGTGCCGCTTGTGTTGACGCAACCTGATCGTGCGGCGGGACGCGGAATGAAGTCCTCGTCGAGTCCGGTCAAACAGCTCGCGCTGGCGCGGGAGTTGGCGCTCGCGCAGCCGCCCTCGTTGCGATGCGACGGCAAGTATCCTACTGAAGCGACCGACGCGTTGGCGCTATTGCGCGCCACGCCGCACGACGTGATGGTAGTGGCTGCATACGGGCTGCTGTTGCCGCAAGCGGTGCTCGATATCGCACCGCATGGCTGTATCAATATTCATGCGTCGTTGTTGCCGCGCTGGCGCGGTGCGGCGCCGATCCACCGCGCGATCGAGGCCGGCGACCGAATCACGGGCGTCACGTTGATGCAGATGGACGTGGGTCTAGACACGGGCCCGATGCTCATGCGTGAAGCCGTGGCGATCGAGCCGACGGACACGACGGGTACGCTGCATGACAAGCTGGCCGCGACCGGCGCGCGGCTTATCGTTGCCGGGCTGCGCGAGCTGGAGCGTACCGGTTCGTTACCGGTGACGCCGCAGCCAAGCGAAGGCGTCACGTACGCGCACAAGCTATCGAAGCAGGAGGCGGCGCTGGATTGGCGCTTGCCAGCCGAAATGCTCGCATGCAAGGTGCGCGCTTTTGACCCGTTTCCGGCCGCGCATGGGATACTGGGGGGCACGCCCCTGAAGATCTGGGCCGCCGAGCCGGTATGCGCCAGCGGGCCTGAGCTGGCTCCGGGCACTATTCGGGCTGTGGACAGTGCTGGCGTGACGATCGCCTGTGGCGAGCATGCATTGCGCGTTACCCAGTTGCAAAAGCCGGGAGGCAAGCGGCTTGCCGCCCGAGAATTCGTGGCGGGATTTCCGCTGCGCGTGGGGCAGCGCTTCGAGACCGGGCCGAACGATCGGCCCCAGGCTGCGCTACCGTCGCAATAGAGAGTGGCCATGCTGGGAATCACGCATTTTCCGCTTTTCATCGCCGCGGTGTTTCTGCTCAACCTTACGCCGGGCCCCGACACCGCGTACATCGTGGGGCGCAGTCTCGCGCAGGGGCGGAAGGCCGGTGTATTGTCCGCGCTCGGCGTGTCCACCGGCGCCTGTGTGCACACGCTGGCGAGCGCGTTCGGCCTGACCGCGCTGCTTGCTGCGTCGGCGACGGCGTTTTCGGTGTTCAAGATCGCGGGTGCGGTGTATCTCATTTATTTAGGGACCCGGTTGCTGCTGACTAAGCCACGGCCCGGCGGTGTGGCGACGGCGGGCGCCGCCGCGGGCATGCCCAGGCCGTTGCGCGCGGTGTATCTGCAGGGTTTCTGGACGAACGTGCTAAACCCCAAGGTTATGCTGTTCTTCGTGTCGTTCTTTCCGCAATTTGTATCGGCGCAAAGTGACTACAAGCCGCTGGCGTTCCTGGTACTCGGCGGGATATTTGTCGCGATGAGCCTGGTCTGGTCCTGTTTCGTGGCTTGGATCGCCGGCACCGCGACGCAGCGGCTGTCGGGGCGTGCGCGGGTTAGGCAGTGGCTGGAGCGCGGTGTGGGCAGCGCTTTCATTGGGCTCGGTATCAAGCTGGCGATGACGACACGCTGACGGGTGGGGCATTGAATTTTTGATGCACACCCCTATCTAACATAATCCTTACGACGGGTCGTTTGGTTCGGAGTGGCTAACATGTTCAACTGGTTCAAGACTGCGTTGCTGATGGCCGCGATCACCGCGCTGTTCATTGTGATCGGTGGCATGATCGGCGGCACGCGCGGCATGACGATCGCGCTGGTGTTCGCGCTGGCCATAAATTTTTTCTCATACTGGTTTTCGGACCAGATGGTGCTGAAGATGTACAACGCGCAGGAGGTCGACGAAACCAGCGCACCACACTTCTATCGGATGGTCCGCGAACTGGCTACGCGCGCTGGGCTGCCGATGCCGCGCGTGTACCTGATCGACGAAGACCAACCGAATGCGTTTGCAACCGGCCGCAACCCGGAGCACGCGGCGGTCGCGGCGACCACCGGTATCCTGCGCGTGTTGTCCGAGCGTGAGATGCGCGGCGTGATGGCGCACGAGCTTGCGCACGTCAAGCACCGCGACATCCTGATCTCGACGATTTCGGCGACGATGGCGGGAGCCATCTCCGCGCTGGCCAACTTCGCGATGTTCTTTGGCGGCCGGGACGAGCAAGGTCGGCCGACTAACCCGATTGCTGGTATCGTGGTTGCGCTGTTGGCGCCGTTAGCCGCCGGTCTGATCCAGATGGCGATTTCGCGTTCGCGGGAGTTCGAGGCGGACCGCGGCGGCGCGCAGATCAGCGGTGATCCGCAAGCGTTGGCGGCAGCGCTCGATAAAATCCATCGGTATGCGGCGGGCATTCCGTTCGCTGCTGCGCAGGAGCACCCGGCGACCGCGCAGATGATGATCATGAACCCGCTGTCCGGTGGCGCGGTCCAAAACCTGTTCTCCACTCACCCGGCGACTGAGGAACGGATCGCGCGGCTGATGGCGATGGCGCGCACGGGGCGTTATAGCTGAGTGAGCCACGTGCCCTGGAAACGGCCTACCTCCGGCGCCGCCACGCTGCGGCCGGATTCTCTCGCGTTTGCGTTGGACGGTGCGGCACGCGCCCTTGCGCGGCTGCGGGCCGGGACCGCGCTGCCGGACGCGCTGGCCATCGTCCATGCGGGCATCGCGTCGGCGCAGGCTCGCGGCGCAATCCAAGACCTTGCCTATCGCGCGACGCGGCAATTGGCACGAGCTGACGCGTGGCTGGACGCGCTGGTTCGCAGAGCGCCTGCTGAACACGTGGCGAATGTGTTGCGCTGCGCATTCGCGTTGCTTGCTGAGCCTGATGCGACGCGCGCATACCCTGACTTCACGGTGGTCAACCAGGCGGTCGCTGCGATCGCGGCCCGCGCGGATGTCGCGCATACGAAGGGGCTGGTCAATGCCGTGCTGCGCAATATGGTCCGTTCACGGCCCGCTTTGCTTGCCGAAGCGATGCTTGATCCGGTTACGCGCTGGAACTATCCTCGATGGTGGATCGACACACTGCAGCGCACGTGGCCCGACGACGCGCAGCGTTTGCTTGAAGTGGGCAACGCGCATGCGCCGATGACGCTGCGGGTGAACCGTCGTCAGACGGATGTGGCGACCTATCTCGAGAGGCTGCGGGCAAGCGGCATCGACGCGTTGCGCAACCCGGCTTGCCCGGATACCGCGCTCACGCTGCGCGAGCCGATGCCGGTCGAACGATTGCCCGGTTTCGCGCAAGGCGCGATTTCAGTGCAGGATGCGGGCGCGCAGCGTGCCGCCGCGCTGCTCGACGTGCGCGACCGAATGCGTGTGTTGGACGCGTGTGCGGCGCCCGGCGGCAAGACCGGGCATCTTCTCGAATGCGCCGATATCGAACTGGTGGCGCTCGACAGTGATGCGGCACGGGCTGCGCGCATCAACGAAAACCTCGCGCGGTTGAAGCTGCGCGCCAGCATTCAGATCGGTGATGCAGGTGAGCCGGGTCAGTGGCACGATGGCCGGCGATTCGATCGTATACTGGCCGACGTGCCGTGCTCCGCGTCAGGCATCGTCCGGCGCCATCCGGATATCCGCTGGCTGCGACGTTCCACCGACATCATCGCATTGGTTGCCGAGCAGCGCCGCATCGTGCAGGCGCTCTGGCCGCTGCTGGAGCGCGGCGGGCAATTGCTGTATGTGACATGCTCGATCTTCCCGGAAGAAGGCGAGCAACAAGCCGCATGGTTTGAACACGCGCTCGAAGATGCGGTACGATTGGACGCGCCGGGCCAAATCCTGCCCACGGCGGCGTGCCCGGGTGAGCATTGCGATGCTCACCGTGACGCCCGATCGGACCTCGACCAAGACGGATTCTTCTACGCGCGCTTTCAGAAACGGTGACCCAATCACGCTTTTTCTCGTCACGGCTCGTTGCCGTTTTCGGTCTGGTGCTGGCGGTCTGGTTCGCGACATTCGCATCGGGCTCGCGCGCGGACACATGCTCGGTGCAGCGGGCGTCGTTACAGGCCGACGGCAACGGTTGGAGCCTGGACGCGCGGTTCGACTTCCAACTCAACAGCAGTCTGGAAGACGCTGTCAACCGGGGCATCCCACTGTATTTCACGACGGAGTTCCAGTTGAGTCGCGCGCGCTGGTATTGGTTCGATGAGCAGCCGGTCAGCGTGTCGCAAAGTCTGAGGCTGTCGTTCCAGCCGCTCACGCGCGAGTATCGCGTGTCCACCGGCGGGTTGCAACTGGGCTTTCCGACATTGGAGGACGCGTTGGCGGTGATTCGCCATGTCACATCGTGGCATGTAATCGACCGCTCGCAGGTCAAGCCCGACGAGACCTATACGGCGTCGGTACGCATGCAGCTCGATACCGCGCTGATGCCCAAGCCGTTCCAGATCGACGCGGTCAACAATCGCGACTGGAACCTGGCCTCGGACTGGAAGCGGTTTACGTTCACGGCGGGCGAGCATGGCAAATAGCATGAGGTTCAAGAGTCTGCTGGTTAGGCTGCTGATCGGGACGTTCGTGCTGACCGCGCTGCTGCTGTTGGGGTTGCTGGCGCTCGCCAGCGCGAACACCGAGTTCTTCGACCGCTATTATTCGTGGCTGTACACGGCGAACTTCGTCGTCGCGCTGATCTTTATGCTGATCGTCGGTGGATTGGTGTGGATCATCGTCAGCCGGCTCAGGCAGGGGCGTTTCGGCACGCGGCTGCTCGCCAAGCTGGCAGTATTCTTCGCGCTCGTCGGTGTGCTGCCGGGCGGTATCATCTACCTGGTGTCGCTGCAGTTTGTGTCGCGCAGCATCGAATCGTGGTTCGACGTCAATATCGAGACGGCGCTGACCTCCGGATTGAACCTCGGGCGCGGCATGCTCGATGCGTCATTGTCGGACCTACAGAATAAAGGCCGGCTGATGGCAGACCAGCTTGCCAATACCGATCCGTCCAATATGACGCTGACGTTGCTGCGGCTGCGCGACCAGTTCGGCGTGCATGATGCGACGATTGTCGAGCCGGCGCGTAGCGTGTCCGGTGCGACCGGCGAGATGCGCGTCATCGCGCAGGCGTCGTCCAATTTTGCGGCGATTTTGCCAGATGACCTGCCCACGCCGCTGGTACTCGGCCAGGCGCGCGAGCGTGGCTATGCGGCCGTGGAGGGCGAGATCGACAACAGCGGCGCGGGTGCGCATACCGCCGCCAAGGACGTGCTGCGGCTGCGCGTGGTAGTCCGTATCCCGAGCACGGACACGAGCGCGCTGCAACCGAGCGAGCGCTTTTTGCAGCTCGCGCAGCCGGTGCCGTCGTCGCTGGCGCACAATGCCGACGCAGTGCAGCGTGCGTACCGCGAATACCAGGAGAAGGCGCTCGGCAGGACCGGCCTGCGCAAGATGTATATCGGTACGCTGACGCTTGCTTTGTTTCTCGCGACATTTACCGCGATGATGCTGGCGCTGGCGTTGGGCAACCAGTTGGCGCGTCCGCTGTTTCTGCTGGCTCAGGGCACCAAGGAGGTAGCGCGCGGGGATTACACGCCCAAGCGCGAAATCAAGACGAACGACGAACTGGGCTTCCTGACCCAATCGTTCAACGCAATGACGCGCCAGCTCTCCGATGCGCGCGCCGCGGTCGAGCGCAACCAGATCGAGCTCGAGCATTCGAAGGCTTATCTGGAAAGTATCCTCGCGAACCTGACGGCGGGGGTGTTCGTATTCGATCATCAGTTTCGACTAACCACGGCGAATCGCGGCGCGGAGCGGATTTTCCGGCAACCTTTTGACGCCTTGCTTGGCGTGCCCCTGGAGCAGATCGCCGTGTTGGCCGCGTTCGGCGCGATGATCCGCAAGGCGTTTGCCGAACGTGATGCGGCGCGCTCCCCTGAGCAAGGCCTGCCGCCCGACACCGGACATTGGCAACAGCAGATCGCGATCGAGGTATCCGGTGAAAGCGACCCGCTGACACTGCTCGTGCGCGGCAGCCGCCTTGCGCAGCCTGGCCTGGCTCATGCGCCGCAGATGGGCGCCGCGGGCTATGTGGTGGTGTTTGACGATATTTCTGACTTGATCTCGGCGCAGCGCTCGATTGCGTGGGGCGAAGTCGCCCGGCGGCTCGCGCACGAGATCAAGAATCCGCTCACGCCGATCCAGTTGTCGGCCGAGCGGCTGCAAATGAAGCTCGGCGACAAGCTCGCGCCGGAAGATGCGGGCTTTTTGAAGCGCAGTGCGACGACGATCGTCAACCAGGTTGCCGCCATGAAGCGCATGGTCGACGATTTCCGCGAATACGCGCGCACGCCTCCGGCGGTGCTCGTGAACTTACAATTGAACGAGTTGGTCACCGAAGTGTTGACGCTGTATGGGATCGAGGACGGCAAGGGCCCGTTGAAGGTGGCGCTGTCGGCATTACCGGTGATCAAGGGCGATCCGACGCAGCTGCGGCAGGTCGTGCACAACCTGTTGCAGAACGCGCTGGATGCGGTCGCGGACGTTCCGAGCCCGCATATCCTGCTCGAGACTAGGACAGTAGAATACGGCGAGCCCGATGCGCAAGGGCAATCGCGCGTCGCGGTCCGGCTTGCAGTATCGGACAATGGTCCGGGCTTTCCCGCGCGCATCCTGGCACGCGCGTTCGAGCCCTATGTCACGACCAAATCTAAAGGGACAGGTCTCGGGCTTGCTACGGTGAAGAAAATCATCGACGAGCATGGTGCGCGTATCGACATCCGCAACCGCACGAAGCCGGGAGAACGGGGCGTGGCTGGCGCGCAGATATCGATTTTGTTCCTGCAGTTGGCCGACGGCGTCGATGCACCGGACCCTTTAGGCGACACGCGCACGCCGCAATCCGCTGCAGCGGCGAAGGACACGGCGCATACAAAAGCAATAGCGGCAACAGCGCAGACAAAGGTAGCGTAAATGGCAACCATTCTGGTGGTAGACGACGAAATGGGTATCCGAGAATTGCTCTCGGAGATCCTGAGCGACGAAGGACATGCTGTCGACGTCGCCGAAAACGCACAACAGGCACGGGAGTATCGGCAGCAATCGACGCCGGACCTCGTACTGCTCGACATCTGGATGCCGGATACTGATGGTGTGACGCTGCTCAAGGAATGGACGGCACAGGGCCAACTAACGATGCCGGTCATCATGATGTCAGGGCATGCGACGATCGACACCGCGGTCGAGGCGACGAAGATTGGTGCGTTGAATTTCCTCGAAAAGCCGATTGCGCTGCAGAAGCTGTTGAGTGCGGTCGAACAAGGGCTGGCGCGCGGAGAGGCCGCACCGTCGGCGACGGCGGCCAGCAAGCCGTCCGTGCCGGCGACGCAAACGATCGCCGGGGCGGCAGCGTTGCCGGTCGCGGACGCATTGGATGCCGCGTCCAATGGTGTGGCAGGCGTGCCGACCACGGCCATCTCGTTCGACATTCCGCTGCGCGATGCGCGCGACGCGTTCGAGCGCGCGTATTTTGAATATCACCTCGCGCGTGAGAATGGCAGCATGACGCGCGTTGCGGAAAAGACCGGGTTGGAGCGTACCCATCTGTATCGTAAGCTTAAGCAGCTTGGCGTTGAACTGGGCAAGAACAAGTCGGAATAACGGCGCCGCGCGCTGCCTGCCTCGCTGCACCGCCCGTGCCACGTGTGCCACGCCGAAAAAAACTTGAGGTCTGCAGCAGGCCTTGATATAATTTTTGCTTCGCGTGGCCCGGTAGCTCAGTTGGTAGAGCAGCGGATTGAAAATCCGCGTGTCGGTGGTTCGATTCCGCCCCAGGCCACCAAGTCTGACAAGGGTTCCGAGCAATCGGAACCCTTTTGCATTTCTGGCGGTGTGCCAGATTTGTGCCTTAATGTGCCAATGTTCGCTGCATACGCTGCAACATGGTCCCGCCCCAGGTGCGCGTAGCGCAGCACCATCTGATAGCTGGCCCATCCTCCAAGCTGCTGAAGGATAGGTAGCGGCGTGCCGGCTTGCACGTGCCAGCTTGCCCACGTATGCCGTAAGTCGTGAAATCGTAGCCCCGCCACTCCCGCACGAGCACATGCCTTTTGCCATGCGTGATTGTAGATACGGCAGATGGGCGCCCCCCTATACACGAACACGTAGCGCTTGTGCTGCCCTTGTTGCTCGCTCAATACAGCCAAGGCATCGTCGTTCAGCGGCACGGAAATCACCTTGCCAGCTTTGGCCTGGTCGGCGTGAATCCAAGCCAACGCCTGCGCTTGATCAACCTGCGTCCATTCCAACAGTCGCACGTTCGATTCTCGTAGCCCCGTTGCCAACGCGAACCGCGCCATCTGGCGCAGGTGCGCTGGCAGTTCGGCTAGTAGCCGCTGTGCCTGTGCACGCGTAAGCCACGTCAGGCGCGCGCTGCGCTCCGGCAGCTTGCGAATCGGAGGAACCGCGTCAATCCACCCCTGCGCATGACAGTGATGCAGGATGACCGAGAGCGCGGCTATATGCCGATTTACCGTCGCGCACGCTACCGGGCTACCCCGGTAATTTTCCGCTGCCTTCGTCTCAATCAGCGCCTGGATGCGCTCCCGATTGATATCGCGCACGCACTCCCCTTTCAACTGACCGGTCAGCCAGCGCAGGCGCTGCTTTGTCGTCTCGAGCGAGCGCTGGTGCTGGTTCTGCTTGAGCCAATGCACGACAGCCGCTTCCCATGTCACGGCCGGTCGCTCACCGAGCTTTTTTTGCCGCCAGTAATCGCTCGCAACCTTGGCGGCAAATTCTTCCGCCTCCCGGCGATCCGAGGTGCCAGAAGATCGTCTAATTCGCGAGCCGTCGAGGCTGAGGTCAAACCACCAGGGCCCATTTTTTTGCCGTTTGTAGAACCGCATTTCCCGCCTGCTTTTTCGTATTGCCGTCTGAGCCAATCTATCACGTCGACGTCCACGAGTACCCACGCTCGGCCAATCTTTGCGGCCGGTAGACCGTGGTGCTTGATGCATTCGGACACCGTCTCGGGCGTAGTGAATAGCCACGCTGCTGCGTCTTCCAGACTCATTGTGCGCATCGTGATTGCCTCGTTTTCAGGCCGTGCGGGAGGGGGGACAGGCAGCGCAACTCATGGAATGATGGATAAGACAGTTTGTCAGATTTAACCATTTGATTTTAAACAAATTTCTTTGCCATCAATTGCCATCATTTAGGCATGGCAAGGGTCAAAAACTCGTGGCCTAAAAAATAGGCAGCGTCCGTCACTCATGGCAAAACGCACATGACTCGTGGCAGCGCGTTGGGGCTGATTTCTTGCCTTCTTTGTATTCTTTCTTCTTATTTTTCAATAAGTTAGAGGGAGATAAGATAGGGGTGGGGAGGGCCGGCACAAAAACCAGACTCGTGGCAAAAACGGCCCAACTCGTGGCAAATCGAGCATGACTCATGGCGGTACTCTTCTCAAGAATCAAGAACTTACGAGCGCACACCCCCCAAAACCACGACTCGCATGCGCTACCTGGGCGGTTCCCGCGTGGCAAAACCCGTGTGCGGCCCTGCGCCCGCGCCGCTCGCGACGTTGCCCGGCCGTTTCGGCTCGCTAGGGAGTGGGGCGAAGCGAACTGAGTAGCGCTCGCGTGACGGCGTATGCCGATGGCGGCGCGCACTGGACAGCGCAATCTATGGCCGCTATGCGATTGGGTGAAATGAAGGAAGCGGCTACCGCCGCACGGTGGTTGCAAGGGCTGAAAGCGGTTCATACGTGCCCCCTTGCAAGCGCGTCGGTTGCCAAGTCTTCACGAATGGACACATGCAGGCCGAAGCCGGTCAAGCGTTCGAGTGAGACCGGTGTGAGATACGGCACACGACGGGTATAGATGCGACGCTCCACTTCCTTGTCGCCGACAACGACACCGGCGTGCTTGAGCTGCGCTTTGAACACGCGGTCGGACTTCACCGGCAGGCCGTTCCACTTATCACGTAGGCTGCTCGTGTGCGCGATGTGGTCCATCACGTGACCGGTGCGCAGCAACAGACAGAACTCACCATCGACAGTGTCGAACGTGAACGGGTGCTTGTAATTGCCGCCGTCGATCTCGGACAGCACGGTTTCCATGATCCAGACCCATGGCTCGCGGTCGGCGCTCGTCTCGGCGATGTGGCCGTTCATCTCGGTGAGCAGGTCGCGCGGGAAGTTGCCTTCGCTCGGGTCCATGCCGGCGAACTCGGTCAGGTAGCGCCAGGCGAGCGCGACGGCCGCGTAGTTACCGGCCATGCGCTTGGCGCCGTCGTCCTCGCCGCTCGCGCGGCAATGGGCCAGCGCCATGTCGCGCAGCTTCGCGTATTGCTCAAGCACGGCCTGCTTGTTCAGACTGGCGAGGAATTCGAGCCACTGCCGGACCGGAAAGCGCGGCAGATTGTCGGGCAGCAGCGGGCCACGTTTGCCGGTCAGCGTCGTGCGCACGAGTTTGCCGAGCAGACTGCGCACTGGTACGTCCTCGCCGGCTAGCATCACCGGCGCACACAGCAGGTATTCGGTCATATCGGTGCCGCGGCGCGTGACGGTGTACTGGTAATTCTCTTGCAGCAGTCCAACCGCCTTATCGATCACGTCCTGCCGGCGCGCGGACAGCTCTTCCCATCCGACCGGGTGGCTCGTGTGGCTAATGCTGGTCAGTAGGCGAAATTCCGTTTGCAGCGACTGCCCGGAGAACATGGTGAATGCAAGCGAGCGTTCGAGCCGCTTGATCAGCGTTGACTTACCTGCACCCTTGTTCGCCTGGATCGTGATATGTGGCCAGAAGCCGAGCAGTGCTTTTAGATGGCCGCCGAGCGACCACACAAGCGGGATTGTCGCGGCGTTCTGCTTAAACGTCGTTTGGTAGGCGGTGATGACGCGGCGCGCGTCGCTGACTGGGCCGCTTGGGAACGTCAGATTGTGATACGGACATTGTTTGTCTGCTTCGGTGAAATAGCAGTCTGGGCCTTCGTTGACGATTAGGCGGCCGTCGCGCCATGCGAGCCCGACGAAGTTTGCCGCCTGGCGCGCGCCGAGGTTGGCGCCGCGCTCCAGGATGTTCACCATGCGCTTGAACGGCGCTGGCGCCCAGATCGGGCCGAACTTGCCCCACTGGTCGACGTTGTGCAGCTGATCGTCAAGCATCACGCGGCGGATCAGCTGCGCGCCGTGCCGTGGCGCCTGCACGGACACGGCGAAGTAGACGGTCGGCGCTTGGTCGGCGTCGCCCGTCATCGTTGATGTTGCGCTTGCGACCGACACGCGGCTGATACCGGCGATGCGAAAGCCGCACAGATCCGTCATCACGGGCGTTTCAACGCCGGATTCCTCATTGCGCTCCATCTTCGTGATGTAGCTGGTGAAGTCCGGGCGTACGCGAAAGCGCCAGTATTGCGCGAAGTCGTGCGACGGCAGAAAGATGCGTGGCCGGCCGCGGCGTGTGGCGTCGCCGGCGAGACCCGCGATCAGCCAAGGTTCGAGCTGCTCAAGTGCGCGTGCCAGCTCGGCCGGGCCACGCAGTTGCAGATAGTCGTTCACGTCATTGATCGGCTTGCGCGTCGTCTCGCCGTCTGCGAGGTCAGCGAGCCAGCCGGCCTGGTCAACGAGCACCGCGCTAATGTTCAAGCTCGTGAGCCGCTCGTAGAGTGCCCACGCCGCTTCGGGGCCGGGGCGGTGGCCGGCGCGCGGGTGACTGTCCGAGAACGGCTCGTCGTTGTCCAGGCAAATGACGACTTGTTTGCCCCGCAGGAACGTGAAATCGATGCCATCGACGTTAGCGAGGCCGCGCAGCGCGAGCGCGGCGGTACTGGACATCGCGCAGGTGTCGATCGACAGCGCATTGATCGCGCTTTCGACGATGAACACGCGCTTCGCTTTGTCGAGCTGGCGAGGATCGGCGCTCCAGCCGTAACCGGCTTTGTCACCTTGCGTCTGCGTCTTGACGCCACCGTTGAGCGCGGGATCGACATAGCGCATGTCGACGGCGACGACGCGGCCGTCGCCCGGCGCGCGCACGATGAACGCGGCGGCCGGGCCGGCATAGCCGACCTCGCCGGCGGCGACCTTCGAGCTCGTCCAGGTGTTGAAGCCGAGGGTGCGTGCGGCGATCGCCGCGTTCATCGCCGCCGGGCAGATACCGCGGCTACTGAGGTAGTTGCGCACGCGATCGCGTTCGGCCAAGCATCGATCGGCGATGTATTCGACGGCCGATTTCTCACGGTGCTCGGCGTGCGTTGGCCGGTCCAGTGGGATGCCGTAGGCGTCGTGCAGGTAGCGCACGGCGTCGGCGACGGTGCCGCCACGGGCATGGATCACCAAGTCGATGCACGAGCCGCCGGCGTCGGCGCTGTGGTCGCGCCAGCCGGTGCCGTGCTTCGGGTGGTTCACATAGATCGACAGGGACGGGCTCTTGTCCTCGTGCTGTGGGGAGTGATAGAGCGCCTTGTCGCCGCCGCGACCGCGCCTTAGGCCGAGCCGATCGGCGAGGTCGTGCAGGTCGATGTGTTGTTTCAGTTCGTCGATCGAGGCCATGGTGATGGATGTTGCTCAGAGAGTTGCATGGGATAGCGGCTCGGATGGAATGGCTCGCCATGGCGGGGAGCCAAGCTCATGGCGTCACTTCGCGACGGGACTGACCATGCCAGCGCAACAATGAGAGCGCAGAACGTAAAGATGCTGACGGCGAATGCGGTGGCTGGCCCCAATAGCGGATCGAGGTGACGCAGGACGCTATGGAGTGCGAGATACAGCCCGGTCAATGAAAAGAACAGCATGAACAGCACTGTCGTGCAGAAAACGTAGTACTTCATGGCGTGGTTCCTTGTGAGTGCGCCGGCGGCCGGTGCGGTTGCGTTACTCGTCTTGGTCCTTGGCGGTTGTGCGTCGGCGGTGGACAGTAGGCCGCTTCCGGTCAATCGAGCGAGCCCGCATGGCACGCGCGGCGCTTTCCACTACACGACGAACAGCGGTGTGGCGCATGGCGGTATCGAAGTCCCCGACCATGCGAAGGCGCTGCCATGCGCGTCGCAGCTCGCTTTCTGAGATAGACGTATGCATCGGTATCAATGCAGCGTGGCCACCATTGGCAGCAAAACGGGCATGCCAGCGGCGATGTCCCACTCGCAACGGATCACATAGCCGAGCCTGCGTGCGGTACCTGCGAACACGAAGGGATCGATGTCGGCATCCCAAAGGGTGCGCAGGTACTGCCGGCGCTGCTCCATGGGCAGCGAGGCTGGATCGAAGGGAAGAACGAGTGGAGCAGAAGCGAGGGTGGCCATGCGGATCTCCTTTTTGTAGGCAAAAAAAGTCCCTCACGCCGGCGCGGGCGCGATGCGAGGGAAACGGGTTGAGTGACTTGGGCCGCTAGGCCAACAGTTCTAGCTGTTGCGCAAGCTGACTACGCACATGTGGCGACAGCGGCAGGTTCAACGTCAAGTTGGGCGTTGCAGACGGAGAGAGCGTGCGGGCGAACTCCATGTTCACGACATAAGTGTGGCCGCACTGCGCGTTGGTGCACTGGTAAGTAACCTCACGAAAGGTCAACGACATTTCGCGACTACTGCGCGCGTTGGCGCGCGTGCGGCAATGTGGGCAACGATTCAGGATCCGCATGTCGCCTTACTCCGGACGAGATACAGTGCGCGGCCGCGGCCGTTTATGTGCCGTGCCGTGCGGCGCAGGCGCCGCTTCACGAGCCATTCGACCGTCGCCTCGATCGACGGCAGGCCGTGATGTTGGCGCATGCATTCCAGCACGTCGCGGTCCGCATCGGGGATAAAAATGTCCGTGCTGGTATCCGGCATCGTAGGAGCTACTCATGGTGGACGGTTGAGTGCCTTCGCTTAGGCACTGGCGTGGTCAAAAATGGAGGCTTGGCGTTCAGCCAGCAGTGCTGCGGCTTCGCGCATGGCCATTTCGCGGATCATCACCGCAAGCTGCTCACCTTGGTAGTTCGCCAGGGCGAGCAGCAGCGCCTGTTCGTAGTCGTCGAAGCGAATGGTGTGTTTGTGGTTGCGAACGCGTTTTGGATCGGGGTACATGTGTGCTCCTCAATTCAACTGCGAACGGGGGTTTGAGATGGGGTGGAAGCGGCATTGAAATGGCGTTTGCCGACGGAAATGAGTTCGCGCGCCATGCTCGAAATCGAGCGGTGGTGGTCTGCGGCGATTTGTTCGAGTTCGGCGCGTTCGGCGGACGTCAATCCGACGTAGACGAAACTGCCCGATAGCATGCCGCGTGGCGTGCGGCGTGGGCCTGTGGTGATAGTCATGGTCGGTATACTTTATGGTTACTCTTGCGTTACGGTCAGCCCAGTTTGACGTCCATTTTTATGGATGTCAATACGTTTGATGGAATTTTAATGGATGGAATAGGGAAGCGATTACGTAGCGAGCGGATGAGGTTGGGTCTAAGTCAGCCAGAATTTGCGGCGCTAGGTGGGCTGAAACACAAAACTCAGCTCAATTACGAAGCGGAAGTCAGTGTGCCGGATGCGCGGTACCTGCTCGCGTTGCGCGAAGTAGGTGTTGATATTTGGTATGTACTGACGGGCGAGGTAAGCTGTTCATCACTTATCGAAGACGAAAGCGAAGTCGTTGATGGCTATCGAAAGCTGAACGAAGCGGGAAAAGCCGCAGTTCAGACCTTTATTTCTAGTTGCGTCCGTACCGGATCAATGACGCTTGACGCCGACCCAACCTCGCCCGATAGACGAGTTAAACGCCTAGCCGAAAACCGGCGGGCAGCCCTTGATCAGCGCATGGCAGAAAATGTTGAGCGTGCAATGGCTGAGATCGAGCGACAACGTAAAGAGCGGGCCGCGAAGACAAAAAAAGGTTGAATTGTTGTTCGTGATTATTGGAGGACGATTGTGCGTCCTGAGCCTCGATGCTATATAGCACCGCTGCATATGGGCTATTGATGCGCATAGCAATAGTGCAAAGCGCTCAGAGATTGAACGCTTTGCGTATTGCTCGACACACTAGCCATGCGATGGCGCGCATTGGCACAGTGTGATTGCAGCGTGTACGACAGGCAAAGTAATTTAGTGCGACTAGCGATTATTGCAGCGCTGCACGAACTCAGTGTTGGTTACGCGAAGCTTAAAGTTTTGCTACGTATGTGCCGATATCGCGCTGCTATGCCGCTGATAGACGATTCATGCCTTAATACTTTCAGGCATTCTGTCTTGAGTGTACGGCACAAACCAAAGTCCTATGCTAGAAGCGCCACCTACATACACTTTCAAACGCGACATAGTACGACAAATGATATGGGGCCGTTACAGTTTACTCGCCGATTCAACTCGGCAGTTAGTTAGCATTGCAATTTATGGGGCATGCTTACGCCTTGAAGCGATGCTAGATGGTGAACGTGTAAGTAAAGGTCCAAAATATGTACACCGATATGAAGCAAATTGACGGTATGATCGGCGCGGCGGCTGCGGCGGAGAGTGATGCTGGTGCTCGCCGGAAAAGGGTGTTAACTGAGCCTCGTACAGACTCGACCGCTGATACGCGTCTGGAGGCTCGCAACGCGATTGACGATGCGATGGAGCTTACGACTCTTGCCCTTGAAACAGCACTCCAAGCGGTCACGTATTTGCACGTGGCGCGCGCGGCGCTGATAGCAGAAGATGAAGGGCGGTTGCTGCGGACCTCTCGCGATGCGAATAAAGGCGTTGATTAATAATTAAGCTGAGTTGTGGTAATGCAAGCGGTACTGTGAATTCCTCACAGGTCGCAAGACATCGCAGGCCGGCTTGACCGCCCACAAGGTTTCGTCTTTGAGGTCGAAAGCGGTAGTCGCCGGCTCGATGTGATTGAGCTGTTCAATTTTCTGCGCGCGCTCGAAGTCAATCCGCACGGCTTCATCAAAAAGCTGATGTCCCACTCAGCGTCTTCGTTGCTGCGCTAAGGGCGGTTTTCTGCGCCCGTGGCCGCGGCGAGCGGCGTGGGCCTGTGGCGTGAGTCATGATCAGTATACTTCAACGATAGTCTTGCGATATGCAAGGCTAGTGCAATGAGCTGAAAAAATTCATAAATAATGGGTAATTTATGTCACAAGTAGGCAGTCGCTTGCGAGACGAGCGTTTGCGGATCGGGCTCAGTCAGGACGAGTTTGCGTCTGTTGGCGGGGTCGCGAGACGCTCGCAATCCGCGTACGAAGCGGACAAGCGTTCACCCGATGCTGATTACTTCTTGGCTGTTCGCGAGATAGGCGTCGACATCTGTTACGTGCTGACCGGTGAGCGGCACCAAGCTGAAGACGGGAAGGTTGGGCAGAGCGACGCTGACGAAGCCGAAGTGCTTGCGTTGTATCGGCAGCTCAACGAAGCAGGAAAAGCGTCGATCCACGCATTTCTGCTGAGCTGTTTTTACACGGGTTTGATGCTTCAGACGGCGACGCCGCGACGCGCCAAGCGTCTAGCAGAGAACCGCCGTGCGGTGCTTGATCAACGTACTGCTGAGAACGTCGAACGGGCGAAATTGGAAATCGAGCGCTTGCGTCGCGAGCGGGCAGCTAAAGCAAAAAATAAGTAGCGTTGCCTTTATGGATATAGGGCTATCGACTTCCGGGATTGGTTCAGGTTCGGTTAAGAGCGGACGCGCGGCATGCGATGACTTTTGCACTTCCGCATCCAGCTGTCGCGATACAGCTGGCTCACAGCATAAAGAAAGTAAGGACAGTTTACAGTTCTGCTGCTGTCTGCCGCGTGCGCGCGCCGACGCACGCACGCCGATGCGTGCAAAGCGCACCACGCTACCTCAGACTGGGTGCGTTTTAAGCCACTCGCGCAGCGCATTGTTCATACGAGTTTGCCAGCCGTCGCCGCTCGCCCGAAACTGCTGGAGCACGTCCGCGTCGTAACGAACCGTCACAGCGATTTTGGGCTGTTCCAGTTTCGGCCGTCCGCCACGTCGCTTCATCTGCGCAAATTGTTCGTCGGTGGGCACGAACGTGTCGGGGTCAGCGGCAATGCCACGTTCGATCGCAGCTTCTTCCTCTGCAGTATTACGAATCAACTTCGGTTGCTTGTTCATAGCGGCTAATCTCCCGGTTATTGGCTTTGCGAAGACTGATCACGCGAAACGTGTCGCCGCGCTGCGTAAACACCACGCAGTAAAGGCGCTCGTTGATTACCACATAACCAATCTCGCGCAACTCGCCGTAGTCGGCACGATCGTCGGCGAAACACCAGACCATTGACCAATCGATAGCGTCTGCCAGCTCCATCGAAACACCGTGTTTGCACTTGTTGACTTCATTTTTCGCGGGGTCAAAGATGGCCTTCATCAAATTATTGTAGTAACGAAAACCGTCTGGCGCAACAGGTTTTTGTGGTTACGAATTCCAGGGGAGATATTTGGGTGCGTGCTCTGGATGGGATTTCCTACACGTGCTCGAATCTGATTCGCATGACTTCATCAAAAGCTGATATCCCGCTCAGCGCCTTCGTTGCCGCGCTAAGGACGGTTTTCTGCGCCCGTGGCTAGCGCTGGCCTTTGCGGAAATGCGATCGGTGCCGGTCGGTGGTGGGATCGCCGCGCACCTCCAGTTCAAGCGCGGTGGTAAATCCCCCTTCGCCGATGGTGTGCAGGGCCTGCTTCACCAGCCAGGGCGTTTCGTCGATTTCCGGTTTAAAGCCTGACACCGTGACGGGCATCTCGGGGAATAGCTCGGCGCGGCCGTGCGCCAGTGTATAGCTTAACGTCGCCTGACTGCGCTGCATCCGGTTAAACTCGGCTTGCGCTGCCGCGCGTGCTTCCGCTTGCGTTGCGTACTCCTCGGGCAGCACCTTAACGTTCTTGTTGTTTTGGCCACCGACGATCACGGACTGGCGCTTTGCGCGCCCGTTTAAATGGTAGTGCGCCCGCACGGCCGCGTAGTTCTCGCGCTCGGACACGTGGTAGCGATGGCTGTCGCCACTGGCGCGCGTCAGTTCAAGCACGGCGAGCGGCTTGCCGCTTGCCGTGTGCCCGCTGCCGATCGGCATGAACAGCAAGTGCAGGTCTTTGACGTTCATCACCGCGTCATAGCGCTTGGCCAAGCGCGTGAGAAACGACATGTCTGATTCGTGCGTCTGATCAATGTGCTCGATCAAGGTTTTCGCGAGCGCGTCGCCGACCGCCGGGGTCAGCGCGTAGCGCGCGGCGATCGTGCGCACGATCGAGCCGATTGTCTGTCGGTGCCAGCTTTTCTCACGCCGCTCCTGCATGCCGCTAGTCATCGCCGCAGAACGTGCACGGACAGTGAGGATGTCGGGGCTGCCGCTGTGCTCGACTTCGTTCACCACGAAGCTGCCTTTGTCGATCAGCGGCTCGCCTACCCATCCGAGCGCCACCTTAATCCGCGCGCCGCGGTTGGGGATCGCCAGGTCGTTTTTTGAGTCGTCAAGCACGAGGTCGATTGTGTCGGCTTCGTCCGATCGCGACTCCGACAGACACAGCGACACGAGCCGTGGCATAAGGCGACGCGACAGGTCACGCTCGTCTAGCGAGATCCGATAGTCGGGTTGCGGATGAACACGCGCAATGCGCGGCGTGTGTCTGCTCGACGACGCCGTCATCAGAATCTGCCTAGTTGCCGCGTTGTCCAACCGCGCTGCACGCGCAGCGCGTCATCGTCGACGCGCTCGAGCGTCAGCCTGAATTCGATCTTGCGCGGTGTGCCATCGGCGGCATGGTACGTCTGCGTCTCATCGAGTGCGGCGATCACGTATGCGCCGTAGACATGGCCGGCGCCGTCAACCAGCGCGTAAGCGTCGCCGGTATGGGCCATGGCCGCGAGTTCGCGAATCGACGCGATGGTGCCGATCATCTCGGGCGCCACGAGCCCGTTGAGCGTGATCGTGTCCTCGCCTGTGCCGGTGAATTGGCGCGCGTCGCGCGCCCCGACGCGCGAGCTAGTCCGATGCTTCCACGTGCGCCGCCGCTGCAATTCGTGAAACGGTGCACTCGATAGGCTAAAGACGAACTGGTCAAGGGACATCAGCATGATCGAGTCAATCGGAAAGGCGCGAGCCGGCGCGCGCTTGCTTGGCCCGCTCGCGACGTTCGAGCGCTGCTTCGACGGCGCGTGCGATCGCCTGCGCGTCTTGTCCCGGCTGTGCGTAAATGTTGATAGTCACGTGTGATGCCGGCTGTGGCGACGCTGGCGTCTGCGCTGCCGAGGCCTTCGCGAGCGGCGGCCGGCTGTCGATGGGCACAGTGGGCGACACGAGCGGCTTGGCGAGCGCCGTGTCTACCGACAGCACGGGCGTGCCAAACGACGCGACGGCGGTGGTTGCGAGGCTAAGTGCAGCTTTTGCGACGTGTCGCTGCTTCCCTTGCATGCCAAGCGCCGCGCCTTCGCTGACAAAGCCACCGAGCGTCGCGAACACACGGCTCGGGCTATGGATGCCGAGCTTGTCCTTAAACCATTTAACCGTGCTCGTGGCCACGCTCGCAATCGCGTCTCGCACTTTACCTAGCCGGCTGGTAATACCGCCGACCAGCCCGTCAATCAAGTGTGCCCCGATTTCCGTCAAGCGCGCACCGATATCGCCGAACCAAGCGCCCATGCCGCCTAACTTCGATTTCACCCAGTCGAGCATTGCGTCCCATTTCGACTGAATCCAATCGAAAGCCGCACCGAATGCGCCCTTGATCGTCTGCCATAGCGCCGCGAATTTCGGCCCAAGCGTGTCCCAGTTTTGCCAGATCAAGAAGGCCGCGGTGGCGATCAGTGAGAGGATGGCGAGTAACGGGTGCGCGTGCGCGACGCGGCCAAGCACCAGGATGGCCCGCCCCAGCAGGGCGAAGGCTCGTGACGCCACGGCAGCGCCTTGCACCAGCGCGCTGCGTAGCAAAGACGCCAGTGCGCCGAAGACGGTGCGTAGTACCCCAGCTTGGATACCCAGCGTGGTCAGGCTGAACCGCACGACAGCCAGCGGCCCCAGTACTCCGGCGAGCACGATCGCGAACGTGCCGACGACGGCGAGCAGTGCGGCCAGGCCCGCCGCCAGCGCGACGACCACTTTCGTCGCTTCTGGGTGCGCTTGGATTGTCTTTAGTAGCTTGTCGGCAAGTTCTCGCGTCTTGTCCAGCGCAGCGTTGTACATCGGTGCGACACGCTCGCCGATCTCGTTTTTAAGATCACGCAGCTTCGCGTAGGCGTCTAGCTCCTTGCCGCTTGTTTGCGCTTGAGCGAGCTGGTGCATGTCCTCGATGCCATACGCGCCCTGGCTGAGCTTCGCGCTTTTATGAATTTGGGCGCGCTGCAGGTACATCGTTGAGTACAGGTTGGCTGCGCTACGGTTCGTAAAAATTGAGCCGATCACGCTCAATACCTGCTTTTCTTCGGTGATGCCCTTTTTTTCCAGCGCCGGCAGCAGCGTTTGCTCCAGCCATTCGAAGGGCGACGCCTTGAATTGCTGCGAATTGAGCAGCGCGCCGTCTGAGAACGCCTTGACACGGCCGAGCGGGTCGTACTCGACTTTGTGCTGATCGAGCAGTCCCAGCGACATCAGCTTGCGCGACGCGCGCACTGTTGTGCGCCCTTCGATCAGGTTTTGGTAGCCCGACATGAGCGCTTGACCGACCGAATCGCCGCCCATTTCTTGAGTGAGCGGTTCGAGCTGGTAATAGAACGCGTCCGGGCGCATCTGTTTTGCGGCGACGCCGCCACGCTGGATGACGTTGCGCCACTCATCGCCACCGACGCGCCCGCCGGTGGCCGACAACACTTTCTGCACGTAGTTGGCTTCGCGCTCGAATGTCGCTTGATCCTTGGTGCCGCCGCGCAGTTCGATGACTTTGAGCATGTTCATGAACTGCGCTTCATTCGCGTGCGCATCTTCGGCTCCGAACATCGCCTCATTGGCAAACTTCATTTTTGCCAGCGTTGGCAGCGCCATCTGCGCGTGGTGCTCGTCTGCGAAGATCGATAGCGCATCGCGCATCAGCGTCATGTTCTCCGACGTGCTGACGCCCATCATCTTCATCGAGCGCACGTACTGCTCGGCGTCCTGTGTCGCCTGCTCGCCCAGGCCTAGCGCCATGATACGCGCGCGCTCGGTCTGGACGCTCTTCGTTTCGCCCAGGGCTTGGCGCAGCCCGCCCAGCATCGGTGCGCCCGTGGCGCGCGCGGCGTAGCCACCGATCGCCATGCCGCCAGCCGCGCTTTGCAGCGCATGCATCTTGCCACGCGCTGCACCCAGCTGCTTCTCGCGCTCGGCGATGGCTTCGAGCTGGCGCGTCTGCGAGTGCATCGCCGCGGTTGTGGACGCGATGCTCGCGCGCAACGCCCGCTCATGCTGAGCAAGGTTGCGCGTGTGAATGCCTGTGCTGGCGAGTTCGCCGCGCAACTCGCGCACGCGTGCTGACTGTTTGGCGTGCTCGCCAGATAGCCGCGCCGCGGCCCGCTTCGCGGCTTCGAAGTCAGCAATCATCTGGCGCGACGGTGGGCCAAACGCGTGCAACGAAGCCGCCAGGCTTTGGGCGCGCGCCCGCGCTTGATTGAGCTTTGACGCGGTCGCAGCTAGAGTCGTGCGCATCTGGCGAAACGACGCCACCGCCTTGTGCTGCTTGCCCAGCTCAGCCAGCTCAGCGCGCGTGTGCTTGAGCGACTGCGCGAGCCCCTGAGTGCTGTTGAGTAGGGTTTTCAGGGGCCGGGTGCAATTGTCGATCATGTCGAACATGACCCGTAGTTTGAGCGCGTTGTCCATCGTCACGGGTATTGGCTACGTATCCGGGCGCGCTCGCGCCAGTCCATCAACTCGGCAAGGCTCAAGCCGTCCATGTCGCGCGGCGCCCAACCAAAGACTGTCGCGATGTCGGCCATCGCGTCTTCTACGCGCTCGGCGATTCCATGCTCGCTTTCAGCGCCTTGGGCATCAAAAAACCGGCGAACATCCCCCCCAGTGCCACAAGGTCGGCCGGGTCCATATTGACCACGTCCATCTCGGTCAACGTCGGCGTGCTAATGCGCGGCAGCACCTTGCGCAACGCGTCCACGTCCAGATTCACGAGCGCGGTGAGCGCCGTGCCGCGCAGCGCGCCGGCCGTCGGCTTGTGCAGGGTGACCTGCGTGAGGCTTTGTTCACCGCGCTTGATCGGCGTGTCAAAGGTGTGCGTGTGCTGCGCGCTCGCTTCAAGCTCGGTGGCGCTCGCCCTGGTGTTCGTGGTGTTGATTTCGGTCATGATCGTGTCGGGTCGGTGGTGAGATCGAATGCGTGGCCCATGCGTAGCGTGGGCAGTGTGTTAGAGGCCGATCGCTTGACTCAGCCCGCTTGCCAGGTCGATACCGTTGATGCGCTCGGCCATGTTGATGAAATCCAACTCGATAAGCTCGCGCCCGTTTACGGATAGCTTGTAGTAGCTCGCGTTGGTCGTCACCTTGAACTGAGTGTCTTCCTTGGCCTTCGCGCTGCCAAAGTCGATTTCCTCGTGACGCCCCTTGACGACGATTTCGACCGAGTCGTAGTCCGTGCTGTCCTCGCGTTGATAGCCGCCCGCAAAGCGCAGCAGCACGCCGTCGTGCTGCATCGCGCCGTATTGTTCGAGCACTTCGACCATCAAGCCGCCGCATGTCCATTCGAGCTGGATTTCTTCATTGCCAAAGTCGATCTTGACCGGGCCGCTCATGCCGCTGCCTTGCCACGGCTCCATCTTGCGCTTGAGCTTGGGCAGCGTGATCTCTTCCACTTGGCCCACGAAGTTCGTGCCGTTGTGAAAGAGGTTAAAGCCTTTAAGTTTTCGGGGCATTCCCATCGTCGATCCCTCCTATTAGGCTGCCACGCGCGCGGCGAAATCGGCCAGATACCGATCGGTGATGCGTTGGCGTAGCATCAGGTTCTCCAGTGGCGGCACCGGCGTATAGTCGTAGTCGATATACGCTTTGCCGGCCTTAAGCACGGCGGCCGTGTTCGGCTCAGGATCAAACCAGGATGTGCCGCCCACGAGATAGCCGGCGGCGCGCTGCGCGCGGAACCAGCCGTTGATACTCTCGATCATGTCGCGCGGCAACGATGGATTGAGCGGGCCATCGACCACCGGCATCTGTGCTTGCGCAATCGAGTCTTTGACCACTTGCGCGGTGCGCGTGTAGTTTTCAAACGCGAACAGCGGATCGTCCGAACACGTGCGCGAGCCCCAGAACCGGAACCCGTTGCGGTTGATCAGCGTGGTGACCTCGTGCTCGTTCAGGTAGCCAGCGTCGGTCGCTGGGTCTTGAAGGTCCCAAAACACGTCGCAGCTGATACCGGTGACGCCATTGACGGCGACGTTAGACAGCGTCTTGTGCCAGCCGATATCATTGTCGATCTTTGCGCGCAGTCCAACCGCGTAGGCGGTGGCTGGGACCACGACCGTGGCGTTCACTGTGTCGTCCCAGGCCAGAAAATCCGGCCAGATCACCATCAACTCGCGCTGGCTCAATTGCCGACGGTATGCGACCGCTTCCTGCTTTGTTTTGCATCCGTGGGCCGACACATACGCAAAGCCGCGCAGCGCCTGCGCGATCGAGCCCAAGGCGGCCGCCACCGGTGCGGTATCCAAGCCCGGTGCGGCCAATATGCGCGGCTGGATGCCGAACTTCGCTTGCGCGGCGAGCAGCGCCTTCATGCCGGTGTACTGGCCATCGTCGGTTACCGTACCGATCACATGGCTGGTGGTTTCTGCTTCGTCGTCGCCTTCGGCTACCCGCACGACAATCGTGATGGGCTGAGCTTGCTGGCTGATGGCGACGAGCGTCTTGCGCAGCGTGCCGCACTCGCCGGCTTGACCCAGCGCCGATGCGACGTGGGTGATAAGCACCGGTGTGTCGAGCGGGAACGTCGCCTCATCGGCATCGTCGGCGGTAGCGACAACGCCGACGATCGCCGTCGATATAACGCGAATTGGGCGCGTGCCTTCGTTGATTTCAACGACGCGCACGCCGTGGTGGTAGTCCTGCGGCATGTTAAACACTCCTTCGGTGGCAGGTCATGGGGTAACGATGGTCGGCTATTCGCTGTCGGAGACATCGGGCGTGGAGGCGGTGTCCGTATCGAGTTCGGGCACCGGCTCGTCATCGAGCGACGCGTCATCGGCGTGTTGCACGGCGGCATGTTGCGCGGCGTAGCGTGACGCGCGATGTGCTTTTTGCTCGTGCACCTGCGAGAGCACGCGCTTCGATAGCGCTTTGGTGACAATGGCCTGTTCATCCGGGGGCGCTGGCCATTGGACGTGGGTCGGAAAGTCGGCGGCATTCACGACGCAGGCGAGTTCCATCTGGTAATGGCTCCACGCCTTAAAGAGCGCTACCTGCTCGTCGGACAGCAGGCCTGCCGCATACGCATCGGCTTTACCCGCGTTGGCCGCCTGCGCCTCGCTCATGCGTCGGTCGAACTCGCGCATTGCCGCGTCGCGCTCGCGCTGCGCGACGATGCGCGGATCGATGCGCCAGCCGTCGTCTGTCCACATGTACTCGTCACCGGGGCACGGAATCGGCGTGAGTCCCGCGTCGTCGGCGGTGATACCGGGGGCAAGGATTTCCGCCGCCGCGCCATTGACTTTGCGGAACAAGCGCTGGCCGCGAAAGTCGGGCAGCAGCACCCATGCACCGTCGCGGAAAAATGGCCATTGATTGCGCTGGCGCTGCGGCAGTGGCACGTCGGTGCAGCAAGAGGGGATGAGCCAACGGGTTGGATTGATCGGGTCCGGGTCAGCGAGGCGGCTGCTGACGTATTGGCCGGTTTGGTGGTCGTATTGGTGGATCAGCATAAGAGGTAACCGAATTAGTAGGCGCGGATCATCGCGAGCAGCGCGATGTTGCACGGGCGTGCTTCCTTGCCGCCGTCGTGATTAATGATCACGTCATGGGTATGTATGCCGTCTGCGTCAAGGTGCACGGTATGGCGGTGCTGACCTGCGGGGTCGATATGCAAACTGTGGTCATGCCCGCCGCTCGGGCTGGTCATGCCCCATACGTTGTCGACGTCGTGATGGTGTGCGCCGGGTAGATTATTGCTGCCATGATGTCCCCAGGGTGGGTTATACCCAGGGTGGTTTTCACCCCACGGCGAAATGTGTTGGTGGTCGCCCACAGGGTGGGCGTGGCCGCCATGCTGATGGTCGCCTTGTTCATCGGTCAGCCCAGTATGGTGATGTTCGCCAGCCCACGCGGCTTTTGCCAGGTGGGCGTGTCGGCGGTTCTGGCTGTCCTGCCACGTGCCGATGCCGCGGCCCGGATCGACGCCGCGCCCGTCATCCCAAAAGCGCAGGTGCTCACCGCGCACCTCGGGGATCCGAAACGTCGTCTTACCGTCGCCCCTCGAAAAGCATCCCGGGTGATCGGGCCAGGCTTCCTCGGATACGAGTTCACCGCAAAACTGCGCATAGGCCCACAGCTCTGGATAATCGTCGCGGCGAATGAGCACGCCCGCCAGTTTCAGGCAGCCCGCCCGCACGGTGGTGCGCGCCTCGATGATGATTTGACCGATGGACGCCTCACGGATCGCGTTGGCGACAAACTGCGTTGTCGCGAGCTTGTGTGACATGTCCCCTGTCGGTGGGGTGGCGGCGGTTACGGTGCCGGCCACTTGCAGCGTGCTCGCCCCGTCGTCGGTGGCGCCTTCGCCGATCAACACGCGTCCGCCGCTGCGTGCGAGCTGCACTGTCGTGACGCTCGTGCCCGTACGATTGACCGTTAGCCAAGGGCGGACCGTGGCCCCGGTGTCGTCAAGTAGGCGCGCGTCGAACGCATTTGTGCTCGTCTTCACGTCCCAGACCTGCTGGTCTGTTGGCGCGTGCGGACAGTGAAAGGCAATGCGTCCCCCGCTGTTGGCGCCCACTATCACGCCCGCGCGCGGCGTGGGCAGGTCGGTGAGCGCGCCATAAAACGCGCCGATGCCGTTGACCAGCACGTCAGAGGAATCATCCAATAGGCGTCGCCACGTGCCCCATAAGCCGTTGTAGCGCACGCGCGTGTAATGCACACTGCTGTTAAACAGCGAATAGGTTTGGTACACGGTGCGCCCGGCCGCATACACTTGCAGCCGGCCTGGCACCGGGATGGGGTAATTTAAGGAGGCCGCCGCGTGTCCAGCCTGATACGTTTGATGATAGATGCCCGAGGTAACGAGCGTGTTCAGGTCCGCATGCGCATCAAGTTCCCCCCGCAGTGGTAGCGCATGCGTGAGCACCCAATCGCGCGGGGCATAGCGACGCGCGGCGGTGCGCGGCGTGAGCACCCGCGAGTCATCTTTGCCGGCGTTGACTTCGGCCTGTGTCGCAAGCTCGACCACCCCGCGCGCGTCAGTCGTCGCCGGCGGGTTTAAGAATGACGCCGGTCCAAACTCGAGCGTGGCCGCATCAATCGTTACGAAGCGGATATCAGTGGACAGCAGCAGCGTGGCGGCTGCGGATTTTTCCATGATCGGGCCGTGCCCGACCGGTTGACTGTAATACGCGGCGAGCGTGCCATCCTCAAGGTAGAGCCCGAACCCGTACAGCGCATACTGATCGGGCGAGTCGTCGTGCATCGTGATGTGGATCGTCGTCGCGTCGATCAGTTGCCCGCCAAACGTATCAATACGCTTAAGTTCATAGGGCAGCTGCGTCAGTGACCGGTTCGACGCATCAAACGACGCGGTGCACAAGCCAATGTGCGTGACCCGGTGCGCCGTGGTGCCCGTGTGGCCGGGCGCGATCAGTGCAGCGCGAAACGCGTCGGCGACCGTAATAAGCGTGCCTGTCATGTCAAACATCCGAGAGAAAAAGACGCCGGTACAGCCCAATGCGGGTCGCTGCGACCACGACCATGGTTCCGGCGCGCACCGTGTGCTGCGTGAACGTGTAGTGCGCGCTGCCGCGCTTGACGCGATCCACTTCGGCGATGATGTCGGCCACGTACTGTGCCGTGCAGGGCAGGTCGCTGCGCTCGCCCACGGTCATGACAATCTCGAACGTGCCGGGCTTGCCCCGCGGGGTTTGCTCGAACCATTCACGCATCGCGACATGCGCGCCAAACGACGCGCACACTTGCCGCACGGCTTCGGCCGTGCCTTTTTGGCGGGCGATGCGAATCGCAGCACTTACACGCGCGCGTTTGACCGATTCGGGCCAATAGTCCTTCCACGTGTCAACACCCAGGTGCCACGCCAGCCACGGCAGTAACGAGAGCGGCACCGCGTCGGCGTTCATCAGCGTGCTCAGCGGCACTGCGATGTCCGACAGGCGTGCATTCGTGGTGGCAAGACGCCGCTCCAGTCGCGTCGCACTCGGTGGCAGCAGCTCACTCATTGGCCACCCCACCGTCGATGAGCTCAATGCCGGTGCAATAGGCCGCTTCGTCGCGGGCCACCGCTACGCCGTCAGCGGGGGTGTCGAGCAACACTTTCTGCACACCGGCCACCCGCATTGACGCATACAACCCATCTTTCGTGACCTCACGGCCGATGCGATGCATGTCGCGCGCGAATTGCGCGGTGCGCCGGTTCGCTTCTGCGAGGGCCACCGCGCGGTCTGGGCCACTAAAGAATTTCAGCGTCGCGCGAATCGTGTAAGGGACAATCTTGGCGCTGCGCACGATCACTTCATCCGTTTGTGGGCGTTTCTTCTCCAGCGCGTCGCGCACGACGGCCAGCAGCGCGTCGCTGGCCGTACCGTCACCTTCGCGCGACAGAATGGTGACGACCATCACGCACGGCGACGGGCTGTACGCGTCGGCTGACAGCACGCGGCCATCGGCCGAGCGCGCGTGGAAAACGTACGCATCAAGCGGGCCGGCCACTGAAAAACCGCGCGGCGCCAGTTGGATACGCTCGCGGTAATCGTCGCAATCCTCATACACCGGATCGCGGCCGGCTGGAGGGTCGCCGGCGGAAATGAGCAGCCGCTTGACATCGAACAGTGCACCCAAGTGGTCTAACGTGGCACCGGTCGCGTACGCGAGCAGCAGCGCGCGCGCCGCATCGTTCACGCGCTGGCGCAGTATCAGTTCACGGTACGCGCTTTCCTGCAACAGCTTGACCATCGGCTCGGACTCGAGCGCGAGCGTCGCGGCAACCTGTGCTTGTTCGTCGGGCGGGTACAGCGCAATCAGCCGCGCCTTGCGTTGCGCGAGCAGCGTCTCGTAATCGAGCGGCTCGATGACATCGGGCGCGGGCAGCTGCGACAGGTCAATCGGGGTGGTGCTCATGCGCGGCGCTCCGAACCCGAAGCGGACATCGGCACACGCACACTGAACGCTTCGCCGGTCTCGGCCGTCATGCCTTCAATATCGACCATCTGCCTGCCCGCTCGCATTTCGGCAGGCTCGCCGCTTAGCTGCACGCGCGTGAGGATTAGTCGTGGCTCCCAACGCATCAGTGCGGTGGCAATCGCCGCGTACAGCCGCGTGCGCGTCGTGCCGTTGTTGGGCGCGTCAACGTGTTCTGGTACGTCCGAGCCGAATGTGCGGCGCTGAAGACACGTGCCCAGCGGCGTGGTGATGATGCGCGCAATCGACTGGTACAGGTGGGCTAAGCCGATGACGGTGCGTCCCGTGGTCGCGTTCATGCCTTTCATTGCGGCGCGCTCACCAGTTGCCCGTCGCCCTGATCGCGGTGCGTGTGGCGTGGCAGACTCACGCCTTGTGACGTGACGTCGCCGGTGAAGTGCGCTTGTCCATCGATGGTCATCGTCGCGCCGGATCCGCTGTCTTGGTCGCCCTGCCCCGTCATACCCGATTCGAACGTGAAGGGGCCTTGAACGAGCAGCGCGCCGGTGCAAGTGGTTTGCTCGGCGTCGAGCGTGATGC
The DNA here is from genome assembly GCF_021498065.1 of Mycetohabitans sp. B3. Classification (NCBI taxonomy): domain Bacteria; kingdom Pseudomonadati; phylum Pseudomonadota; class Betaproteobacteria; order Burkholderiales; family Burkholderiaceae; genus Mycetohabitans; species Mycetohabitans sp. B3. The sequence continues at coordinate 316,632 of NZ_JAHLKN010000039.1, read as the reverse complement.
AATCGGCTTTGACGATCGCGGTGCCCGTGTGCACGGTGACGGAAGCGGGCGACACGATTTGTACACAGGCGCCGTCAGGCAACGTGGCGCTCAGTGTGTGGCTCGCATGGTCGTAGCGAACGCATGCGCCATCCGGATACACGCGCGTGTGCACGGCCGGATCACGCGACGGCGTGTCAACGCAGTCCGAAAACAGCCCGCGCAGCGCGACGCCTTGTGCAGGGTCACCCATCGGGCACAGCAGCAGCACTTGCTCACCCTTCGTGGGCGGCAGCCACTCGCGCGTGGTGCCGGCCGCAAGCGTCATCCACGGAATCCAGTTGGTCTGCAAGCCTGCGCGCTGCGCATCGGTCACGTCACCGACGGCCACCCGGCAGGTCGGCGGGTGGCTCGCGCAATTGACGTCCAGCACCACGCCCTTGCGGACCAGGTTGACGATCAGGCGACACAGTTCGTTGGCATCCATGTCGCCCATGTTGCCGGGCGCGCGAGCACGGTGCACGCATTGGCCTATGTCGCGGCGGCCCACACAGCCGGCGCATCGTGCAGCGGCACCTGCACCGATCAGACAATGCGGCCCCATCGTGCTTTATCGCTTGATTCGCATGAGTTCTACGTCTATCTGTTCCAACGCGCTGTCTGAGATCGTCAATCGACTGCATTCGAGCGACGCGCTGCACTTTGCACGCGAATTGCCCGACCAGTCGATTGATATGGTCCTCACTGACCCGCCGTATTCGTCGGGCGGCTTGCATGCGAGCACGCGTGCACAGCCGCCGATGCGCAAGTACATCCACGGTGGCACAAAGGCGGTCTATGAGGATTTTGAGTGCGACAATATGGACCAGCGCGCGTGGGCGTTTTGGTGCAGCATCGCGGCCGCAAGCCAATTACGGTGTCTGATACATGCGGAACCAACTATAGTTATCAGAGTTCAGCATCTCATTGTAGGTTGCCTGATCGAATTGGTTACGCGCGAAGAAGGCCTTCATTTCAGTTTTTGCGGCTTCCCATTGCTGGCTATTGAGTTTCAGTCCAGTCCATATGTGGATATGGTGGAACGCTTCCGCTATGCCGGGTCCCTTGCTGCCGTCCAGCAAGCGCATTGCGCGCTGCCATACCTGCTTTAACAGCACGTCGTTCAACCGCGATGTTTCTTCAAGCAGCCCGAGAACCACTAGATCGCGCTGCGCAGGTAGCACGCGCTGCAGGGCGGGTTCGAGCAGCGAAAGCTCATGCGCATGTTGATCGGGTGGTAGAAGCATCATTACAGCACCTGGTAGGTAGTGTAACGCGCTGCCTAATTGATGATCCGGCAGTGACAGCGTCAAATGCCGTAGATGGGCGAGGTACACTGGCCTTTGTGCCTTTGGCAACATCCATACTCGATTGGCTAGTTCGCCGATTGGCGCGCCCCGATGCGACGCTGGCAAGCGTTGCATCCATTGGAACAGTGTTTCGTATAATTCAATAATTGTCGCGCTTGTAAAAGCATTACTATGAGGAGGATATTCGGGCGAGGGACGATTTGAGAATGCTCCCAGCTGCGTGGCTAATGCCGCTATCAATTCCGCTTGTCCGGATGTGTCCAATGCGGGAAGTCGGCCCAGAAAAGCCCGATATTCGCTTTCAATCTGCGGTGGGTCAAACTGCGCTTCATAAACGTAGCTGTCTAGCAGCGACGCAACCGCCCCCCAGGTACTGCCCTGTTCAGGGGAGCGTCGTTCGGCGTCTGCATATACGAACCTGTACATATTGCGTTGGTGCTGGATCGGAATCGCCCGTATGCCCTTAATCATGTCTTTTTGTACCTGCAAGCCTTGCTTTGGAATACGGCCTGCGGCTTGGAAGACCGGTATGAATACCTCGGGCTTCACTACGTACTGTTTTTTTATCCGTAGCCACAGCGCCTGAAGCAATTCAGCGCGCAGGAAGTCGGTGCCAATACGCTCAATTTCGATCAATAACTGTTGTACCGACGTGCGATTCAGTGCACTGATATGGGAAATGCGTTGGTGGCAGAGCCAGCTCAGTCGCCTTTCTTGCAGCGCCTGATAGGTCTGGCTGTTCACCGTTGACAGATTGCCGATGTCGTCAGCCGGCATGTGATCAGCCACTTGTTGAAGAATTTCGGCTGGCAAGTCGCGGTATGTCGTGCGCCGGCTGGCTGACGTGTTAGTCAAGGCACTGCTTGGCGGCTTCAATGGCGGTGGTGCTGACGCGGCGGATTGCGGGCACGTTTCCAACGCGCAGATGTAGGCCTGGTGATGGTTTAAAGCAGCATTTAGATCGAAGTCCATTCGCAAGTTCAGCAAGAGGTTAGACACACGCAGCGCAAAGCGATGCCGCGCCGTAATGTAGATGAAAGCAGGCGAATAAACATAATCATGAGCCGCACTCGCTAGATTTTAGGCGGATCACGCGTTGTCGATTAGGACCTTAGGCTAAGCCATGACGGCGCACAGCCGTTGGCGGGTCGAGCAGAAGTAACGGGTTAACCAGCTAGGGGCCATGGCATGCAGAAGCAGCCAGTTATCGACCTATATGGGCCAGCAGTCGCTCGCGAATCAGCTTTCGCTCGGCGTCGGTCAAGCCAAGTAGCCGGCGCGCTGGATAATGGTAGTACGGTCCACGTGGTGTAACCTGCTCGCGTTCGCCGAACTGGTGTACGCGGGCGATGCGCGAGGCACGGCCAACGAATCCGACGGCTAGTTCATGCTTGTTCACCTCGGTGCGCATTAGCCGCGCGGTGCGCAACTTCGCAAACATCGTACGCTTAATTCGCCCGCGCTTGTTGCGCAATCGCTGGGCGTTGGTGCGCGCCTTACGTGGCGCGTACGCGGTGCCATCGGGATTGCGTTGTGCAGCAATGCGCGCTTTTTGCGCCTGCCGCAGCGCCCGCGCCACGTCGTGTAGCGCAGCGCGGCGTGTGGCCGGTGACAATCGTGCGAGCAGCGCGCCGGCCCACTGTTCGAGTGCGGTTAGCTCGTCCATGATGGCGCGACCCAAGTTTGCGTCTCAGCTGCGTTGATCGTGTCGTCGACATGCTCGATCACGCGTCGTCCCGCCGCATCGGTGCGCACCACGACGCTCTCGGTGAGTTTAAGCTTGATCGATAGATCCGCCGTTTCGTGATTCAGTAGATCCACCTCGAACGTGATGCCGTCCTCGCGTGCCTCGGCGTGGGTGACCAAATCGGGCTGGTTCGCACGTACCCATTCAATGATGGCTACCATTACCGCATCGGCGTCGCCTGCATAGTCCAGGAGCAGCACATTCAGTACATACCGATACTCAAACGATAGCGAGCGCGTACCGGTGGCCACTAGCGTGCCGTGGTCAATGAATACGCTCAACGCGTCGGGTGCCGATTGCAAGGGCGGGAGGGCGGCCACGAGCGCAGCGCGCAAGCTCGCTGGCTTATTCATCGCGATGGGCAACCTGACACTCGACGATCATGTCAACCTGCGCAGCACAGGCGGCCCACGCGGCGCGGGCCGCGCTCAGCGACTCAGCCAATTCACCGTTCGTGCGCGGCGCCATTGACGGCATCGTGCACGGTGACACGCGTGCGCATTCGTTCAGTGTAATCTTTGGCGCCGGTAATGGCGGGGCAGGCGTGCAGGCGCACAACATCGTCAGGCAGAGTAGTAGCGGCCCAGGAGCGAACGGCCTGGTTGTCATCGATCAATCTCCGAAAGGCCTTTTGGTAGGCTGCGAGCGTCGTGTCGATCGCCGCGCGCGTGCGTTCGAGTTGCGCACGCTGCGCGTCCTTCTCGCGTGCATCGCGCAACAGTCGCTCGATAATCGCGTCACGCTCGATGCGCATCTGGAGGGCACGCCGCTCAGCGGTGCGCGCCCCGTCCAATTGCGCGCGCAGTGTACCGATGACGTGCCACTCGGTAACCATCGCCAGCAGCGCGGCGGCGGCCAGCGTCCATCGAAAAGGCGCCCATCTCATGCGGTCTCCTTCATGCGGCGAGTTCGGTGGCCCGCGCGTACTTGCGATAGGCTTGCGCAAGCTTTGTGTCATACAGATTGCGGCTATAACCGGGGCCGTTGTAGAGTCGCGCAAACTGCGCCCATCGACGGCCACGCAACGCGGCGAGCAGCCGGCGGTCCGCCGCCACGAAGCGCACGAACGCGTCCAGCTGCTCGGCCTCGTTTGCTTGCATGCGATCGACGAAATCGTCGACGCTCGCGTAGCCGAGCCGCGCCCAATGCTGGCCCAGTATCTGAAACGCGCCCCAGCTGGCCGACTCATGCGCAGCGACTGACTCGATTTGAGCAGCGATCGCCAGTCGCGTGTACTCCGCCGCGCCGCCGTGGTAGCCGCCGCGCACCGGGGCGACGATGTTTGGGTGTTTCGCCGTGAGCGCCGCCGGATCCAGCTGGCGCGCCTTTAGTCGCTGCCAAAACACGTGCCGCTCGAACAGGATCGTGGGTCTGCCGTCGGGCAAAAAGCCGGCGCCGCGCGATTCGACTTCGTTGACTGCGCGAATGCAAGCCATGGACACGCCGAGCGTGTGGGCCGCGCGCTGCAAATCCGCGTCGCTCAAATGCGCCCGATGGCGCTCGCCACGCGCCAGGGCGCTTAGGGTCTTGGGGCCGGCGATGCCATCGACGACAAGGCCGGTGTGAATCTGCAAGGCCGTGACGGCCGCCTCAGTTGCGGCGTCGTACACATGCGTGAGTTGCGGCCCGTAGCCGGCGCGGATCAGCCGCCGCTGTAGCAGTGCGACGTCTTGCCCTTGATCGCCCAGGCGCAGCGGCTTCATCGCGTATGCGCTCCAGCGCCAAACAGCCGCGCGACGTTGCCGCGCACGGCCCACGTGAACGCGGCAAGCAAGACGGCCGTGGCCGCGTCAAACCAATCCGTCGGACGCTCTTGTAGCAGCCGATCGATGATCGAGCCGCCTAGGGCGACTGCGAGCGTCCACGCCAGCCATGCGATGCCCGGCCGGTGTCGGGCGCCCACGCGGCGATAGGTCAGCACGCGCAGTAGCGCGGCACCATGCGCGGCGAGCGTAATCAGCGCAAGCGTTGGCATGCTTAGCGCTCCTTGCGCCAAAACGCGAACAAGTCCGCGGACCGGATTCGTTCGATCAATTGCAGCGTCACGACGATGACCAGTGCCGCAGCGAAGAACGCGGCCACGCCGCTCGATCGTATCGGTGTGGCATGCACAATTTCCGGTGCGGCGAGATACCCCATCACCAGCGAGATCAGTAGATACGCGGTGCGCTTCAATAACCCCATATCCTTCGAGGAAACGACCACGAGGGCCGCGCCGGTGAAGGCACCAATCAGTGCATTACCGTCGACGCCAGGCACAACGCTGACGATGCCGATCACAACGGATAACGCCGCTGCGGTAGTGGTGTTAGGTTCGGCCATATCGGACAGGTCCTCTGTCAATCAAACAGTTGCACAAGTGGCGCGGTGCTTGCGATTGCGCTTGCGTCGGGCAGCTCGACGACGGTGCCGATCGGCAATATCACGCCCAGCTCCGCCAATCCTGGATTGGCCTGCAGCGCGGCTTCGACGGTGCCATCGGTGCGTCCGTAATGGCGCCAGCACAGCGCGTCAAGCGTGTCGCCTTGGCGTGAGATGACTTTCATTAAATCAACTCGATCGTTGACAGCGGGATGCCGCGAATCGCGCTGATTGCCCATCGCACATTGCGCCGCGCTTCGCTGATCGCGTCTGTGACATCTTCAGCGCGACTGGCACCGGCCTTGGTCATGTCGTAGCCGCGATACTGCTCCAACACGTCGGCTCGCACGCGGTGGTAAATCGCGCGGCGATAGCGCACGACGTGCACGCTGACACCATTGACGTGCGGTGCTGGCACACTGGCTAGATCGGCGTGGCCGGCCGCGACCTGGGCGGTCTGCCACGTTGCCAATTCGTCATTGACGCTGGCGAGCGCGTCCAGTGTGGCTAGGCGCAGCCGTTCGTCCGTGACCGTGCCATCGAGCCGCATCGCATCGCGCAGGCCGGCGAGATCAATATCAGGAAACCAACCGTCGTTGGCGACGGTGCCTGGTGTAGCGGGCGGGCGCGCTACCGCGCGACCGGGCGTATCGGGGATGGCAAAAAAGCCGCTCATGGTTTCGAGGTCGGTAGATGGCGGTGGACCGACGTTCGCCTCGCGTTGCCGTCAGGTGTGGCGAAGGAACGCCGGTGCCGCCATGGCCGTAGGGGCTCGTTACGAACGCGCGGCTAAGCCGTGCGCGGCGCTCAACATCGAGTCGAGTCGAGCGATGCTCTGTTTTACGCCGGATCGCGCGTCGAGCCGCAATGCCTCGCGCAGGCTCGCCAAGGCCGCCTGCGCTCGCGCTCGATCGCTGGCGTCATCCAGGCTGTCGCGACCGATGGCTCGCATGTCCAGCAGCCCCAACGCTTTGTGCAGCTTCGCGCGGATCGGATCGTGCATGTCGCACGACTGCGTGAGTGCGTGTACCTCGGCCAGCTGCGTCGCGTCGAACGGGCCACCATCGCGTAGTGCGGCCAATGCCGCGTCTGCAAACTCTTCGGCGATGGCGGCAGCCGTCGAGCGTTCATACTGGTCGGGTAGCGTCAGGCCATGCCGCAGCGCGTACCGCGCGATGTCCAGTGCGCCGGCATAATCGCCGGCGTCGATGCGCCAAATCATGACAGTCATCAGCACATCGTCCTGCGCACCGCGCCCGCCTGCAAGGGCACCGTCCACATAGGCGGCATAGTCAGGCAGCACCTCGCGCTTCACGTCGATTTTGCGGGCCACGGACTGGATCGCCTTCAAGCGTCGCTTGTCACTGGCGAGTTTGGCCAGCATCAACTCATAGTGACTTGCCCCGATGAGCGATTCGCCCGACTGCGCCAGCGTGGCCGTCTTGGCAGCCCGCACGCGCTCAATGTGACGTTTGGCCAGACTGGTCACGGCGTATCCTTCGTGCGAGCCCGGCTCGTGTCGTCGCTCGCATCGTGCTTGGCGGCAATCTCGATGTTTTCCACGAGACAGCCCGAGCCAAAGTCCTCGACCACATAGGCATCGTTCGACGACTCGTAGTTCTCGATGCGGTCGCGCTTCGGATTGTCGGTGACTGCACGGCGCCGCGCACCTTCCTGCCAGTAGATCGACAAGTGGTCCAGCCGCTGAATCAGGAACGCGTTGGCGGGGAAGTACGGCACCGACACGGCTGGCAGCCCACCGATGCGCTTTTGGCCCACAATCATGTCGGCGGCCATTTGCTCGCTGGGCACGTTTTGCGTGTTCAGAATCGGGAAATACTTGTCGTGTAGCAGGCCTCGACCGCAGATGACCACCAGCGCCGTGTCGTCCTGGTACCACGGCTCGACCAGATTGGATAGCGCATCGTAGACGGCCGCATCGAGCGTGGCAAAATCCGCGCCCGTGCCACCAATGGCGATCTTGCCCGATGTCTTGCCTTCACTGAGCACGCGCTCTGGGGCCTGTTCGCGGTACTTTTGCAACCAGCCCTTGTTGACGTCTTGCAATAGCGGGTGTTGCTGACGATCGGAGCTCGCCGCGCGGCTCGTACCATTGAAGCCGATGCAAATGCGATCGAGCGCTTGGCGCTTGACGATCGCATCGCGCACGCGGATTTGAAAGTCGTCGAACTTGGCCCACGCGTCCAGCTTCGCATAGGTTAGGTGCGTATCGAAGTCGGTCTTTGTGCAAAAGTACCCACTCGGATCTAGGTCCGTAGCATCGACCGTCGTGCGGTCTTTGACCGACGTGTCGGTCGTGCTGGCGATTGGTGAACCCACTCCCAGGCCGAGTTTTTGGCCTTGCTGCTCGGCCACGCCAATCACGTTGATGCGTTGCAGGAATTCACTCGATTCGGTCAGTCGATTCTCAAGTGTTTGTTGCACGCTGGGTTCGACCGTGAACTTCTCGGCTGCGTTTGGCACGCCATTGAGTTCGGCAAGCTGGGCGGTGAACGCGTTGAACTTTTGCCGAGTGGTGTTGCGCATGGAGTCGGTCTCCGGAAAACGTAAAAGAGGAGCGGGTTAGCAATCGGTGGTGATTGGGCCACGCTGACCCAGTGCCACTGGGCGCGGCGTGTTGCTCGGCTCAGATAGCGTGGCAGTCAGCTCAGCCAGTGCCTGGGCCGTGGCTGTATGAGCGTTGCGCTCGCGGGTGACATCGGCGTTAAGCTGCTCAAGCCGGGCATGCAAGGCCTCCATTTGTTCGGCTTGATTGCGGCCGTGCTCGGCAATGGTCTCGATTGCGCGAGTCAAATCGCCGAATCGGTTTTCGTCGCTTTGCCCCTTCTTTTTGATAAGCCCCAAAATGTCGGCAATCTTTGAAAAAACAGACTCATTGCGCTCCTGTGATAGGGCGGTCGACTCAAATTCCATGGCAGTTTCAATCGCTTCGGAAAACACGTTCTGTGGCGATTGCTTACGCGGCGCAAGCGGGTTCGCTTGCGCGCTGGCGGCGAACGTGAGCATCTCGGTACCCAGACTCGCTGGACTGTCGGTCACCGCCAGGCCCACTAGATACGCTTGCTTGGTGTCGGCAAACGACGGGTCCACCTCGCATGACGTATAAATCTTTTGCTTGGCGCGCGTAAGCTCGACCAGATTAGGCGTCGGTTCAATCTGCGCATACAGCCCCACCTTGCCGGCAAACTCGCCGGTCTCATCGCGCGCTTCAAGTGCGAGCACGTCACCATACGCGTTAAAGGGGCCATCGGGCAGCACGCCGCGGATGTGTTCGAGATTCACGCGTGCACCGTACAACGTGCGGCTGTAGTTCTTCGCCATCTGCGCAATCCACTCGCGCGAGATGGTGCGCCCATCGGTGGTCGCGCCTTCGACGGCGATGCGAAACCACTTCGACTTGCTGGTAGGGTGTTCCAAGGTTGGCATGGGAGGCGTAACGGACGGTAGGTAGCGTGGAGGAGATGGTCGCGGTTTGCGCATGTACATTCAACGATGCGCGTCGGTGTGCGCACCGGGCACGTAGCGCCGCCGCTGCGCGTGCGCGCGTGTCGCGGGTACGCTGTGCGCCATGTCGGACATTGCCTATCGCCCGCCTCCTGTTGATCCCCGCAAGCAAGCCCGTGCGCTGTACTGGCAGGGCTGGCGCGTGTCGTCCATCGCGCGTCATCTGAATCTCAAGCGCGCAACCGTTGAATCGTGGAAGCGGCGCGACGGCTGGGACAAGGCGTCGCCGATCGATACGGTCGAGCTCACGACTGAGAGGCGTGTCAACACGCTGATCGCTAAGGAGAAGAAGGATGGCGCCGATTACAAAGAAATTGACCTACTGATGCGCCAACTCGAACGCATTGCGCGCGTGCGCAAGTACGGCGAAAGTGGCCGGGAAGCGGATCTCAATCCTCATATCGCGGCACGTAATGCCGCGCCGAAGAAAAAGCCAACGCGTAACGATTTCAGTGACGCGCAACGCGAGAGCCTGGTTGACGCGTTTCGCGCGTCGCTGTTCGACTACCAAAAGATGTGGTGGCGCGCCGGGCAGCACCGCACGCGCAACATTCTGAAGTCACGGCAGATCGGCGCGACGTGGTATTTCGCACGCGAGGCGCTGGTCGATGCGCTCGACACGGGACGCAACCAGATTTTTTTGTCCGCCAGTCGCGCGCAGGCACATGTGTTCCGCCAGTACATCACGCAGTTCGCGCGCGAAGCAGCCGACGTCGATTTGACGGGCGATCCGATCGTGTTGCCGAACGAAGCGATACTGTATTTCCTCGGCACGAACGCGCGTACTGCCCAGAGCTATCACGGCAACTTCTATTTCGACGAGTACTTTTGGGTGCCGCGCTTTCGCGAGTTAAACAAGGTCGCCTCCGGCATGGCGATGCATCAGCACTGGCGCAAGACCTACTTTTCGACGCCATCGAGCATGAGCCATGAAGCGTATCCGTTTTGGAGTGGCGAGCACCGCAACCGCGGACGAGCAAAGGCCGAGCACCTCCACCTCGACATCTCACATCAAGCGCTGGCCGGTGGTCGGCTGTGCGAGGACCGGCAGTGGCGTCAGATCGTCACCGTCGAGGATGCGGCGGCGGCCGGCTGCACGCTCTTTGACTTGGCCGAGCTGCGTGATGAGTACAGCGCCGACGAGTATGCGAACTTGCTAATGTGCCAGTTCATCGACGACACCGCGTCAATTTTCCGGCTCGCCGACCTGCAGCGCTGCATGGTCGATTCCTGGCAGGAGTGGGCGGACGACTTCAAACCGCTCGCGGCGCGCCCGTTCGGTGATCGTCCGGTGTGGGTGGGCTACGACCCGGCGCTGTCGGGGGATTCGGCCGGGTGCGTTGTCGTGGCGCCGCCGCTCGTCGCCGACGGTCCGTTCCGCATACTGGAAAAGCACCAGTGGCGCGGCCTGGACTTCGAAGCGCAGGCGCGCAGCATCGAGCAGATTACGCAGCGTTACACCGTCACGTATATGGCGATCGATACGACTGGCATCGGGCAGGGCGTCTATCAGCTTGTGCGTCAGTTTTACCCGCGGGTGGTTGCGTTTAATTACTCGCCGGAAGTGAAGGGCCGGCTCGTGCTCAAAGGGCTGTCGGTGGTGGGCCATGCCCGGTTGCAGTTCGATGCGGGTTGGACCGACATGGCGCAGTCGTTTATGGCCATTCGCAAGACGCTGACCGCCAGCGGCCGTCAGGTGACGTATGAGGCCAGCCGTAGCGAGCAAACCGGTCACGCGGATCTCGCCTGGGCAGTGCTGCACGCGATATCGAACGAGCCGCTCGAAGGCATGGCGGCTCGTCATGCTGGATTTATGGAGATTTGTTCATGATGGGAAAAACTGAGCGGCAACGGCGCGCTCGCAACCTGTCGGCTCGACGCCGTCCTGGCCGGGCGAGCGCCTTCACGTTTGGCGATCCAGTGCCGGTGCTCAATCGCGCCGAGCTGCTCGACTATACGGAGTTGGCGACCGTCAATGGATGGTACGAGCCGCCGGTGAGCTGGTCGGGCTTAGCGAAGTCGTTCCGGGCTGGCACGCATCACGCATCAGCGCTGTACTTCAAGCGCAATGTGCTCGCGTCCACGTTCGTGCCGCACCGGCTGCTGTCGCGCGACACGTTCCGTCGCTGGGCGCTCGATTTTTTGATGTTCGGCAACGGGTATATCGAGCGGCAGACGAACCGGCTGGGCGGCACGCTCAAATTCGAAGCGGTGCCGGCCAAGTACGTGCGTCGCGCAACGGACCTGGAGCGGTATGCACAGACAGATGGATGGCGGCCCGTGCACGAATTTACGCCCGGCACAATCCACCATTTGGCCGAGCCGGACGTAAATCAGGAAGTGTATGGCTTGCCCGAGTACCTCGGCGCGCTACACGCGGCGTGGCTCAACGAGTCATCGACGCTCTTTCGTCGTCGCTACTACGAGAACGGCAGCCATGCCGGTTTCATCTTGTACGTGACCGATCCGGCACAGAATCAGGACGACATCGACGACATGCGCGCCGCGCTTAAAAGCGCGAAGGGGCCGGGCAATTTCCGTAACCTTTTTTACTACGCGCCCCATGGCAAGAAAGACGGGATCCAGCTGATTCCGGTGTCGGAAGTGGCTGCCAAAGACGAGTTCTTCAATATCAAGAACGTCACACGCGATGATCTGCTCGCTGCGCACCGCGTGCCGCCACAGTTGCTGGGGATCGTGCCGGGCAACACCGGCGGCTTTGGCGCAGCAGACACCGCCGCGAAGGTGTTCGGCCGCAATGAAATTGTGCCATTGCAGGCGCAGTTCCTCGCGTTCAACGAGTGGGCGGGTGACGAAATCGTGCAGTTTGTGCCGTATGCGATCGATATGCCTGCCGCGAATGGTGCCGCGCCAGCCATCGGCGCAGCATCGGCCTAACGCATCATCCCGTGGCTCTTCGCCCAGTCTCGCAAGGCCTCATTCATGCGGGTCTGCCAGCCTTCGCCCTGTGCCTTGTAGGCTTCGATCACGTCCAGGTCGATGCGCAGGTTTATCTGCTGCTTCTTTGATCCTGCTGGCCGGCCCCGACCACGTTTCATGAGTATGCCTGCGCGGTGTTCGTCCGCTTGCTCGAAGAACTCGTCACAGAGTTCTGGGATTTCCTCATAATCGGCTGGCTTGACGCCGCGCGCGTCAGCCTTTGCCAAGTCGCTGCTCAAAGCGCTTTTTCTCGCGTTCATTTGCCTTCCTCATCGAGTCTTCAAGATAGTGATCGATGGCTGCATGAAAATCTTGCCTCAGTTCAGCAACCGTCTCGCCGTGAAAACTGATCTTGTCGTCAACACCGAGCACGTGGCCGATGAAGATGTTGTCTCGCCCGTCAAAATCGACGCGAGCGAAATAGCCTTTGTAAGTCATTGCATTGGTCATGGTTTGATTCCCAATTCGATGAACCAGTCGCGCAAACTTTCCACCTGATACCGCTTTGCCTCTTTGCCCGGATGCGGACGCTGCAGGTAGCGGTGTGTCCCGTTCAACTCGAAGGCAATGCGCGAGCCGGCGCCTTCGTTGATGCTGCCCCCCAACGCGACAACCAGTGATTCAATGTCAGTGAACACGATACCGACTAGCGTTGGCTTCGTGAAGATCGCGGTCAGCGTGCGGGCGTTACGCGTGCGCGGCGGTACACACGCGCGCCCGAGTTGGCGCGGGCGCAGGCTCCACCGCATGCACGGGCGATGCAGTGATGGTCAAATGCAGTCCCAACGCGCGCACAACCTTCATGATCGTTGCGAACTCCGCGTTTCCGCCTTCCGACAGAGCGCGATAGAGCGCTTCCCGTTTCACACCGGACTCGCGCGCGAGCGCCGTCATCCCACGCGCCTTCGCGACGTTCCCGAGCGCGGCTTGAATCAGGCGCGGATCTCCATCTTCGAATGCTTGCGCCAGATAGTGACGAACCGTTTCTTCATCCTTCAGGTACTTCGAGCCGTCGAATTCAGTCAGTTCGCTGATTTTCATACTTAATCCTCCAGTTCGCCGGCGAGCTTTTTCGCCAGTTTGATGTCTTTTTTCTGCGTCGATTTGTCACCACCGCACAGCAGCACGACGATGATTTTGCCCCGCCGCACGAAGTAGGCGCGGTAGCCTAGACCAACGTCGATCTTCATCTCGCAGACGCCTTCGCCGACAGCACGCCAGTATCCAAGATTGTCGAGCTTTGTACGCTCGATGCGAACGTTAATCGCCGCGACTGCTTGCTCGCGCTTGTCTCCGTTCCGTGCGCTGAGGGACGCAAGCCGCGGCGCCTGCGGCGGCCGTCAGCAGTGCATGATCGTCGCACTGGTTTTCATGATATTCGGCACGGCGCGCTCGCGTGCCCGCGCGCTGTCTATGTGCCGTCGCCTTTTCATTGCCTTGCGCAGGGTCAGCCGGCCCGCGCGAGGCCGCTGCGGAGCCTGCTGCCGCGTCGCGGCGGCCATTTCAGAGGGATGAGGGGGGCGCACCTGCGAGCGCTGTAGCCGCCGTCGCGCAGTCCCCTCCTCGCCTGCCCGCTTCGCTTGTCACAGCACTTTTAATGCATTTGGGATGTGCCCGGAAGGCCCGCACCGCGTAGGTCTGAGGACATTTGAGCGTGCAACAAAATGATGCGGTTTGATGCGCGAATGGTGCACTTTCATGCGCATGATGCCCCTCGCGATGGCAAGGGGCGGCAAAGTTCACAGCATGTCGTCTAGATCACTCGATGCGCTTATCAGCTGACGGCGCAACGGGTCCAGTAATAGATAAACCGACTGTGCATGTACCTGTCCAGTATCGGTCTTGCTAAGCAACTCGCACAATGCATCGATCCCGTGACTGGCATTGGCGATGGTCTCGGATACCTCGCGTAGAGGGGGCAGTAGTCGGGTGAGCGGCATATCACACCTCCAACTGCAATTGCGCCATGGCTTGGCCAATTAGCGCCAACGCCTGGGGAATGCCGTGGATGTGGACAATCTGGGAAAGACCTGTCTCACCCCATTGAAAGGGTTGAAGAGAAGGGGGGCACGCGGCCATGTTAGCCTCCTACGAATCGTTGAATTTGCCTCTGTTCAAAGAGGCGGCCGGGCGCTTCAACACGGTCGTAGGGCCGCCCGCAGATTTCCCCTTTCAGGTCTTGTATAGCTGCGCGCCACCCGGCCATAAGCAAGTGTTGCCTACGTAACCAGGACAACACGGAACCTATGGACGCAAAAAAGCCGCTTGACTGACGGGAGCGATTTTCCGCCTACGAAAAGGTGTGTTGAGCACCTTAAATTAGCTTGCCATCGATTCGGAAGAGCGTCAACTTTTTGATTGTTGATCGCATCACGCAGACCGGCGTATTCGAGCCATTTGCCGATCGCGGCTTTCGTCTCGTAGGGAGTGCCGTTGATGTGGACAATCTGGGAAAGATTAATATCGCTCCATTGAAGAGACTGGAGGGAGAGGAGGACATGAGAGACCTCCTGTGAATTTGTTGAATTTGCCTCTGTTCAAAGAGGCGGCCGGGCGCTTCAACACGGTCACAGGGCCGCCCGCAGATTTCCCCTTGCGGGTCTTGTATAGCTGCGCGCCACCCGGCCATAAGCAAGCGACCATCGTAGCGATGGCAGCGCAAAACCTATGGGCGTAAAAAAATCCGCTTGACTGACAGGAGCGGCTTCCGCCTGTGATGGTGTGTTGAGCACCTCACGATAGGTTGCCATCGATTCGGAAGAGCGTCAACTTTATACGGTGGATATAGGGACTTCCTGTGAATTTATTCAATTTTGCCTCCTGTTCAGAGAGGCGGCCGGGCACTTGAACACGGTCACAGGGCCGCCCGCAGATTTCCCCTTGCGGGTCTTGTATAGCTGCGCGCTACCCGGCCATAAAAGAGTGTTGCCTACGTAACTAGGACAACACGGAGCCTATGGACGCAAAAGCCGCTTGACTGAGGGGAGCAGTTTTCCGCCTGTGAAGACCTATTTCATCCCATTGAAAGGGTTGAAGAGAAGGGGTGCACGCGGCCATATTAGCTTCCTACGAATCATTCAGTTTCGCCTCCTGTTCAGAGAGGCGGCCGGGCACTTGAACACGGTCGTAGGGCCGCCCGCAGATTTCCCCCTACGGGTCTTGTATAGCTGCGCGCCACCCGGCCATAAGCAAGTGTTGCCAGCGTAACTAGGACAACACGGAACCTATGGACGCAAAAAAGCCACTTGACTGACGGGAGCGGTTTTCCGCCTATGAAAAGGTGTGTTCAGCACCTTGAAATAGCTTGCCATCGCTTCGGAAGAGCGTCAACTTTTTGATATTTTGAGACCTTTCCTCGCCTGCGGGCTGTGCTTACGCGAGCACCATGCCGCACAGCTCGCCAGCCCTTGTGACATGGTTTCCAAACATTTTCCAGTGTGCGGGAATCGTGCGCTTTCATGCACGTCATTGCGTCACAATGCATCTATTCGGCGCTACGAAGACATACATAGCCTTGCACTAAGAGAAATATCCTTTGGTATTGTTTGCTTTATGGAGCCCTTGGCAGTACGCCGACGCACATCATCGAGCGCCGCGCCGAACCCTTGGGCTTTTTTGTGTTCCGAGGTCGTAAAAACAGAGGCGGGGGATGTGGGTAAAACCCTGAAGGCAGTGTTCGCTTGATATACGCGCGCGAACAACTACGCTGCGTGGCGCACGTTAGCTACCAGGGCATCGAGGAAAAAACTGCGCGGCGACCGGTTGAGAAGATGCCACGCGAGCACGTTGATGTCGGCTCGCTTCGGAGTCGTACTTTGGCGCCCCAATCGTCGAATCCCTTTTCTAGTGCAACTTGGAATGATGCGCCACACCAAAACGTGCCGACAAATCGGCAAGGCGCTTGTCCAGTGTCCATAGTTGCGCGCCTGGCGTGATCAACGTTGAAGCGAGCAATGCCATGTCAACTAGCCCGCAGCCAAGCCCATGCAGCTTTTCGTGTTCGATGAACGCCATCACTTCTGTCAAGCTCGCTTGATTGGCGGGCTGCAACAACCCGATATCGTTGAGTGTCTGGGCACGTGGAGCCGGGGGTGTCCCGCAGGCAAGCTCAATCAAGACCATAGGGTGAGTCAGTGCCAAGTCGGCTTCGATCAAGTCGATCAAAGCATTGTTGCGGCTCCTGAAGTGGCTCACCCATACCGAAGTATCGACGAGTACGCTCATCTTTCGCCTGGCTCCGTACGGCGACGTGGCACGTCTTGCATATCTGTCATCGTACCGCCCAGCGCAGCTAAACGCTTGGCTGCTTGTACCCTCACGAAAGTCTTGATGGCTTCACGAAAGATGTCCGATTTGTCCATGTTGGGATCGGCGATTTCCAGCGCCTTTTGGTAAAGAGCATCGTCAATGGTGACAGTGGTTCGCATGAAGACTTCTCCTCTAATTTTGATGCAATTTAGCATCAATTTTATCATCTTTTCAATCGCAGCGCTTCCTCCACCCTACGTCGCCCCTCGCGGGGGGCTTGACCGTACGCCGGTGACCGCGTCATTCAGCTTTCGGTGCGCCCGGTGTCGGCCCGCAGTTGGTCGAGTGGGTATTCCGACTCAACGTGACCGAGCATTCCGATTCATCGCGAGCATGGGTGCGCCGGGCTCATGACAACCGAGGCCACTTCTGGCTTTTGTTACAATGTCGGCGACAGGTAGGGCTAATCGGCTAAGCTAGCGTGTGCCAAAAATGAACCGAGCTGTGCCAGGATTGTGCCGAGTTATATAGTATTTCAGGCCGCTTTTCGCTTCTTGGAAGGCCGCGGAGCCTTGTCAGACAAGGGTGTGGTTCTTGCGGTACGTTTTGAAAATCCGCGTGTCGGTGGTTCGATTCCGCCCCAGGCCACCACCGATTGATTGACAAAAACCCAAGAGCCGAAAAGTTCTTGGGTTTTTGTTTATTGATCGCCTGTTCACGCAGGCGAGACCTGCATTGTCGGCGCATGCGGCGCTCCAGGTAACGCGGACAGGCGAGGAATCCTCCGAATCATGCAGCACGACAGGTATGCGGCGCGCGAGGCTGAGGTCACGCGCACCCGCATCGCATTTCATATCCACCATTTTGGACTTGGCGGGACCGAGACCGCACTGATGGGATGGTTGCATGCGCTGGATCGTGGCACGTTCGACGTCGACTTGATCGTCGGTTTTCCGACTGAGGAGTTCGAACAGCATTTCCGGGCGCAGCTGCCTGGCGACGTGCGCGTGCACTTTCTCGCCGACCGGCCGTGGCAGTATCGGCTCGAGATGCTGCGGCTGCAACGCCGGCTCAGCCGGATCGGCCGTATCGTGCAACAATTGGTGTTGCGACCGTGCTTGCGACAGGTGTTCGCGCGTCGGATCCGCGCCCTTGCGGCTCACTACGACTTGATCTGCGACTTCGATCTGTCGCTGCGCCAGCATGCGGGCGCCGGCGGCAAGCCATGGATTGGTATCAGCCACTTCAGCCTCGCGGCCCGGCTCGGCAATCGGCCGGCCAAGGTCAGGCGGCTCGCACGTCAATACGCGCGCTACGCAGCGGTCGCGGCACTCAACATGGACATGGCGCGCGAGGCGCGGCAGATGTTCGGTGCGCGATTGCGCGACGTCATTGAATTGCCGAACGTCATCGACCCTGCAGTGATCCGGGCACAGTCTGAAGCATCGGTCGAGTTGCCGACACGTCCGTATATCGTATCGGTTGCGCGACTCGACGGTGATCAAAAAGATCACGAAACGTTGTTGGACGCTTATGCATGCACGCTCGCGCGCGGGTGCATGGAGGGTACGAGGCTGGTGCTGGTGGGCGATGGCCCTTACCGTCCGGTACTGGAAGCGCAGGTTCGGCACCTCGGATTGACGGACCACGTGATATTCGCCGGATTCCAGCCGAACCCTTTCCCATTTATGCGACATGCACGAGCGATGGTGTTGAGCAGTCGATATGAAGGCTTGCCGATGGTGCTAATTGAGGCGATGGCGCTGGGCACGCCAGTGGTGGCGACAGACTGTCCGACCGGTCCGCGTGTGCTGCTTGCGGACGATGCGGGACTGCTAGTGCCAGTGGGCGATGCCGCCGCGATGGCCGGCGCGCTTGAGCAGGTGCTGACGCATCACGCATTGCGCGAGCGTCTTGTGGCACGAGGCTTGGCGCGCGTGGACGAATACGCCCCGCAGGCAGCGAACCGGCGTATGACGGCACTCGCCACGCGGCTGCGCGCGCAGGGCGCCGCGCCGCTGAGCGTGCCTGCGCCCAGCAGTTCCGCATGATAAAATCCATCGTTTTGCGCCGTCCTCCGGCAGGCCGATGACCGGTAAACACTCGCGCGCAGTGGCCCGCGCGGCGCCGGCCTATACTGCCTGCATCTGATCGAAGGAGTGCCACGGTGACTCGGACAGACGCCCAACGCGGCGCGCTCGTATTGTTTTCCGGTGGACAGGACTCGGCCACTTGTGTGGCATGGGCGCTTTCGCGCTACGATCGCGTCGAAACCATCGGCTTCGACTATGGGCAACGGCACCGCGTCGAGCTGGAATGCCGCGACGGGTTCCGCGATGCGTTGATCCGCGCGTTTCCTCAATGGAAGCTGACGCTCGGCGACGACCATCGCGTTGACCTGTCGGTGCTGGGGGCAATCAGCGACACGGCAATGACGCGCGAGATCCAGATCGAGACCCAGGCCAATGGGTTGCCGAACACATTTGTGCCAGGCCGCAACTTGATGTTCATGACGATCGCGGCAGCGGTTGCGTACCGGCGCGGGCTCGGTGTGCTGGTGGGCGGCATGTGCGAAACTGATTTTTCCGGATATCCAGATTGTCGCGATGACACGATGAAGGCGCTGCAAGTGGCGCTGAATCTGGGCATGGACCAGCGTTTCGTGCTCGAAACCCCACTGATGTGGCTGGACAAGGCGGACACTTGGCGGCTTGCGGAATCGATCGGCGGCGAAGCGCTGATCAAGCTGATCCGCGTTGAGACGCATACATGCTATGTCGGCGAGCGGGCTGAATTGCACGATTGGGGCTTCGGTTGCGGCGAGTGTCCGGCATGTAGGTTGCGCGCACGCGGCTACCACGCATTCCGGCATGGCGGGCGTGTTGATCCCGCGTCGCTTTGACGCTTCAGGGGCAGGCAGTGAAATGACGTACGCGGTCAAAGAAATCTTCTACACGTTGCAGGGAGAGGGCGCCAATGCCGGTCGACCGGCGGTGTTTTGCCGCTTTGCGGGTTGCAACCTGTGGTCGGGCCGCGAACAGGACCGCGCGGATGCGGTGTGCCGCTTTTGCGATACCGATTTTGTCGGCACCGACGGTGAGAACGGCGGCAAATATCGCGATGCCGATGCGCTGGTGGCGAAGATCGCATCGCTGTGGCCGCCTGGCGAGGTTGCGGCACAATACCGTTTTGTCGTTTGTACCGGCGGCGAGCCGATGTTGCAGCTCGATGCGGCGTTGATCGACGCGCTGCACCGTGAACGATTTGTCATCGCGATCGAGACCAACGGCACCCTGCCGGTGCTTCCCGGCATCGATTGGGTCTGCGTAAGCCCGAAGGCTGGTTCGTCCCTCGTGGTGACGCGCGGCAACGAACTGAAGGTTGTGATCCCGCAGGACAACCAGCAGTTGTCGGAATACGCGCGGCTGGATTTCGAGCACTTTCTCGTGCAACCGATGGATGGTCCATCGCGCGAACTGAACACGAAGCTGGCCGTGGATTGGTGCAAGCGGCATCCCCAATGGCGCCTGTCGATGCAGACGCATAAGTACTTGAATATTCCCTGAACCAGGCGCTGGACCACCGTGCTGACTATCACGCGCAAACTCGCATTCGACGCAGGCCACCGTATCCCGGATCACCGCAGCCAGTGCAGGAACCTGCACGGCCATCGGTATGTGCTGGAAATCACCTTGCAAGGCGAACTCGTCGATACGGAAGGCGCGCCGGATCGCGGCATGGTGATGGACTTTGCCGACGTGAAGCGGCTGGCGATGGAGCACTTGGTGAACGTGTGGGATCACGCGTTCATCGTCTATGAGCAGGATGTGATGGTCCGTTCTTTCCTCGATACGCTGCCCGAGCACAAGACGGTCGTGCTGGACCGGATCCCGACTGTCGAGAATTTGGCTGCTAAGGCGTTCGAGATCCTGGCCCACGTCTATGATGCGCATTACGGCATCAACCTGCGGCTGGCCAACGTACGCCTGTACGAGACGCCCAACTGCTGGGCCGATATCAGCCGCGACTGAACGCCGCCAGGGCCGGGCACCGACGCGCCGTCGTCAGCTTTGCATCAGGCGTTTTTGTCGCGCCACGCTCATGATCATCCCGGTCGCGATGCCCAATGTGATCAGCGCGGTGCCGCCGTAGCTCATGAATGGCAGCGGTACGCCTACTACGGGCAGAATACCGCTGACCATGCCGATATTAACGAATGCGTACATGAAGAAGGACAGCGCCAGCGCCCCGGCCAGCAATCGGCCGAACAGC
Organism: Mycetohabitans sp. B3; assembly: GCF_021498065.1. Classification (NCBI taxonomy): domain Bacteria; kingdom Pseudomonadati; phylum Pseudomonadota; class Betaproteobacteria; order Burkholderiales; family Burkholderiaceae; genus Mycetohabitans; species Mycetohabitans sp. B3. The sequence continues at coordinate 296,211 of NZ_JAHLKN010000039.1, read as the reverse complement.
GTGGCGCCGTTGGCCGCGATGTACAGGCCACGCGCGACGAGCAGCAGGTACAGGAACAGCAGCATGAGCCCGCCGGCTAGACCGAACTCTTCGGAGAACACGGCGAAAATGAAGTCCGTATGTTTTTCCGGAATGAACTCCAGGTGCGCCTGCGTTCCCTTGAGCCAGCCTTTGCCGAAGGCCCCGCCGGAGCCGATCGCGATGACCGCCTGAATCGTATGAAATCCTTTGCCAAGCGGGTCTGAACTCGGATCGAGCAGCGTGCAGACGCGGTGCTTCTGGTAGTCGTGCAGCAGAACCCATTGCACGTCCGGCTGACAAATCCGGTCCTCGGTTGCGATCAATGAGCCGACGCCGATCACCAGCGCCAGCAACAGCGGCACGATTAGCTTGAAACTCAAGCCCGCGAAGTAGATCACGAACAGTCCCGTGGACAGCACCAGGATCGCAGTACCCAAGTCGGGCTGTTTGGCGATCAGCCCGACCGGCACTGCCAGGATGATCAGGCCGATCAGGTAGTCGTACCACCGTATCACGCCCTCGCGTCGCTGGTAGTACCACGCGAGCATCAGCGGCATGGCGATTTTCAGGATTTCAGATGGCTGAATCACGACGCCGACATTGATCCAACGTTTGGCGCCTTTCTTAGTCAAGCCGAACAGCGCCACGGCGATGAGCAGTGCCACGCCGAACGAGTAGGCGGGCACGGCAAAACGCATCAGCGTCTGCGGCGGTACGTTCGCGATCGCCCACATCAGCACGAACGTGAGCAAGATATTGCGGACCTGGTCCTCGACGCGTCTGGGTACGTCCATGCTGGCGCTGTACAGCGTAAGCAGACCCACGCATAGCAACAAGAAGACGATCAACGCAAGTGGCTTGTCGAAGCCGGCGAACATCCGTTTTGCGCGTCCAATCAGCACGCGAGGCTCGATGGGCATGGCGACTCCTAGTGCGCCGGGGTAGCGCCATGCGCGCCCCCGGATCGATTCAACGTGGCTGGCGTGTCGGCCGGCGCACGCGGCCCCTGTTCCGACGGGGGCTCGTATGGACCGGGTATCGGTTGTTGGGCGGGGGGCATATCGTCGCCGCTGCCGGTGTCCGGGGTGGCGGTACCACCGCCCGCGGCGCCTGCCGCTGACGCGCCCACAGCGCCCACAGCGCCGCGTGGCGGATCGCTGCGAGTACTCTTGCGCGCCGCATCCGCGAGCACCGACGCAGACGTCACCGCCGCTGCGACGGCCGGGTTCGATGCCGCCTGTGGCGCGAAGGCGGCGCTGCTGCTGACCACCGACGCCGGCAGCGCGGCTTGTATTGGGGTTTGCGCGCCGCCGATCACCGGCGTGCCGCCGAGGTCGGTCGCCGACGCTGCCATCGCGACGGAGGCGGCTTCGGCACCGGGCTTGACGCGGTCGATCAGGTAATAGTCAAGCACTTTGCGGGCAATTGGGCCGGCCGCCCGGGCTCCCCAGCCGCCATTCTCGACGATCAATGCGAGCGCGATCTGCGGGCGCTCGACCGGCGCGAAAGCGATGAACAGCGCGTGGTCACGCAGGTGCTCGGCCAGCGCATGCGCACGGTATTTCTGGCCCTGCAGCGAAAACACCTGCGCCGTACCAGTCTTGCCGGCCGACGTATAGGGTGCGTTACCAAAGATTTTGTACGCGGTGCCTGACGGGCTGTCCATCACGTTTTTCATCGCGTGCTTGACGACGTCGAGGTCCGCCTGCGTGATGCCTTGGATGCGGCCACTGGATTTGGGCACCGTCAGCCGGAATTCGCGCGTGATCGGGTTCTCGACATCCTTGACCAAGTGAGGTTTCATGACCACACCGTTGTTCGCCAGCGTCGCGACAGCGTGCGCGAGTTGCAGGATCGTATACGAATTGTAACCTTGGCCGATGCCGAGACTGATCGTCTCGCCTTCGTACCAGCGCTGCTGCTCGGGCTTGCGATAGGCGCGTTTCTTCCAGTCGGTGGACGGCAGCACACCGCGTGCTTCGCCCTCGACGTCGATGCCGGTCTGCTGGCCGAACCCCCACTGCTTCATAAAACTCGCAATCGTGTTGACGCCCAGATCGTGCGCGAGCATGTAGTAATACGTGTCGTTGGACACGACGATCGAACGGTACATGTCGACCCAGCCCTGTCCCTGTGGCACGTCGTTGCGGAATGTGTGGCCGCCGAACGTGTACGAGCCAGGATCCTGGAAGCCCCAATTCGGCGTACGCTTGTGCGTGGCGAGCGCGGCCAGCGCCATGAACGGCTTGTATGTCGAGCCAGGCGGATAGGTGCCGCGTAGCGGCCGGTTCAGCAGCGGCCGGTCGGGTGACGTATTCAACTCGTCCCAGGTTGGCTGATCGATGCCATCGACGAACAGGTTTGGATTGAAGCTGGGCGACGACACGAACGCAAGCACGTCGCCCGTCGACGGTTCGATGGCGACCAGCGCGCCGCGCTTGCCTGCAAATGCCTGTTCCGCGCTTTGCTGCAGGCCGATATCGAGTGACAGCCGCAGATTGTTGCCGGGCTTGGCCTGGGTGCGTGACAGCGTGCGCACCGGGCGGCCACCCGCGGTCACCTCGACTTCTTCGAAGCCCGTCACGCCGTGCAACTCGGTCTCGTAGCTCTGTTCGACGCCGATCTTGCCGATATAGTCGGTGCCATTGTAGTTGTTCGCATCGAGTCGCGGATCGTAGTGTTCCGGGTCACTGTCGTTTTTTTCGCTGGCCGCGTCGATGCGCTCCTGGTCGCGCTGTGAAATACGGCCGATGTAGCCGATCACGTGCGCCGCGGTCGTACCGAGCGGGTATTGCCGGAACAGCCGCGCGCGCACTTCCACACCCGGAAACCGATAGCGCTGCGCGGTGAAGCGGGCCACTTCGTCGTCGGTCAATCGCGTGCGAATCGGTAGACTCTCAAAGTTTTTCGAGTCCTCCTGCAGTTTCTTGAAGCGGCGGCGGTCGCGCGCATCGATATTGACCACGTCCGACAGCTGCTCGATGACCTCATCCAGTGTGCCGTCGATCTTCGATGGCGTGATCTCCAACGTGTAGGCCGAGTAGTTCTTCGCAAGCACCACGCCGTTGCGGTCGATGATGATGCCGCGATTCGGCACGATCGGCGCGACCGAGATGCGATTTTCGTTAGCCTGAAGCGAGTATTTGTTGTAGTTCCAGACTTGCAGATACAGAAAGCGACAGCCGATCAGCGCGAAGCACGCGAGCACGAACACGCCCGCGGCGGCCACACGAAGCTTGAAGCGCGCCAGTGCCTGCCGGGGATGGTTGAACTGCGTCATCTGCGAGCGGGCCCCGGTCAAATCGGTCGCGTGTCGTCGTGGTCGGCCGCGCGTTTCTGCGGCAACAGCAGTAGCACGCTGGCAACCGGCCACAGCAGCGCGCCGACGAAGCCGTCCAGCAAGTAGCCCCAGCCCGGGAATGCACCGCCGGCAATCAGCCGAATCGCGAACGGCACGGCCTGCGCGAGCATCAGCAGCGGCATCACGACGAAGACCTGCGCACCCAGCGATAGCCACAGCACGCGCCGGTGCACCATGATTGCCCCGTACGACAGCAGTGTGTAGGCGAGCGCGTGCTCGCCGAATAGGCTCGCATCGTGCACGTCGATTAGCAGCCCAAGCAGGAACGCGATGCCCATGCCGACCTTGCGCGGTTGATGCACGTTCCAAAACAGCAGCACGATCGCGACGAAATCGGGCACGCCGATCCACTTGCCCCATGGCAGCAGATTCAAAAAAAACGCCGCGGCCAGGCTGAAGGCAATGAAGTACGGATTGACCGGCAGCAAGATGTGATGAGGTCGATTCATTGCCGTGCTCTGGTTACCGTGGCCGACGCGGCTCGGGCAGATAATGCCGGCGAGCCGGTGCCCGTCGCAGCCGGTGTCGCGGCGTTCTTGCCGGCGGCTGCCCTCGCGCCTTTCCTGGCCTTTGCCTTGCCGGCATCCTTGGCCGCGCCGGTGTCCGTGTCGGTGGGATGCGGCGGCGTGCGCGCATCGTAGCGCAGTACCAACAACTGGCGGGCGCCCCGCACCGGCGCGAGCGGCTCGCAGACCACCCGGGCGAATGTGGTGTCCGCTTGGCGGTCGACGCGAATAACCTTGGCCACCGGCAGTCCCGGCGGGTAGACGCCGTCCAGCCCATTTGTCACCAGTTCGTCGCCGGTCTTCACATCAGCGCTGGTCGGCACGAACCTTAGATCCAGTACGTCGCCCTTAGGGGTGCCGTAGATGACGCTGCGAATGCCGGTGCGTACCACCTGCACTGGCACCGCCTGGTCCTTGTCGGTCAGCAGCGTGACCTCAGATTGCAACGGGAAGACGCGTGTGACTTGCCCGATTACGCCTTTTTCGTTCACCACCGGTGCGCCTGCCTGCACATCCTGCTGGCTGCCGCCGGCGATGATGACCTTCTGCGTGAACGGGTCGCGCGTGTCGTACTGAATCTCGGTGGGCGTTGTCTGTATCGTTGAATGCTGCTGTAACTGCAGCAGCCGGCGCAGATGTTCATTCTCGGCCAGCAGTTGGGCCGCTTGCGACGCACGTACCGACAACTGCAGGTTCTTGTCGCGCAGCGTCTGGTTCTCGCTGCGCAACGAATGGATCGTGACGAATAGGTCGGTGCCGCCGACGATCAGATCGCGTGGCACCAGCGCCGCGCGTTGTAAAGGATAGAGCCCCGTGCCGATCACTTCGCGCACGACTTCGAGCGTTTGGAAACGCGCGTCGGTAATCAACAGTACGAGCGCGAGACCGACAAACGTGAACAGACGCGCGAGCGCCGAAGGACCTTGCTTGAACAGGGGCGGCGGACTGTATTCCATGGTCGACGCCCGAAACCGCATTTACTTCAGCCGGATCATTCGTACGAGAAGATGCTGCCGAGCTTGTCCATCCGCTCGAGCGCCATGCCGGAGCCGCGCACCACGCACGTGAGCGGATCCTCGGCTACCAGCACCGGCAGCCCCGTTTCCTCCGCGAGCAGCCGATCCAGGTCGCGCAGCAGTGCGCCGCCGCCGGTCAGCATCATGCCGCGCTCGGCGATATCGGCGCCCAGTTCCGGCGGCGTCTGTTCCAGGGCGATCTTGACCGACGAGACGATCTGGTTCAACGGGTCCGTTAGCGCTTCCAAGATCTCGTTGCTCGAGATCGTGAAGCTGCGCGGGATCCCTTCGGACAGGTTACGGCCCTTGACCTCCATTTCTTTCACTTCGGAGCCGGGGAACGCCGAGCCAATCTCCTTCTTGATCGCCTCGGCGGTCTGCTCGCCGATCAACATGCCGTAGTTGCGGCGGATGTAGTTGACGATCGCTTCATCGAACTTGTCGCCGCCGACCCGTACCGAGCCCTTATATACGATGCCGCCGAGCGAAATCACGCCCACTTCGGTGGTGCCGCCGCCGATGTCCACGACCATCGAGCCGGTCGCCTCCGACACTGGCAGGCCGGCGCCAATCGCCGCGGCCATCGGTTCCTCGATCAGGTAGACTTGCGATGCGCCGGCGCCGAGCGCGGCTTCACGGATTGCCCGGCGCTCGACCTGTGTCGAGCCGCACGGCACGCAGATGATGATTCGCGGCGACGGCGAGAACATTCTCGATTCGTGCGCGGTCTTGATGAACTGCTTGATCATCTGCTCGGTGACGCGGAAGTCGGCGATCACGCCATCCTTCATCGGGCGGATCGCCTCAATGTTGCCCGGCACCTTGCCGAGCATCTGCTTAGCTTCTCTGCCCACGGCCTGGATCGTCTTTTTTCCGTTGGGCCCGCCTTCTTGGCGGATTGATACAACCGACGGCTCGTCGAGCACGATACCCTTGCCGCGCATGTAGATCAGTGTGTTGGCGGTGCCTAGATCAATCGCCAGATCGTTCGAGAAATAGCTGCGGAGAAAACCGAACATTAAAAATCCTGTCTCGCGGATGCCGGTCGCGGGAAATGTGCGTATGCGCCGGCGGCGGGTAAAACAACAGCTTCGGCAGAGGTCCGGAAGGCGGCCGCCGCGCAGTCACGAAGCTGCGGGAACAAAAATTTTACCGGCGCAGGCGGTGCACGCATCTGGGCAACGCGAATGCCGCAGCCGCGGGAGTATGCGCGTGCGGAGGACATTGCTGAAAGATGACGGTAAGGCCGGCCGGGTTTAGGGCGAACGCGTAATGATACCTTATAATTCCAGCTCATTCGAAGAAAAGCGGGGGACGTTTTTGCCCGCTTTTCCCCCTCCATTCTTGGTGACCGCATGGCCTTGACCCCCACTGACGTAAACCGCATTGCGCACCTGGCGCGCATCGAGCTCGGGCAACGCGAGGCCGAGCCCATACTCGAGCAATTGAACCAGTTTTTTGGCCTGGTCGAGCAGATGCAGGCTGTGGACACGACTAGCATCGCGCCACTCGCGCATCCGATCGAGCAGATCGAGGACGTCGCGCTGAGGCTGCGCGAGGACGCCGTGACCGAGCACGTGCGGCGCGAGGACAACCAGCGCTGCGCGCCGGCGGTGCAGGACGGCCTGTATCTGGTACCGCAAGTGATCGAATAACGCGACGCAGGAAAACCGCACGATGCATCAGAAAAGCCTTACTGAATTGCGCGCCGCGCTCGATACAAAGCAGGTATCGGCGCTCGAGCTTGCGCAGCACTTCCTGCAGCGTATCGAGGCCGCACGCGAGCTGAACGCGTTCATCGACGTGAATCCGCCACTGACGCTGGACGCGGCGCGCGCGGCCGACCAGCGGCTCGCGCGCGGCGAGCGTGGGCCGCTGCTTGGCCTGCCGGTTGCGCACAAGGATGTATTCGTGACCCGCGGCTGGAAGTCCAGCGCCGGCTCCCGGATGCTGGCCGACTACGTGAGTCCGTTCGACGCGACGGTCGTCGAGCGGCTGACGGCGGCGGGCATGGTCACGCTGGGCAAGACCAACATGGACGAGTTCGCGATGGGCTCGTCCAACGAGAATTCGTTCTTCGGCCCGGTACGCAACCCGTGGGACCGGAATACGGTGCCGGGCGGCTCGTCGGGCGGCTCGGCCGCGGCGGTGGCCGCTGCACTGGCGCCGGTGGCCACCGGCACCGACACCGGCGGCTCGATTCGCCAGCCGGCGTCGCTGACTGGGATTACCGGCATCAAGCCGACCTACGGCCGCGTCTCCCGCTACGGGATGATCGCGTTCGCGTCGTCGCTCGACCAGGGAGGGCCGATGGCGCGCTCGGCCGCCGATTGCGCGCTCGTGCTAGGTGCAATGAGCGGTTTTGACCCGCGCGATTCGACGAGCTTGCCACGCGACGCGGAAGACTACACGCGCTGGCTTGGCAAGCCGTGGCAGGATGCCGGCGCGCTCGCCGGCCGCCCGCTCGCCGGGCTGCGCATCGGGTTGCCGCGCGAGTACTTCGGCGCGGGGCTGTCGGGCGACGTGCGCGCGGCGATCGATGCGGCACTGCGGCAATACGAGGAACTTGGCGCGACACTGGTGGACGTATCGCTGCCTAAGACGGAGCTGTCGATCCCAGTCTACTATGTGATCGCGCCGGCCGAGGCGTCGTCGAATTTGTCACGTTTTGACGGCGTGCGCTACGGCCATCGCGCGGCCGAGTACCGCGACCTGCTCGACATGTATAAGAAGACACGCTCGGAGGGCTTTGGCGCCGAGGTCAAGCGCCGCATCCTAGTCGGCACGTACGTACTGTCACACGGCTACTACGACGCGTACTACCTGCAGGCCCAAAAGATTCGTCGGATCATCGCGCAGGACTTCCAGAACGCGTTCGAGCAATGCGACATGATCATGGGCCCGGTGTCGCCGAGCGTCGCGTGGAACCTGGGCGAGAAGGCCGACGATCCGCTGCAGATGTATCTGGCGGACATCTATACGCTGTCCACGAGCCTAGCCGGATTGCCGGGCATGAGCGTGCCATGCGGCTTTGGCACTGGCGCCCATGCGGCGCGGCCGGTCGGCCTACAGATCATCGGCAACTATTTCAACGAAGCGCGGATGCTGCAAGTCGCCGATGCGTTCCAACGCGTCACCGATTGGCATCGGCAAGTGCCCGCGGGAGTCTGACTATGCAGTGGGAAGTGGTAATCGGGCTGGAGACACACGCGCAGCTGTCGACCCAGTCGAAGATTTTTTCCGGGGCCTCGACGCGGTTCGGTGCCGAGCCGAACACGCAGGCCTGCGCAGTTGATTTGGCCTTGCCCGGGGCGCTGCCCATCGCAAACCGGGGCGCCGTCGAGCGGGCTATACGCTTCGGGTTGGCGATCGGCGCGACGATCGCGCCGCGCAGCGTGTTTGCGCGCAAGAATTACTTCTATCCGGATTTGCCCAAGGGCTACCAGATCAGTCAGTACGAGTTGCCGGTTGTGCAAGGCGGCTCGATCACGATCCAGGTGGAGGCGAACGAAAAGGCTGGCCGCGATGCGTACGAGAAGACGATCAGATTGACTCGAGCGCACTTGGAGGAGGACGCCGGCAAGTCGTTGCACGAGGATTTCGCCGGGATGACCGGCATCGACCTGAACCGCGCTGGCACACCGCTGCTAGAGATTGTGACCGAGCCGGACATGCGCAGCGCCGCCGAGGCGGTGGCTTATGCAAAGGCGTTGCATTCGCTGGTCGTCTGGCTAGGTATTTGCGACGGGAACATGCAGGAAGGCTCGTTTCGCTGCGACGCGAACGTGTCGGTGCGCCGGCTCGGCGAGCAGGCATTGGGCACACGCGCCGAAATCAAGAACTTAAACTCGTTCCGCTTTCTGGAAGAGGCGATCCAATACGAGGTGCGCCGCCAGATCGAGCTGATCGAGGACGGTGGCACCGTTGTGCAGGAAACCCGGCTGTACGACCCGGACCGTGGCGAGACGCGCTCGATGCGCAGCAAGGAAGACGCGCATGACTATCGCTACTTCCCTGACCCGGACCTGATGCCGCTCGTGATCGACAGCGAGTGGATCACCGAGGTCCGCCGCGCGCTGCCGGAATTGCCGGACGCGATGAAGCGTCGCTTTGCCGAACAGTACGGCTTGCCCGGCTATGACGCGGGTGTGCTCACAACGTCACAGGCGCTTGCCGCGTACTACGAGGCAGTGGTGTCCAAGGTGGGCGTTGCGAATGCGAAGATGGCGGCGAACTGGGTAATGGGCGAGCTTGCGTCGCAGCTGAACCGCGATGGGCTGGACATCGGGCAGTCGCCGGTATCGGCCGCGCAATTGGCGCTAGTTCTCGTGCGGATCGCTGACGGTACGATCTCGAACAAGATCGGCAAGGAGATTTTTGGCGCGATCTGGGACGAGAAGGCCACCGACGACACGGCGGCAGACCGCATCATCGACGCCAAGGGACTCAAGCAGATCTCCGACAGCGGCGCGCTCGAGGCGATTCTGGACGAGGTGCTTGCCGCCAATCCGAAGTCCGTCGACGAATACCGCGCGGGCAAGGACAAGGCATTCAACGCGCTGGTCGGTCAGGCGATGAAGGCCACGAAGGGGCGGGCCAACCCGCAGCAGGTCAACGAGCTGTTAAAGAAAAAGCTGTCCTGATCGTGCGCGCTGGTACATCGTGCCAGCGGACTCGAAGACTCATCGCAACCTGATGGTCGCCGAGCTATTGTTGCGGCGGCTGGCGGGGTTGGACCTGCGTTATCCACCGGCCAAGGCCTCGCTCAACGGTATCGTTGTCAAGTAATCCGTAGAGGCTGGCGCGTGCCGCCAGCTTCCACGATCATCCGTCAACAAGGAAACAACACACCATGCTGCGAGTCATCACCGCCAATCTGAACGGCATACGTTCCGCCGCGAAGAAAGGCTTTTTCGACTGGTTCGGCAAACAGAACGCCGACATCGTCTGCGTGCAGGAAATCAAGTGCTCGCAGGATGACATGACGCCCGAATTCCTCGCGCCGCACGGCTTCACCGGCTATTTCCAGCATGCGCAGAAGAAGGGGTACAGCGGCGCCGGGCTCTATACGAGGCATGAACCGGACGAGTTCATCGCCGGCTTCGGCAGCAAGGCGTTCGACCACGAGGGACGCTATGTCGAGCTGCGCTACGGCGACCTGTCGCTGGTGTCGGTCTATGTGCCGTCGGGTTCGAGCGGCGAGGAGCGGCAGGCGGTCAAGTACCGCTTCATGGATGATTTCTATGTGCACCTGGACGAGCTTCGGCGCGAGCGCGAAGTGATTTTCTGCGGCGACGTCAACATCGTGCACAAGGAAATCGACATCAAGAATTGGAAAGGCAACCAGAAAAACTCCGGGTGCTTGCCCGAAGAGCGCGCATGGTTAAGCAAGGTATTCGACGAGCTTGGCTATGTGGACGTCTTTCGCACGCTGGATCCGCGGCCCGAGCAGTACACGTGGTGGAGCAACCGCGGCCAAGCCTATGCGAAAAACGTCGGGTGGCGAATCGACTACCAGATCGCGACAGCCGGTATTGCCTCGACGGCCAGGCGCACGTCGATCTTCCGCGATATTAAGTTCAGTGATCACGCGCCGCTAACAATCGACTATGACTACACGCTGCGCCGCCGCGCGGCGTGACATGGCCGGCGCTCGTCGCGTCCGCTGCGGCGTCGCCACGTGGCTTAACGGTTGTGTCGGTAGCGCGGCAATGCGTCGGTAGTCGTGCCGAGCGCCTTTGCATACAGTGGCAGCATGTCGGACAATCGCTTGCGCAGGTCAGCGGCGCGCTGCGGCGTCATCGGATGGGCCGCGATGAAACTCGTCTTGCTGGCGCCCGGCAGGGCGGCGGCCCGGCTCCATACCGTCAGCGCGGCTCTTGGGTCAAAACCGGCGCGCGATGCGATCTCATCGCCGATCACGTCAGCCTCAGTCTCGTCGGCTGCATCGTAGCGTAAGTGCGCGAGGTGCGTGCCGATGTCCAGCGGCGTGGACCCGAGATCGGCCAGCCCAAACAACTGCGGGATCGTGCCGGCGCCCAATTGCGTGGCCTGTTGCCGGCCCAGGCGTTCGCGCGCGTGTTCGCGCAACGCGTGAGCCACCATGTGGCCCATCAGCATCGCCAGTTCATTGTCGTTCGGGCGCAGACGCGTGAGTAGCGCGCTGTTGATCAGCAGTTTGCCGCCGGGCAGGCAGCGGATCATCATGTGCGGCGAGCGTACCACATAGGCTTCCCATTGCCACCGTTTCGCGCGTTCATTCCATTTCAGCGCATACGGGATGAGCCTTTGCAGAATCGCGCGAACCCGTTTGACCTGCGGGTCGCCATCGGGCAGCAATTGTCCTCGCTGCTGGGCGCTGTGCACCCATTGCCGGTATTCGCCGCTGGCCTGTTGTTCAAGCATTGACGGCGAAATCAGGTGGCGGAACGCCGCCGCGTTGCCGAAGCGCACCGCCTGAGCCGGATCATATGACCCGGCGTTGCCGGTCCTCGGCTGCGCGCCGGACGGCGGCGCGATGGCACCGCCGATCAGCAGCGCCACGCCAGCCAGTCGTCTGGCGAGCGCCAGGACGCCTGCCCGAGGCGGCCGCGGGCACCGAGCGCGTCCAGGACGCCAACTGACATACGGGCGCCGCATCAGCGTGCTCTCCATGGTGCAACCCGCGGCAGCAGCAGCATGCCCGGGATCGCCAGCACGGCGCACAGCAGAAAGAACTCAAACCAGCCGGTCTGCGCGACGATATAGCCGGCGCCGGCATTGGCGAATGTGCGAGGCATCGACGCGAGACTGGTGAACAACGCAAACTGCGTTGCGGTATAGCGTGGGTCAGTAGTGCTGGCGATGTATGTGGTGAACGCGGCCGTACCCAGGCCTGTGGCGAACGCCTCGAGGCTGATGACCACGGCCAGTCCAGGCAGCGTATGGCCCGTGCGGGCAAGCGCTGCGAAGCCAAGCACTGCGACCATCTGCGCGACGCCGAAAATCCACAAGCTGCGCGCCGTGCCGATGCGCATTAGCCATATGCCGCCGAGAATGCCGCCGGCAATACTCGCCCAAAAGTTGCTGGTCTTGGCCACCAGTCCGATCTCAGTTTTCGTAAAGCCGATGTCCAGGTAGAACGACGTTGCCAGCGACGTCGCCATGTTGTCGCCGAGCTTGTACAGGAAAACGAACGCCAACACGATCAGCGCCTGCTTCGCACCGTCGCGCGCGACGAATTCGCGAAACGGCATCACCACGGCTTCCTCCAGCGTGCGTGGCAGTGTGCCCTGCACCTGCGGCTCGCGCACCACGAGCGCCGTCACCACGCCAGGCAGCATGAACGCCGCGGTGACCGCAAAGACCGTCGACCACGCGAAGTGGTCTGCGAGGATCAGCGACAGCGAACCGGGCACGAGGGCGGCTAGCTTGTACGCGTTCACGTGGATTGCCGTGCCGAGGCCCTGCTCGGTGTCTTTCAGCAACTCGCGTCGGTACGCGTCGAGCACGATGTCCAGGCTTGCGCTGGCGAATGCAAGGGCGGCTGCGAGCACGGCCACCGTGCGGATTGAGTTGCTCGGCGACACGAAGCCCATGGTGGCGACCAGCGACAGCACGCCGAGTTGAGTCAGCAACATCCAGCCACGCCGTCGCCCAGGGCGCCAGCGGCCGAACCCGGGCACGAAGCGGTCCATTAACGGCGCCCACACGAATTTCCACGTATAGGGAAACTGCAACAATGCAAACAGGCCAATGGTTTTGATATCGACGCCGCCGCTGCGCAGCCACGCCTGCACCAGAACCAGCAGCGTAAACAGCGGCAGTCCCGAGGTGAATCCAAGGAACACGCAGATCAACATGCGTGTATTGAAGTAGGCGCGCCAGCCTGAGTGGGGATCGCGTGCGGCCAGTGTGCGGGCTTCGTGAGGTGGAGTGGACATGGATCTGCGGTCAACGAAAGGGACGGTCAAATTTTCTTGACGCGATAGACCGCAAGACTACCACGCCAGTTCGTTCCCCACCGGATCGCGCGGCCGCCGTGCAGTACGGCTCGCTCCAGAATCCGGATGCCGACCTCCGGAGCAAGTGTTTCGAAGTCGCGGATCGTCAGCACGCGCACGTTCGGCGTGTTGTGCCATTGGTAGGGCAGTGATTGGGAGACCGGCATGCGGCCGTGGAGCACCGCGAGCCGATGCCGCCAGTAGCCAAAATTGGGAAACGACACGATGCATTCCTTGCCGACCCGCACGGTCTCGCGCAGGATCGCCGCGGTCTGGTGGAGGGTCTGCAGCGTCTGAGACAGGATCACGAAATCGAAGCTCTGATCCTCAAACAGCCGCAGGCCGTCCTCCAGATTTTGCTGGATGACGTTGACGCCCTTTTGTGCGCAGCCAAGCACGCCCGCATCGTTGATCTCGATCCCGTAGTCGTGCACGTCCAATTCCTCAGCGAGGATGGCCAGCAGCGAGCCATCCGCGCAGCCGGCATCGAGTACGCTTGCGCGCGGCTCGACCCAGCGCGCGATCATGCGGAAATCGGCGCGGGTGGACAGGGTATCGAAGGCTTGCTGGTTCATGCGCCGATCTCCGTGGCGATGCGTTCGTAGTAGGCGCGCACCAGATTGTGATAGCGCGCGTCGTCGAGCAAGAATGCGTCGTGGCCGTGCGGCGCATCGATTTCGCCATAGGTCACGTTGCGCTTGTGGTCGAGCAGCGCCTTGACGATTTCTCGCGAGCGCGCCGGCGCAAAACGCCAATCTGTTGAAAAGCTGACTACGAGGTAGTTGGCCTGTGTCTGCGCGAGCGCCGCGGTCAGGTCGCCATCGTATGCCTTGGCGGGGTCGAAGTAGTCCAATGCGCGCGTGATTAGCAGGTAGGTATTGGCGTCGAAATAGTCGGCGAACTTGTTGCCCTGGTACCGCAGGTACGACTCGACTTCGAATTCGACGTCAAAATTGAAATTGTAGGTATCCATCGCTCCGTCTGCGCGGCGCAGCGCGCGGCCGAACTTCGCGGCCATATCGTCGTCGGACAGGTACGTGATGTGCCCGATCATACGCGCGACCCTGAGGCCGCGGCGCGGTTTGACGCCGTGCGCATAGTAGTCACCGCCATGGAAATCCGGATCGGACAGGATCGCTGAGCGGGCGACCTCGTTGAACGCGATGTTTTGCGCCGACAGCTTGGGCGTCGAGGCGATAACCACACAATGTGCGACGCGTTGCGGATACAGGATGCTCCAGGCGAGCGCCTGCATGCCACCGAGCGAGCCGCCCATCACCGCGGCAAAACGCTCGATGCCGAAATGATCGGCGACGCGCGCCTGCGCATTGACCCAGTCCTCTACGGTGACCACTGGAAAGCGCGCGCCATAGGGCAGGCCGGTGGCCGGATCGATGCTCATCGGACCGGTGGAGCCGAAGCACGAGCCGAGATTGTTCACGCCGATCACGAAGAAGCGGTCCGTGTCGAGTGGCTTGCCTGGGCCCACCATGTTGTCCCACCAGCCGAGGTTCTTGGGCTCATGTTCATACACTCCGGCCACGTGGTGTGACGCGTTCAGCGCGTGACAGACGAGCACCGCGTTGGAGCGCGCAGCGTTGAGCGTGCCATAGGCTTCAATCGTCAGATCGTAGCCGGCGAGTGACAAGCCGCTTTGCAGGTGCAGCGGTGTGGTGAAGTGGAGCGTTTGTGGAACGACGATGCCGATCGAACTCATACCCTTGCCTGTGTTGTTGTCCGCTTGCGCGGGCGTGCGGATAACAAGTCGGCAAAGGGTCAAAGGTGCTGCGTGTATGGGCGCACGCATGGACCGCTGACGACCGCTTTAGCCGGATTTGTACTGAACCGCTTGGGTTCGCGCGCCCGCAATCGAGTCAGCAAATCGGCGCGCAGAGGAAAGCTTGTGACCGACAAGTATAAACGAAATTGTTCCGCTGACGTAGGCGGCGCAGGTATGGCCGCTATTGCAGCAACAGCCGCAGCTGTGCAGCGGCGTGCTCAAACGGCTTTTGTGAAAGCCGCTGCGCGCATAGTGGTGCCAGCGCCCCAGCACGTAGCGGATGATAAGGTCCGCGCGCAACGCCGGATCGTAGCCGCACGGCAACGTATCGGCATGCTCGGCGCACGCCAGCCTCAGGCGCTGGCGCAGCGAAGCTTGCAGGCGCTCGGTGAGTTGGCTCATGCGTGCGGTCAGCCGCGCGTGCGGCCCGGCGCCGTTCGTGGACGATGGCGTGGCGCTGTCGGTCAGTGCGCACGGCGATTCGGGCGCCGTGCCGGGGCGTCTGGATGGCTGCCGCATGGTGCCCTCCGCGATGCGTTTAGAGGCTTGAGTCGTAACGATTTTATCGAACGTATGCGGCAGTCGATATAGTGCGCACGTCCAGTGCCCGCCAGCGCTGGCGGGCCGCTCGAAGCCTTGGGCACGGGGGGTAAGTGCCCAACCATCCATACAGTGCGCAGTCCCAGGCGCTTGTAGCGTTTCAAATGCGAGCGGGTGTCCTCGACCAGCGTTGCGTCGCGCGCCCGCACTCGCGCGCGGCGCAATGTGCGGCGCAGCATGCCGGCATCGGGTTTGGCGTGCCAGCGGCCGCGGTACCGCATCTGCTCGATGGCGATCACTTGTTCGAACAGCTCAGTGATGCCCAGCGCGTCGAGCACGGCCTGCGCGTAGCGGCGCGGGCCGTTGGTCAGCAGGATCCGGCGCCCCGGCAGCGCGCGCAACAGCCGGGCGAGCCCGCGCTCGGCGCGCAGCATCGAATGCAGATCGTGGAATCGGTGGACCTGCGCGAGGAAATCGTCAGGATCGAGTGGATGGTGCTGTGCGAGTCCCAGCAGTGTCGCACCGTAGCGCCGCGTGTAGTGCACGCGTAGCCGGTCCGCTTCGTCCCGGCTGACCTGCAGCGCACGCTCGATGTAGTCGGTCATCGCCCGATTGATTTGCGGGAACACCGCATGCGACGCGTGGTGCAGCGTATCGTCCAGGTCGAACAACCAGACCGGGCCGCGCGGGTGGGCAATGCGCCGCCGGCGCGCGCGCGTGGCCATGGTCAGTGCGACCGGATCATCGTGCCAAACGGCTGCTCGGTCAGGATCTCGAGCAGTACCGAGTGCTCGATGCGTCCATCGATGATGTGCACGGAGCGCACACCGCTCCTGGCCGCGTCTAGGGCTGACGAGATTTTCGGCAGCATGCCACCGGAGATCGTGCCGTCGGCGAATAGTGCATCGATCTCGCGCGCCGACAGATCCGTGAGCAATGTGCCGCTCTTGTCCATCACGCCCGGGATGTTTGTCATCATCACCAGCTTTTCCGCATTCAGCACGACCGCCAGCTTGCCCGCGACCAGGTCCGCGTTGATGTTGTACGCGAGCCCATCCTCGCCGAAGCCGATCGGCGAAATGACTGGGATGAACGCATCGTCTTGCAGCGCCCGCACGACCGCGGGATTGATCGAGTCGACCTCGCCGACTTGGCCGATGTCGAGAAATTCACCCGGCTTTTCCCGGTCCGGCATCAGCAGCTTGCGTGCATGGATCAGTCCGCCGTCCTTGCCCGTTAAGCCGACCGCGTGGCCACCAACATGGTTGATTAGCGTGACGATGTCTTGTTGCACCTCGCCGCCGAGCACCCACTCGACAACCTCCATCGTTTCCTCGTCCGTCACGCGCATGCCTTGTATGAACGTGCCCTGCTTGCCGATTTTCTTTAGCGCCTGGTCGATCTGCGGGCCGCCACCATGGACGATGACCGGATTGATGCCCACCAGCTTCAGCAGTACAACGTCGCGTGCGAAGCCTTGCTTCAGGCGCTCCTGCGTCATCGCGTTGCCACCGTACTTGATCACGACCGTCTTGCCGTGGTACTGGCGGATGTAAGGCAGCGCTTCCGCGAGGATTTCGGCCTTCAGCGCGGGTGAGATGGCAGGCAAATCGTTGGTGTTGGACATGGTGCGAGCGGACTGAGCAGGCAAACAACCGCGAATTGTACAGGACTGAAGTGTCGGCACGATGCCGCTCGCCGGGCTTTTTTGACGTGTCTTGTCGTCCTGGCGTGCTGCCGATAAAAGACGCGCAGACATTGGGAACCCCATCATCGAGCGTGCCGATAGTGTGGTGCTGTGACGCGGCCGGCACGAAGTGTCGCCCGCCTGTCGTAGCGCGTACGCCACGCTGCTGCAGTGCCCGACTGCAGCGCGCTGGCACTTGCGTCATAGTGTCGCGAGCGTGATCGAGCTTGAGTTGACTGCGGGGTCGTGCCACGTCAAACCGGTAAACTTGTCGCATGACACCGTATGCAAATCCCGGCCGGGTCAATCTCGGCCATATGTTCTGGCTCCGTTGCCTGGCGATCATTGGCCAACTGGTCACTATCGCCGTCGTGCAGATCGCCTATGGCGTGCATTTGCCGCTCACCGCGATGCTCATCGTCATCGCGTTGGAAGTGATCTTTAACATTCTGACGTGGATCCGCGTGGCCCAAGCCAAGCCGGAAACGCACATCGAGCTGATGGGGCAGCTGTGGGTCGACCTCGGTGCGCTGTCCGCGCTGCTGTTTCTATCGGGTGGCACGACCAATCCGTTCGTGTCGCTGTACTTGCCTTCGCTGGCGATTGCGGCGGCGGTGTTGCCGTGGCGTCTGGCCGCATGGCTCGCGGCGTTCGCAGTCGCCTGCTATTGGTTGCTCGGCTTCGATTCAGTGCCGTTGAACATGGACAACCCGGCCAACCTGTTCGATTACTACCGGGCCGGCATGTGGGTAAACTTCATGGTCAGCGTCGGGCTGATCTCGTGGTTTGTCTCGCGCATGTCGTCCGCGTTGCGCAAGGGGGATGCGGCATTGGGCGAGGCGCAGGAGCGGCTGTTGCGCGACGAGCGGGTGGTGGCGTTGGGCGCGCAGGCCGCCAGCGTCGCGCACGAGATCGGCACGCCACTGTCGACGATCGCGATGGTGGCCGAAGAGTTGCGCGACCTGTCCCATACCGACCAGGCGCTTGCGCCCTATCAGGCCGATTTCGACCTGCTCGAGCAACAGCTGGCGTTGTGCCGTTCAGCGCTCGCCCGGCTGCGCACACGGGCAGCGCTGCCCACCGGCCAACAACCGGTGGGCAGTTGGCTCGACGCATTCATCGAACAGTGGCGGCTGCGTCACCCGCATGTGAATTTCTCGCGGATCGGCACGGCGCCCGCCGACGTGTTGGTCGCCGATACCGTGGCGGTCGGGCAGATCTTGACCATCTTGCTGGACAATGCGGCCCGGGCCTGCCGCGAATCGGTGACGTTGGAGGCGGCGTGTGACGGCGACATGCTGGTCTTCGACATTCGCGACCGCGGTCCTGGCATTGCGCCTGAACGGCGCGCCAAACTCGGGCAGGCACCGGTCGAAAGCACACAAGGGGGCCACGGCGTTGGCTTGTATCTCGCGTTTACGACGGCGGCGCGGCTGGGCGGCTCGATCGAGCTGACCGAGTTGCCGCAGCCGGCCACCACGGGCACCCGTGCGATGCTGCGCCTGCCCGCGATCCAAGCGCATTCAAATGGAGAAGTACAATGAGCGAAATGAATTTTCTGGTGATTGACGATGACGAGGTATTTGCTGGCATCCTCGCGCGCGGCCTGACCCGGCGCGGCTATACCGTTCACCAGGCGCACGAGCGCGACAGCGCACTGAAGCTCGCTGATGCGCTGCCGTTCGGCCAAATCACGGTCGACCTGAATCTGGGCAATGATTCGGGGCTGCATTTGATCGCACCACTGCGTAAGCTACAGCCCGAGGCGCGAATCCTCGTGCTGACCGGCTATGCGAGCATTGCGACGGCGGTGCAGGCCGTCAAGGACGGTGCGGACAATTATCTGGCCAAGCCGGCCAACGTGGAGACGATCCTGGCGGCGTTGCGCGTGGACGCAAGCGAGTCACAAGCCGACGAGGCGCTCGAGAATCCGATACCGCTGTCGGTGGCACGGCTCGAATGGGAGCACATCCAGCGCGTGCTGTCCGACAACGGCGGCAATATTTCGGCGACCGCGCGTGCGCTGAACATGCACCGCCGCACGCTGCAACGCAAGCTGGCGAAACGGCCCGTGAAGCAATGAGCGGTGCACGCACGGCGGCGAGCCGCGTTACAACACGTAGCGTGACAGGTCTTCGTTTTGCGACACGTCGTTCAGTGCACTGTCCACGTACGCAGCGTCGATCTTGACCGATTGGCCCGAATGGTTGCCGGCCGAGAACGAAATTTCTTCGAGCAGCTTTTCGATCACCGTGTACAGCCGCCTCGCGCCGATGTTTTCAGTCTTTTCATTAACCGAAAAGGCGATTTCTGCCAGGCGCTTGATGCCGTCGTCGGCAAACTCCAGGTGTACGTTTTCGGTTGCGAGCAGTGCCTGGTATTGCTTGACCAGGCTCGCGTCGGTGCGTACCAGGATCGATTCGAAGTCACCGACCGACAGCGAATCGAGTTCGACGCGGATTGGAAACCGTCCTTGCAGTTCGGGAATCAGATCGCTCGGTTTGGCCAGGTGAAACGCCCCGCTGGCAATGAACAGGATGTGGTCGGTCTTCACCATGCCGTACTTGGTGTTGATCGTCGTGCCTTCCACAAGCGGCAGTAGGTCGCGCTGTACGCCCTGGCGTGACACCTCGCCACCGCCGGCTTCCTGACGCGACGCAATCTTGTCGATCTCGTCGAGAAAGACGATGCCGTTCTGTTCGGCGTTCTGTACCGCGCGGGTCTTGATATCTTCTTCGTTGACCATTTTGGCGGCTTCCTCATCGGTCAACAGCTTCAAGGCTTCTTTGATCTTGACCTTGCGGTGCTGCTTCTTGCCGCCGCCGAGATTGGCGAACATCGAACGGATCTGCTCCGTCATTTCCTCCATGCCGGGCGGACCCATGATGTCCATGCCGACCTGTGGCGCCACGATGTCGAGCTCGATTTCCTTGTCGTCGAGCTGGCCTTCGCGCAGTCGCTTGCGCAATGTCTGGCGCGTCGCGCTCTCGCGCTCGCTCTCCTCGCTGGTCGGGCTGAAGCCGACGGGCCGTGCCTGCGGCAACAGGATATCCAGGATGCGGTCCTCCGCCAGGTCCTGTGCCTTCGTGCGGACCTTGTGCATTTCCGATTCGCGTGTCTGCTTGACCGAGATATCGATTAGGTCGCGCACGATGCTATCGACATCGCGTCCAACGTAGCCGACTTCTGTGAACTTCGTGGCCTCGATTTTGATGAACGGCGCGTCGGCGAGCTTGGCCAGGCGTCGCGCGATTTCGGTCTTGCCCACGCCAGTCGGTCCGATCATCAAAATGTTCTTCGGGGTGATTTCCTGGCGCAACGGCTCTGGCACCTGCAGACGGCGCCAGCGGTTGCGCAGCGCGACCGCGACGGCGCGCTTGGCGCGGCCCTGGCCGATGATGTGCTTGTCTAGTTCGGAGACGATTTCAGCGGGAGTCATGGTAGTCATGTTCGACATCCTTCAGGTGGCGCCGGGCCTGAATCGGCCCGCAAGCCGCGATGCGTGGGCACAATGGGCCGCGCAAGGTTGCCCGGCACCCGGCTTCATTTATTCGATGGTTTCGATGACGCGGTTGTGATTCGTGTAGATACACATGTCGCCGGCAATCGCGAGCGCCTTTTCGACAATGTCGCGCGCGCTCAACTCAGTGTTCTGCGCGAGCGCGCGGGCCGCAGCCTGCGCGTATGCGCCGCCCGAGCCGATGGCGCAAATGCCGCCTTCCGGATCCAGCACGTCGCCGTTGCCGGTAATCACCAGCGTCGTTTCCGCGTCCGCAGCGATGAGCATCGCTTCCAGGCGGCGCAGCATGCGGTCAGTGCGCCAGTCCTTGGCCAGTTCGACGGCGGCGCGGGTCAGGTTGCCCTGGTGCTTTTCCAGCTTGCCTTCAAAGCGGTCCAGCAGCGAGAATGCGTCCGCGGTGCCGCCGGCGAAACCCACCAGCACCTTGCCACCGTAGATGCGCCGCACTTTCTTGGCGCCGCCTTTCATGACGATGTTGCCCAGCGTCACCTGACCGTCGCCGCCTAATGCAACGCTGTTGCCTCGCCGTACCGAGACGATGGTTGTGCCGTGATATTGCTCCATGTGGAATTCCTTTAAGCGGGGTCGCGCGCCAACGGCGCGGGACAGGACTGAAGTCGCGCGTTCCCGCCTATTTTAGGGCGGCTGGCGCAATATCAAGGCGTGCGCACGCGGGGCGGTGCCGATATGACGCAACGCGCGCGCACAATGCTCGCGCAAGAAGCGCGCCACAAATAAAAAAGGCACGCCTATCGCGTGCCTTCCGACAGGAGCCGGCTGGACCGTACCGTGCGCCATGCGGCGCACTACGCTTTAGTCGCCGAACAACTTCTGGCGCAGTTCGCGGCGCTCCTGCGCCTCGAGCGATAGCGTCGCGGTCGGCCGCGCGAGCAGGCGCGGAATGCCGATCGGTTCACCCGTTTCCTCGCACCAGCCATATTCACCGGTTTCGATCCGCGCGAGCGATTGCTGCACCTTCTTCAGCAGCTTGCGTTCGCGGTCGCGTGTGCGAAGCTCAAGCGCGTGCTCTTCTTCGATCGTCGCGCGATCGGCCGGATCGGGCACGATCACGGTTTCCCGGAGATTTTCCGTCGTCTGCCCGGCATTGCGCAGGATTTCCGCCTGCAACTGTTCGAGCCTGTGCTTGAAGAAAGCGAGCTGATCCTCGTTCATGTAATCCTTGTCGCTCATCTTCAGGATTTCGGCTTCGGTCAAAAGTCGTGTCGTCGTCATCTGGCTTACTGTCTTCATTGTGAGGCGATGCATCAAGCATTACCCGCACTTACCATTGCCCGCAATTGTGGCGGCCGAGTGCCTTGCGGCGGCCACGCCGGATTCGTCGTGGCAGGTGCGGCGGCCGTTGCGGGGCCGAACTCCTTCTGGCGCCGCGTCGTTATCATTCTCCAGTGGGCACGTATTGTAACTGAACCACAATCGGTGCCAATAGCGGCGGAAAACCCTGTCCGAAACGGTATTTCTCGGTCCGACAGAGAACTTCCGGCGTTGTTGCGAATGCCTCAATATACGCCAAAGGAAATGAACTCTCGACTAAGCCACCCCTTATTTACCAATGCGAGATACCGCCGCCACACCCAGGTAGAGAGGTCGGCGCGCTATCTCGTGCGTTGCCGTGACCTGGTGCACGACGTCGTCACGCCAGGCATGCGTCCAGGCCGTCGGTAATCAGGTCCCGGGGCAGGTCCACGCCAATGAACACCATCTTACTGGTCTTCTTCTCAGCCGGTAGCCAGCGCACGGCCAAGTCGCTGCCCATCATCTGGTGCACGCCCTGGAATACCACCTTGCGATCGATTCCCCTCATGAACAGCACGCCTTTGTAGCGTAATAAGCGCTCACCGTAGATTTGTAGGATCCCGCCGAGAAAGTCCTCCAATTTTTGGGGATCGAACGCCCGGTCGCTACGGTACACGAACGATTTAATCTTGTCATCGTGATGCGTATGGTGGTGACCGTGCGCGCAATGTCCATGATCATGGTCACAATGCTCGTGCTCGTGGTGGTGCGCGTGATCGTGTCCGTCTTCGGCGAGGAAGTCCGGATCAATTTCAAGCTTCGCGTTCAGGTTGAACCCGCGCAGGTCAAAAATCTCCTTGATGTCGGCGTTGCCGAAATTAACCACTTGAATCGGCGCTTTCGGGTTCATCTGCAGCAGTCGATGGCGTAGATCGGCGAGCGTCGCCTTGTCCACCAGATCGGCCTTCGTGATGAATAAGCGGTCGGCAAAGCCCACTTGCCGTTGCACGACCTCGTGCTCGTCAAGCTGCTGGTTGGCGTGCTTCGCGTCGATCAGCGTGATCACCGCGTCGAGCAGGAATTCGTCAGCGATCGACTCATCGATAAAGAACGTCTGCGCGACCGGTCCCGGATTGGCCAAGCCCGTGGTCTCGATCACTACCCGGTCGAACTTGAGCTTACCTTCGCGCTTTTGCTCGGATAGGTCCGACAACGCACGGGATAGGTCCCCGCGGATCGTGCAGCAGATGCAGCCGTTGCTCATCTGCACGATTTGTTCCGCCGACTCCTGCACGAGGATGTCATTGTCGATGTTCTCTTCGCCGAATTCGTTTTCGATCACGGCGATTTTCATGCCATGCGGCTCGTTTAGGATACGCTTGAGCAGCGTGGTCTTACCGCTGCCGAGAAAGCCGGTCAGGATGGTGACGGGAATCATGTTCATCGCCTGCCTTTACTTAAGTTCCGTGGAAGTTGCGAGACGGTCCGCGCGAGCGCAGCGCGAAATATTCTATTGAAGCACAAATGCGGCGGCAGGGTTGTGACCATTATCCGGGCGCCGACGATGCGGTGCGTCAACGGGTGCATTAAAAGGTACATTGACGGGCGCGGTATCTGGCCCGCCCGACGTGGGGCGCACTAGGGTTTTTGCAACCACAGTCCCTTCAAGTATTCACCTTCCGGGAAGCTGGTCAGCATCGGATGATCGACGCCGGCCGACAGTCGGCGCAGAATCCGTGCATCGACGCCGGCGTCGGCCGCGGCGCTCGCGACGATCTTTTGAAATAGGTCCATGTCGATCGCGCCCGAGCACGAGTAGGTCGCGAGTAGCCCGCCCGGGCGCAGCAGCTTGAAGCCGCTCAGGTTGATATCCTTGTACGCGCGCGCTGCCCGATCGACGTGCTCGCGCGACGGGGCGAATTTCGGCGGATCGAGCACGATCAGGTCAAAGCGCTCGCCCGCATCGTACAACTGCCGCAGTGTCTTGAATGCGTCGGCGTCGTGCCACTGGGCCCGCGCCGGATCGAAGTCGTTGGCGGCCAAGTTCGCGCGCGACCTGCAGCGCTTCGCCGGATGAATCGATCGACACGACCCGCGCGGCGGCGCCCCGTAGCGCAGCCAGCGAAAAGCCGCCGGTATAGCAGAAGCAATTCAATACGTCGCGCCCAGCCGCATGTTGTTGCACAAGCAACCGATTGTCCCGCTGGTCGATGTAAAAGCCGGTCTTGTGGCCGCGCTGCACATCGACCCGATATCGTACGCCATTTTCCTCAACCATCAGGGCCTGCGGCGGTGCTTGGCCGGCGAGCACGCCCGTGGTCTGCTCAAGTCCATCTTTCTCGCGGATCGACACGTCCGAGCGTTCGTAGACATTGGCGCAGCCGGTCACGCCGAGCAGGGCCTGCACGATCGCCGGCTTCCATGCGTCGACGCCGGCCGCCATGAACTGACAGACGAGTTGCTCGTGCGGCGTGCCGCCGTCGCCATTCCATCCGCTGTAGTGATCGACGATCAGTCCGGGCAGGCCGTCGGCCTCGCCGAATACGAGCCGTACCGCGCCGGTACCGGACACGAACGCGCGACGATACGCGAGCGCGTTCTGGATGCGCCGCTTGAAGAACGCGTGGTCGATCGGTTCGGTTTCGTCGAAACTCCACATCCGCAGACGAATCGCCGAGTGCGGACTGTAGGCGGCACGCGCGAGAAACCGCCCGTCGGCTGCACGCACCACGACCGTCGCGCCGGATGCGGGCCGACCGTCAACGCGCTCGATCGCGTTCGCATAGATCCACGGGTGGCGTCGCAGTAGCAGTTTTTCCTTGCCTGGTTTCAGCGTGACAGTGTTCATTGCAATAGTCAGTATAGGGGCGGTCGCGTCCGCGCAGCACGGCGATTTGCCGATGTCGGCGTGCCAGACGGCTATTGCCGTCCTGGATCGCGCTTTTTCGCGCGCGGATGGGCTTGGTCGTAGATGCGCGCAAGATGCTGGAAGTCCAACGACGTATAGACCTGCGTGGCCGCGACGCTCGCGTGGCCAAGCAATTCCTGGACCGCACGCAAGTCGCCGCTCGATTGCAGCAGATGCGTCGCGAACGAATGCCGAAGCACGTGCGGATGCACGTGGGATGGCACGCCCGCGGCGAGCGCGGCCCGCCTGACCCGCTCGCGCACGACGCCGGCAGACATGCGCATGCCGCGCGCCGACAAGAACAGCGGATGCGGATCGTGCTTGAGCAGTTGATCGCGCACGGCAAGCCAGCGATGCAACGCGTCAAGCGCCTTGCTGCCGATCGGCACCGTGCGCCGCTTGCCCCCTTTGCCGAGCACGGTAACGTCGGCCGTGCCTAGTTCGATCCAGCCCGCCGAGCGATATTGCGCGGTGTTGACAAAGGCGATGTCCAAGCCGATCAACTCGGCCAAGCGCAACCCGCACGAGTAAAGCAGCTCCAGCATCGCCCGGTCGCGCAACGCGTCAGGTGTTTCGATGCTCGAGGCTTCCATCAGCGTGACAGCGTCGTCGACCGACAGCGCCTTGGGCAGCGTTTTCGCCCGCTTCGGCGCGCGCACGCCAGCGACCGGATTCATGGTCAGAGGTTGATGTAGCGCGAGCCAGCGATAGAAGCTGCGCCACACTGACAGACGATGCGCGATCGAGCGGGGCGAGAGTCCACCCGAATGCGCTCGCGATACCGCGCCTCGCACGTCGACGGGCGTCAGTTGCGCCAGCTCGCGGGTGCCGGCTAACTGGCGCAACATGTCCAACTCGTGCGCGTAGCCGCGCAGCGTGTGCGCCGAGAGTCGGCGCTCGTGGGCGAGGCTGTCTAGGTAGCGCGCGATCGGGTCGGTGGAGGGTGGCATCGGGCAGGCTGCGGTGACAACATGCCGCACTAGTGCGCACGCAGCCGGCTCAGCGCAGCGCTGGTGAGCGCGCCGATCTGCGATAGGAAGTCGGTGGCCATGCCGTCGTGGAAGCGGCGCGGGTCTGGCGAGCCAAGCACCAGCAAGCCGAATACGTTTTCCGCATCGGCCTGCTGCGCATCGCGCAGCGGGACTAGCGCGATCGACGCGGTCTGCTGCGACGCGCTGATGTCGTTTTCCGCCGCGCTGCCCGGCTGCGCATCGGCACACGGTGCGTCCGCGTCACCGTTCGCCCTGCCCGGCGACGTGACGGCGAGCGACAGGCCCGTTGCCGCGCCCCCTTGCGGGGCGGGGGCGGCGCTGAGCCACTGCGCGGCTTCGAATCCGGCGTTCGCGCCGCAGTAAGGCGCGACGAGACTGCTGGCAAAAATGCGGACCTCCTCGCCGACGCTGCGGGCAAACTGCGCTTGCGCATAGGCGCTTGCGACATCCCAGACGCGCAGCGCCGCCTGCGGCACGTCGAAGATCTCGCGCAAGCCCGAGGTGATGGTGGCGGGTAGCGCATGCGGATCGCGTTCGGCGATCACGCGCAGTGTCCAGCGCTGGAACTTCGCGGCCAGGCTGTCGTTCTCGTGACCATGGCGCAGCAGTTCCGCCAGCTTGCGCTCGAGTTGCTTGTACTTGTCGCGCAGTAGCTCCATTTGTCGTTCCTGCAGCGACACCGCCGCTTTGCCGTGCGGATTGGACAGCCGGATTGTGGCAAGCAACTCGGCGTGACGGCCGAAGAACTGCGGGTTGGCCAGTAGGTAATCGGCGACTTCGCGATCATTCATGATTGTTTTCAGCTTCAGCTCAAAAGGGCGGCGCGCGTCGGGTAGGCGGGCCGGAAGGGGCGGCGCCGCGGATACCACACAGTAAAGGTTGCGCCGCATCGGGGTCAATTGGCCGGACGGCCTAGGGCGGTGATCGCGCTCACGCGAGCAACTCGTCGGGTACGTCGATTTCGCCCTCGAACACAGTGGTTGCCGGACCGGCCATTATGACCGGGGCGTTGCTGTTGCGCTGGCCGTCCCACGAGATGGTCAGCGTGCCGCCGCGCGCACGTACGCGCACCGGCGAGTCCAGTACCCCCCGGCGGATGCCGGCCACGACCGCCGCGCAAGCGCCGGAGCCGCATGCGAGCGTCTCGCCCGCGCCGCGCTCATAGACCCGCAGTTTGATTTCATGCCGCGAGACGATTTGCATGAATCCCGCGTTCACGCGGTTTGGGAAGCGCGCGTGCGACTCGATTACCGGCCCGTCCCTGAGCACCGGCGCGACGTCGGCGTCATCGACAATCTGCACCGCGTGGGGATTGCCCATCGAGACCACCGAGATCCATTGCGTCGAGCCATTCACGTCCAGCGGCCACAGTAGGTCGTCACCATCGCGCGCTGGTGTCAGTGCCGACGTGTCGAACGGCACTTGTGGCGTGGCCAGTGCTGGTGCACCCATGTCAACGAGCACTTCACCGTTGTCCTGCACGCTCAATGTGATCACGCCGTGCTGCACCTGCACGCGAATCGTGCGCGCCTGGCTCAGGCCGGTGTCGCGCACGAACTTCACGAAGCAGCGCGCGCCATTGCCGCAGTGCTCGACTTCTTTGCCGTCACAGTTGAAGATCCGGTACTTAAAATCGACGCCATCGAGCGTGGGCCGCTCGACCAGCAGCAACTGGTCCGCGCCGACGCCGAAGTGGCGGTCGGCGAGGTAGCGCACTAACGCGAGCGTGGGCGAGATCACGTTGCGCACGCCGTCAAGGACCACGAAGTCATTGCCGGCGCCATGCATCTTGGTGAATTTGAGCTTCATGGCACCGTATTGTAGTCGAGCGTCAGTAAAAGCCCGCTTCGCCCAGTGGGCGCGTTTTGAAGCGCTTGTGTATCCAGTAGTATTGCTCTGGGACGCGCGGAATTTCCTGCTCCAGCCACGCATTCATGCGGCGCGCGTCCGCCATGTCGTCGTCGCTCGGATAGTCCTGCCACGGCGCGAAAATTTTGAGTCGATAACCCTTGTAATTGGGCAGCACCTCGCAGATGAACGGCGCCAATTGGGCACGTCCTGCCTTCGCGAGCCGGCCCACCGCGGTCAGCGTGCACGCCGGTACGCCGAAGAACGGCACGAACGCCGAGTTGCGCATGCCGTAGTCCATGTCTGCGCCGAGCATGACCGGCTTGCGCTCGCGCAGCCAACGCAACACGATACGCGCACTGTCGGCGCGACTGGCCATGTCCGCGCCGAAGCGCGCGCGCGCGGCGACCGCGACCTTGTCCAGCAGCGGGTTGGATATCGGTTGGTACAGCGCGCCGCATTGCCGGCGCAACTGATAGTTTAGGAAAATCGAGCCGGCTTCAATACCGACAAAATGCGCTCCGAGGAACAAGGTCGGCGGCAAGTTCGGGTCGCGCAGGTCGATCGCGCTGTCGAGTTGGATCAGCTTCTCCAACTTGCGTGCCGAGCCGAACCACTGCACGCTGCGCTCGACGTAGCTGCGAATGGCATGGCGGAAATGCTGCTCGGCGACCTGCTCGCGCCGCGCTTCGCACCACTGTGGAAAGCAGAGCCTGAGGTTGGTGTGGACCACGCGACGGCGACTGTTCGGAATCCGATACAGTAACCAGCCCATCGCATCGCCGAAGCGGGCGATCCAACCATAGGGTAATAGTGCAAACAGCCTTAGCAGCAGGATGGCGAGCTGGGTTCCGGCGCGGCCTAGCATCGTGGATCTCGCGATGTTCTCAGCGGCTGGCAGGGTGAAGCAAACGGCAATTCGGCCTCTACTCTATGAAAAATGACAGAAATCGATATAATACGGGCATCGCCGAGTTAATGGGACAACTTGCGGGGCGATATTGGGCGCGGCATCTAGTGAAGCGGCGCCCGAACCATGTAATCCGCTAAAGCGTCGCCGCTTCGATCCGAAGCCGGCAACGTGAAAACGCGACCGACTTCACTTACTGGGAGCTAACGAAGTGGCGAACAACTATCTCTTTACGTCCGAATCCGTATCTGAAGGCCATCCGGACAAGGTGGCTGACCAAATCTCCGACGCGATTCTCGACGCAATCCTGACGCAGGACCGGTATTCGCGTGTAGCGGCCGAGACGTTATGCAACACCGGCCTGGTGGTGTTGGCCGGCGAAATCACGACGCATGCAAACGTCGACTATATCCAGATTGCGCGCGACACGATCCGGCGCATCGGCTACGACAATACCGATTTCGGCATTGACTACCGCGGCTGTGCGGTGCTGGTCGCTTACGACAAGCAGTCGCCGGATATCGCGCAGGGCGTGGACAATGCGCACGACGACAATCTGGATCAGGGCGCGGGTGACCAGGGTCTGATGTTCGGCTATGCGTGCGACGAAACGCCCGAATTGATGCCGTTGCCGATTTATTTGTCGCACCGGCTCGTCGAGCGGCAAGCCGATCTGCGGCGTGATGGTCGTCTTCCGTGGCTGCGTCCGGACGCGAAGTCGCAAGTGACGGTGCGCTATGTTGACGGGCGTCCGGATTCGATCGACACGGTCGTGCTCTCCACGCAGCATGCGCCGGATATTGATCTGTCCACGTTGCGCGAGGCGGTGATTGAGGACGTCATCAAGCCGGTGCTGCCGAACGAGCTGATCAAGGGCGACTTGAAGTTCCTCGTCAATCCGACCGGGCGGTTCGTGATCGGCGGTCCTCAAGGCGATTGTGGACTCACTGGCCGCAAAATCATCGTCGATACGTACGGCGGGGCCGCGCCGCACGGCGGCGGTGCGTTCTCGGGCAAAGATCCGACCAAGGTGGATCGTTCCGCCGCGTATGCCGGCCGCTACGTCGCGAAAAACATTGTCGCCGCGGGCCTTGCGTCGCGCTGCCTGGTCCAGGTCTCCTATGCAATCGGTGTCGCGCGTCCGACGTCGGTGATGGTTAACACCTTCGGGACCGGCCGGGTGCCGGATTCGATGATTACCGAGCTTGTCCAGCAGCACTTCGACCTGCGCCCGAAGGGCATCATTCAGATGTTGGACCTGCTGCGGCCGATCTACGAAAAGACCGCTGCATATGGCCACTTTGGTCGCGAGGAACCTGAATTCTCGTGGGAAGCAACCGACAAGGCCATTGTGCTGGCCGACGCGGCTGGCATCAAGCCGATTGCCGCCGTCGCCTGACAGCACAGGCATGGCTGCGCTGACGTGCCGGAGCTGCCGGCACACCACAAAACCCTCGGCCTAGTCGGGGGTTTTGTGGCTGGGCTTGCTCATCCCCGCTTAGCGCGGGGCGCAGGCAGCGCTCAACGTATGATAAACACGTCCCGATAGCCGACGTAGACTGACAAGAATAACAAAGGTAGTACGATCAGCCAGCCGAGCAGAAACGGGAGTGCACCGACCACCAGCATCACGAGCAGCAACAGCGCATAGACAATGCCCGCCAGCCAGTTTCGCATCACGCCCTTGAAGCTTGCCCGCATCGCACGAATGGGCGCCACGTCATGCAGTATCACTAGCGCGGGCGCGAACCATGCAGCGGCTACCGCCACCGTGACGATCGCGATATAGATCAGCAGCCCGACGAGGCTCGATGCCCCCAATTGGGGTGGGTTGCCTGGCTGGTGCGAGACCAACTGAGCAAATGTGTCGAAGCCGATGATCGACGCGAGCACCACGACACCGATAATCACGATCGCGAACGTGAGCGCGCCGACCAACGCTAGCGGGCCCAGCTTGCGCGTGAACCCGGTGAATAGGCCGCCGATGCGCACGTCGCCGTCGGCACGGAACTGCTCGCACGTGAACATCAATCCGCCCAGCAGTATCGGCGTGACCAACATCGACAGCAGGTTGAACACCGGCGCGAATGACAGCGCGCACTCGATCACCATGTACAACAGGGCCAGGCCGATCCACTGCAGCGGACGGCGCTTGAACAGCGTCCATGCGTCTGTGATCCAGCGCAAGCCTTCTGCCGCAGTGACCGTGCGTCCGTCTAGATTCAACGTTTCGACGGATGGCGCCGAGCCGTCTGGAGCGAGCGGAGGGTTCAGCGTGTCGTCGTTCATGAGGCCCTCTTCACAAAATTCTGTAGAGCATCCGTCGCAGGCGGCCTGTGCGCCGCCGTATCGCCGGATGCGGTCGGCATCATAACTGGACGCCCGGCTGGGGCACGCGAAACAGGGCGTATCCAGGCACAATGCGGTCCGCCGCGAGCGCTATCCGTGCTCGGGGTTCAAAGCGAGCTTCGCATATCGCCGTGAATAACCGAAGTACACGGCCAGTCCTAGTGCCAGCCATGCCACGAATGCGACCCACGTCATCGCCTGCAAATGGGCCATCAGAAACACGCAGGATGCGACCGCGAGCATCGGCACGAGTGGCACGCCTGGGCACCGGAATGCGCGCGGCAGCGTCGGATGCGTGCGGCGTAGAATCAGCACGGCGACAGAGACCATCGAAAACGCGGCGAGCGTGCCAATATTGATCAACTCCGCCAATACGTCCAGTGGCACCAGCGCGCCGATTAACGCGAAAAAGATGCCGACCAACCAGGTGGTGATTAGCGGCGTCTGGAAGCGCGGGTGGATGCGCGAGAGCGCGGCGGGCAGCAAGCCGTCCCGGGACATCGCAAAGATGATGCGTGTCTGGCCGTACATCATCACTAAGATCACCGTCAGCATGCCGAGCACCGCACCTAGATCGACGAAGCCGGCAACCCAGTCCGCACCGATCCTCTGCAGCACGTAGGACACCGGATGCGACACGTTCGCGAACTCACCGTACGGCACGATGCCGGTGACTACGGCGGCGACCGTCACATAGAGCGCCGCGCAGACGGCGAGCGACGCAATGATGCCGATCGGCAAGTCGCGTTTCGGGTTCTTGACCTCTTCTGCCGCGGATGACACCGAGTCAAACCCGATGAAGGCGAAAAACATCACCGCGGCGGCCCCGAACATGCCGGACCAGCCCATCGGCATGAACGGGTGCCAGTTCGTGGGCCGGACATGGAACGCGCCGACCGCGATCACCAGCAGCACGACGGCTACCTTAATTGCGACCATCACATTGTTGACCCGGGTGGATTCACGCACACCGATCGATAACAGGAATGTGATGGCCATCATCACGAGGAACGCTGGCAGGTTGAACCACGTTGTGTGGCCGGGTACGGTGCCAGGCGCCGCAGTGAGTACTTGCGGCAGCGTGATGCCGAAGCCGGACAGTAACGATTGCAGGTAGCCGGACCATCCAACCGACACCGCCGACGTCGCGAGCCCGTATTCAAGCATTAAATCCCAGCCGATGATCCAAGCGGCAAGCTCGCCGAGCGTCGCATACGAATAAGTATAGATTGAGCCGGCGACCGGAATCGTCGATGAGAATTCGGCGTAGGCAAGCGCCGCGAAGCAGCACGCGATCGCCGCAATGACGAAGGACAGCGTCAGGGCGGGGCCGGCGATCACCGCGCCGGTTCCTGTCAGCACGAAGATGCCTGTACCGATGATCGCTCCGATGCCCAAAAGCGTGAGATCCAGTGGGCCCAGTGCCCTGTGCAAGCTGTTGTCAGCATTGCGGCGGGCCAGCATATGACCAATATCTTTCTTTCGAAACAATGACATAAGGGGTATTCGGCAGCCGTGGAGCGGCGCAACCGACTTCGGTAAAACCGGTTATTCTAGCTGACTGGTGCAAACGGTCCGCCCTGGGTTGCGCTGATTGGTCGTACGCTGCGGGCACGATGAGGCAATCGGTGCGTGCCAGCGGGCGGCGAGCACCGGCGTGTCAAATTCGGCACAATGGCAGCAGGCGTCGGCGGGACCGGGACGGTGGCTGGTCGCTGCGACGCGTGTCGTTGTATAGAGGTGATGGATCAGTCGCAATTGGGCTGTTCCATATTTCCATTTCGGGCTTCGCAGGATGCGCATCGCCGACACAATGCCTGTCGGACGGGCCAACATCAAAAGGGGGAAATCATGAAGGTAGGTTCAATCGTGCGTTCCAGCCATATCGCAGTGCCGCGCGACGCGCGCGGCATCGTATTGCGCATCCTGGGCGACATGGCGATGGTGACATGGTTCGAGGGCGAGCCGGGGCAATCCAAGCCGCTCAACACCGAGCCGTTCTTCTTGGTGGATTTGATCGAGACCGGCGAGGTGGTACGCCCGGCGGACGCACCGTTGCACTAATGTAGCCTGGATGCGGCTGGCGGGGGCTGCCTCTCGCGCTGGTGCGGGTGCTGGCGGGGCTGCCGCGGGTGTTGGCACGGACGCTGGCGAGGGTCTGCCTCGCGCACTGGCGCGGGTGCTGGCGGAGAACTGCTGCGGATAATGCCACGAACAGGACTGCGTCTCGTCCCCGTCCGCGTGCGGCGATGCTCGGGCCGTGCGCCGCTCAGGCACAATGGCGGGATGGAACCCAATGATCGCAGCTTCAACAATCCGCCGCGCGCCGATGCCGGCGCCCTGGCTCCCTACGCGGGCCTGACGCCCGAGCGCGTGCTCGACGCGCTTGATGCCGTGCTAGCGCGCGGCGGTCGCCGTACCGACGGACGGTTGCTTGCACTGAACAGTTATGAAAACCGCGTTTATCAGGTCGGCATCGAAGACGCCGCGCCGCTGGTAGCGAAGTTCTACCGGCCCGGGCGTTGGAGCGATGAGGCAATCTTAGAGGAGCATGCGTTCGTCGCGCAGCTGGCCGAGCATGAGATCCCGGCCGTGCCGGCGATCATGCTCGACGACCATACGCTGCATGAGATCGACGGTTTCCGCTTCGCGTTGTTTGAGCGGCGTGGCGGCCGAGCACCGGAGTTGGAGGACAGCGCTACGCTGCAATGGCTGGGACGCTTCATCGGCCGCATCCACTCGATCGGTCGGCAGCGCGACTACGTCGCTCGCGGGCCGCTGGATATCGACACGTTCGGCCGTGAGCCGCTTGCGTACCTGCTCGCCAGCGGCTTCGTGCCGCTCGAGTTGCGTCAGGCCTACGAGACGATCAGCCAACTGGCGCTGGACGCGGTGCAAGCCTCGTTCGAACGCGCCGGCGATGTACGCGCGTTACGCGTGCACGGTGACTGCCATCAAGGCAACGTGCTGTGGACCGATGCCGGCCCCCATTTCGTCGACTTCGACGACAGCCGGATGGCACCGGCGATTCAGGATCTATGGCTGCTGCTACCGGGCGAGCGCGCGCAGGCGAGCCGTGCGCTGGGTCACGTGTTGGCGGGCTACGAGGACTTTTGCGAGTTCGATTCACGCGAGCTTCACTTAATCGAAGCGTTCCGCACGTTGCGCTTGATCCACTATGCGGCATGGCTTGCGCGTCGGTGGGACGATCCGGCGTTTCCTGTCGCATTTCCGTGGTTCAACACGCACCGGTACTGGGAGGATCGTATCTTGGAATTGCGTGAGCAGGTCGGGGCGTTACAGGAGCCGCCGCTGTGGCCTGTGTGAGGTGGGCTGCCGATATTGACTGTCCGCCATGCGTCAGTTGAAAAAAGACGTCATACATGTAATGATAACGATTCGCATTTCAGTGTGATGCGGGATATGCGAACACGAGCCGCCAGCCCACCACGCTCACCCGTGCCGTGACAACGGTAAGGGAGCGGCGTAAGCCAGCCGACAATCAAGACATGCCGCAGGGCGCTTTGCCGTGCGGGCGACGTCATGCGAGCGCGAGGGCGTGAGCGTCGCCATTTCGCAGGACATACCGACAATGACGAAGATGACGCCGCTCGCCACGACGCTGGTGGCCGCTTTTACCGTGCCGATGCCGGCGCTTGCACAGTCCGCTCAACCCGATTCCAATTCACAAGACACGCAACATGGCGCCGTGGCTCGTGCCGCGCTGCCCGCCGTACGGGTCACCGGCGATGCGGATCGGGCCGATTTCCAGGTAACGCGCGCCTCCGTCGGTGCAAAACGCCCCACCACGCTGCGGGACATCCCGCAGGAGGTAGTGGTGATCAACAAGGCCTTGATGCAATCGCAAGGCGTCGCGTCGTTTGCCGACGCGCTGCGCAACGTTCCGGGCATCACGATTGGCGGGGCCGAGGGTGGGCAGATCGGCAATAACATCAATCTGCGCGGCTTCACGGCCCGCACCGATATCTATCTGGATGGCTTCCGCGATCGCGGGCAATACTATCGCGACACCTTCAACCTCGAATCGATCGACGTGCTGTATGGGCCGTCGTCGATGTTGTTCGGACGCGGCTCCACCGGCGGCGTGATCAACCAGGCCAGCAAGAAGGCGAATCTGACGCGTTCGGCCGAGGTAAGCGGTACTGTCGGCACGGGCGACGACTACCGGACCACGGTCGACGTGAACCAGCCGATCTCCGATACTGCGGCGGTGCGGGTCAACGCATTTGGCCAGAGCGTGGGCACCACGCGCGATGCGATGCGCAACAAGGATTTCGGTATTGCGCCGCAGGTGCGCTTGGGTATTGGAACACCTACCGAGATTACCCTCTCGGCGCTGATCCAGCATAACCGCGACATGCCGGACTATGGTGTGCCGGCGGTCAATGGGCACCCGGTGCCGGTAGGCCGCGAGCGCTTTTACGGCTACACGGGCGATCGCACGGTGCAAGACGTGCAGACGTTGTCGGCGCGCATCGAGCATCGGTTCAGTGATGAACTGAAGCTGCGCAACCAAACGCAGTTTAGCCACTACGCGACCGATGCGCGCGCAACCAACGCTGCCAGTGTGGTGACTGGGCCGCTCGCCGGTTCGCGTGCGCTGTCCAACGGCAGCTACACGTCGCTGCCGCTATCGAACTTGTATGTGAAGCTGATGGGCAAGGATAGAGTGATCAACGATCACTCGCTTTATAACGCGACGGACGTCGAATGGAAGGTCGCGACCAGGGCACTGAAGCACGACTTGATCGCCGGTATCGAGCTTGGGCACGAGACATACAATAACCAGTCCTATACCGCAACCGGCGCCGGCATGCCGAGCAACGTGATCGGCGTGGTACCTCTGACCGGTGCAGCTTACGTGCCACGGCCAGCCGATGTGGTGCGGGGCATCGGCAACCTGGCTAGGTCCAGCGCGAACTCAATTGGTGTATATGTGAATGATACGGTGTCGCTGACGCGGCAGTGGAAGGTGGTTGGCGGCGTGCGCTGGGACCACTATCAGGCCCATATCGCAAACTCGATGAATGCGCCGTCCTATGCCGCGCAGACGAACAGCTACATGAGCGTGCGCGGTGGCGTGATCTACCAGCCGGACGATGCACAGTCGTACTACTTATCATATGGTACGTCGTTCAATCCGTCACTCGAGGCGCTGACGCTGACCAATGGCACGCAAAATCTGAAGCCCGAAACGAACCGCTCATACGAGGTGGGCAACAAATGGGACTTGCTGGGCGGCACATTGTCGATTTCGCAATCGCTGTTCAACATCGACAAATCCAACGTACGCACGCAGGATGCGACCGGCGCGTATTCGATCGACGGTGACGTGCGGGTGCGAGGTTACCAGTTTGGTGCGTCGGGCCGGATCACGGACAAGTGGCAGCTATACGGCGGCTATACGTACTTGAACAGCCGCATCACGGGCGCGAAGGACGGCACGCAGGGCAACACGCCGGCAAATACGCCGCGCAACATGTTGACGCTGTGGACGACATATGAATTCATGCCGCACTGGCAGGCGGGCGGTGGCCTGAATTACATGAGCACGCGCTATGCGGCGAACAACAACCGAGTGTCTGTTGGCGGCTATACGCGCTGGGATGCCATGCTCGCGTATCACGCCAAGCAGTACGACGTGCAGCTGAACTTGCTGAACGTGACGGACAAGCGCTACTACGATGCACTGATTCCGTCCGACGGCGGGCGCGCGGTGCCGGGGCTGGGCCGCACGTTGCTGGCGACGTTCAATTACCGGGTCTAACCATGCAGCTGACAGCAGGCGCCGTGAGATGATCGTGTCCATACCGAACGTATTGTCGCCGCAGCAATTGCAGGCGATACGCGCCGCCCTGGACGCGGCCGGCCACGCGTGGGTCGATGGTCGCGCCACGGCCGGTTACCAGGGCGCGCCGCTCAAGCACAATCAGCAAATCGACGAGCGCGCGCCGGTTGCGCGCGAGCTGGGGGACGTGATCCTGGCCGAGCTGGAGCGGCATCCGCTGTTCATTAGCGCGGTGTTGCCCAACCGCGTGTATCCGCCGCTGTTCAATCGCTATGGCGCCGGGATGGCGTTCGGCGACCACGTCGACGGTTCGATCCGGATCGTGCCTGGACATGACGCGAAGCTGCGCACCGACGTGTCGGCGACGCTGTTTTTGGCCGGGCCCGACGAATATGATGGCGGTGAACTGGTGATCGAGGACACCTATGGCGCGCACGAGGTCAAGTTGGCCGCCGGCGACATGGTTGTTTATCCGACGACCAGCGTTCACCGGGTCGCGCCGGTCACCCGCGGCGTGCGGCTCGCCAGCTTTTTCTGGATCGAGAGCCTGGTGCGCGACGACGCCAGGCGCGCGCTGTTGTTCGACCTGGATACGGCGATCCAGCGCCTGAACCGCGATCATGCCGATGACGTCGCGCGGCGGCAGCTAATCGGGTGTTATCACAATCTTCTGCGCATGTGGGGCGAGACATGACGCGCCGCTCGACGTTCCTCAAATGGCTGCGCAACGTGCACGGCTGGATTGGCCTGTGGGGCGCGGTGCTGGGATTGATGTTCGGCGTGACCGGCTTCCTGCTGAATCACCGCGGCGGGCCGATGAAAATCTCGCCGGGTGAGCCGCAAGTGTCGCAAATGCGGCTGCCGCTGCCCAATTCCGCTCCGGATTCCCCGCAAGCACTCGCCGAGTGGGTCGGCCGTGAACTGCGCTTTGATGGCCGTATTGGACGCATGCAGCGCGAGCCGGCGCACAAGGTCGCGTGGGGCAATCGCAGCGTGATGCAGCCGGAGCGCTGGAGCGCAATGCTGGCCGGCCCGAAGACGTCGATTCTAATCGAATACTGGCAAGGCAATCCGACCGTATCGGTCAAGCGCACCGAAGGGACGTTGCTCGCCATGTTGAACAATATGCACCGTGGTGGCGGCATGGGTATTGGTTGGACCTTGCTCGTCGATACGATCGCCGGCAGTCTGGTGCTGCTGTCGTTGACCGGCGTATTGCTGTGGACCGAACTGAACCGGCGCAAGACAATCGGCGTCGCGATTTTCGTCGTGTCGCTCGTCGCGATGGTCGTGTGCGGCATCGTATGACCGCTGCTGCGGATAACGTGGGTGCGCGAGACGTTGACATGTGACGTTCGGGTAAGATGGTGGCAGATGACGGTGGCGTATGGCAGGCAGCGACTTGACCGCTATGTGCATCAGTGTGTCATTGACGGTGTACGCGCCGCAGACCGCGCGCCGCATCACAGCGTCGGCGATTGCGTCGCGATGTTCGAGCGGCATCGCGACGCCTTTAGGTACGCGGCGCGTTCAATCAGCGCCGACGTGTCGATGTCGGCCGGCAGCGTGCCATAGACCCTTGCTCAGTCGGTACCAGCCTCGCGCCGGCCTGTGTCAAAAAGGCTTGCGCCGTCCTGCTCGAAGGCGCGCGCTAGCCGCATGAATAGTGGTGTCGCAAACTCCGACTTCAGTGCCAGGTCCGCCAGCACGTTGCGCATCAGCGGCTGCTCGGCCAGGTATCGGCCGACTGCCTGCCGGTGCCGCGTAGGGTGGATCGCGTGCTTGAGCGAGGCGCGCATTTGTGTCGCGTTGCCGATCACGCAATCACGTCGTGTCAAGTTGGCTATTTTGATGCTGGCTTGTGCGGCAAACCGTCAGATGCCGGCTGGCGGCTCGGTGAAATCGGCGCTGTCCTGGTTGGGCAGCCAAGAGGGCGTCGTCGCCAGCCTGACGATGATGATCTGTGGGGTGGTGATGGTGTTGCTGGCTCCGCTGCTGGCCGTCTGGCTCGATTGAGTGATATCTGCGGTTTTGCTACAATCACCGTTCGTTTCGAGGAGCGTTGCGACGGCTAATGGCCGCCAGGCTCGAAACGTTTCGATCGGCGGTTCCGATTTGCGCGGTCAACGCGCGCGGCCGCCGCCACAACGGCGCTCACGTCTTTTATTTCTCTTGACAGAAAAGGAGGCGTGATGAACGCCGTAGTCTACGAAAAAAACCTATCCCAGGATTGTGTCGTTGCCGACCCGTCGCTCGCCGAATGGGGCCGCAAGGAACTGAACATCGCCGAGACCGAAATGCCGGGTCTGGTGCAGATCCGCGACGAGTACCAGGCCGAGCAGCCGCTGAAGGGGGCCCGCATCGCCGGCTCACTGCACATGACGATCCAGACCGGCGTGCTGATTGAGACGCTGAAGGCGCTGGGCGCGGACGTGCGCTGGGCGTCGTGCAACGTTTTCTCGACGCAGGACCACGCAGCGGCGGCGATCGCCGCAACCGGCACGCCAGTGTTCGCGTACAAGGGCGAGTCGCTCGACGAATACTGGGAGTTTGCGCACCGGATCTTTGAATGGCCGAACGGCCAGTTCGCCAACATGATCCTCGATGATGGCGGCGACGCGACGCTGCTGCTGATTCTGGGTGCGAAGGCCGAGCAGGATCGCTCAGTGATCGCCAAGCCGCTCAACGAGGAAGAGGTCGCGTTGTATAACGCGATTGCCCGTTACCTCGACACGGACCCGCACTGGTACTCGACGCGCCTCGCGCATATTCGCGGCGTCACCGAAGAAACCACGACCGGCGTGCATCGGCTGTACCAGATGGAGCGCGAGGGCCAGCTGCCGTTCCCGGCCATCAACGTGAACGATTCGGTGACCAAGTCCAAGTTCGACAACCTGTACGGTTGCCGCGAATCGTTGGTGGACGGCATCAAGCGCGCGACCGACGTGATGATCGCCGGCAAGATCGCCGTGGTGGCCGGCTACGGTGACGTTGGTAAGGGTTGCGCACAATCGCTGCGCGGGCTCGGCGCGACCGTGTGGGTGACCGAGATCGATCCGATCTGCGCATTGCAGGCGGCGATGGAAGGCTATCGCGTCGTCACGATGGACTACGCGGCGGATAAGGCCGACATCTTCGTAACGGCCACCGGCAACTACCATGTGATTAACCACGACCACATGAAGGCGATGCGCCACAACGCGATCGTCTGCAATATTGGCCACTTCGATTCCGAAATCGACGTGGCATCTACGCGCCAGTACCAGTGGGAGAATATCAAGCCGCAAGTGGACCACATCATCTTCCCGGATGGTAAGCGGGTGATCCTGCTGGCCGAGGGGCGGCTTGTAAACCTGGGGTGCGCGACCGGCCACCCATCGTTCGTGATGTCCAATTCGTTCACGAATCAGACGCTCGCGCAGATCGAGTTGTTCACGCGCGGCGACCAGTATCAGAACAAGGTCTACGTGCTGCCCAAGCATCTGGACGAAAAAGTCGCGCGGCTGCATCTGGCGCGCATCGGCGCGACACTGACCGAGCTCAGCGACGCGCAAGCGCGGTATATTGGCGTGGACAAGCACGGTCCGTTTAAGCCGGGCCACTACCGTTACTAACTGCGACTGCACGCGCGCCGGGGCACGATCGATAACGTGCCCCGGCGCGCACCGGCCGCATCACAGGGAGCCCCCGATGACTGTATTGCTGACCTGGTTGATCAATGCGCTTGCGCTGCTGATCATCACGTATATCGTGCCGTCGATCCAAATCAAGAGTTTCGGCACCGCGTTGATCGTCGCGCTCGTGCTCGGGTTGATCAACGCGATTATCCGGCCGCTCCTGATCCTATTCACGCTGCCGCTGACGGTGCTCACCCTGGGGTTGTTCATTCTGGTGATCAATGCGTTGTGCTTCTGGCTGAGTGCGACGTTGCTCAAGGGGTTCGAGGTCTCCGGCTTTTGGTCGGCATTCTTTGGCTCGATCCTGTACAGCATCGTGTCGTATCTGCTGAGCGCGTTGATCCTTGGGCATCGCTTTACCGTTGAGCGCTGGTACTAACGCGCGCTGGACGCACGCCGGCGGCACGTATCTCTTTCCAATACTTCTATGTCCTTGCCTGAAATCTCGTTCGAGTTCTTTCCGCCGAAGACGGCGGAAGGGGTCGATAAACTGCGCGCAACGCGTGCGCAACTGGCGCCGCTTAAGCCAAAGTTCATGTCGGTGACATTTGGCGCCGGCGGCTCGACACAGCAGGGCACGCTCGATACCGTGCTTGAAATGGCGGGTGAGGGCTTCGAGGCCGCGCCACATTTGTCGTGCATCGGCGCGTCGAAGGAGAGCTTGCGCGGCGTTTTGGCGCAGTACCGCCAGCACGGCATCAGGCACATCGTCGCGCTGCGCGGCGACTTGCCCTCTGGTATGGGAGAGGTCGGCGAGCTGCGCTATGCGTGCGACTTGGTTGCCTTCGTGCGCGCCGAGCACGGCGACTGGTTTCATATTGAAGTGGCCGCGTATCCCGAATACCACCCGCAGGCGAGGTCGCCGCGCGCGGACCTGGAGAATTTCGCACACAAGGTGAAGGCGGGCGCAAATTCAGCCATTACACAGTATTTCTATAATGCGGACGCCTATTTTCGCTTCGTCGACGACGCGCGCAGGCTTGGTGTTGACGCACCGATCGTGCCCGGCATCATGCCGATCACGAACTATGCGCAACTGATGCGGTTTTCCGAAATGTGCGGCGCAGAAGTCCCGAAGTGGATTGCGCGGCGACTGGAGAGTTTTGGTGACGACCGTGACGCCATTCGGGCATTTGGGCTGGATGTCGTGACCGCAATGTGCGAGCGGCTGGTCGTGAACGGTGCACCAGGATTGCATTTCTACACACTGAACGGCGCGTCGGCCAGCAAGGCGATTTGCGAGCGTCTGCGCATCTAGAGCGCAACAAGGACGGCCCGGCGCGCGTTGGCCGTTGAGAATTTGTCGAACGTGCGTTTTTTTCCGCCTTGCCGGTTTGGCGAAATCCAGTACACTCGCGCCTACACCGGAGATCCCGGGACGACAATTCGGAGCAAGCATGCCACATAACCGTCCGTTATCCGAAACCTACCGCGCGACCTATCATGCCGTGCTCGCCGTGGTGACCGCGCTGGCACTGAGTGGCGCCGGGCTCGCGCAAGCCGCGTCGCTGCCCAACAAGACGCTAGTCTATTGCTCCGAGGGCAGCCCTGCGGGCTTCGATCCGGCGCAGTACACCACCGGCACCGATTTCACCGCCAATACGTTCACCGTCTTTAATCGTCTGGTCGAGTTCGAGCGTGGTGGCACGAAGATTGAACCTGGCCTAGCCGAAAAGTGGGATGTGTCGCCGGACGGTCTGCAATACACTTTCCATTTGCGTCATGGCGTAAAGTTTCACTCGAATGACATCTTCAAGCCGACGCGTGATTTCAATGCCGACGACGTGCTGTTCACGTTCAATCGGATGCTCGACCCGAATCTGCCGTTCAACAAGGCGTACAAGGTCCAGTTCCCGTACTTCACTGACTTGGGGCTGGACAAACTGATCGCAAAGGTCGAAAAGATCAATCCGTATACTGTGCGGTTCACGCTGAAGGAGGTCAACGCGCCGTTCCTGCAGAACTTGGCGATGGAGTTCGCATCGATCCAGTCAGCCGAATACGCGGACGCGCTGCTCAAGGCCAATCGCGCGCCGGATTTGAACCAGAAGCCGATCGGCACCGGACCGTTTATTTTCAAACGCTACACGAAGGATGCGACGATCCGTTTCGACGGCAATCCCGATTACTGGAAGCCGGGCGCGGTTAAGGTCGGCAAGCTGATCTTTTCAATCACTGTCGATCCAGGCGTGCGGAGCCAGAAGCTCAAGCGCGGCGAATGCCAGATCACAGTCTATCCGCGGCCGGCTGACATCGAGTCGCTCAAGAGCGA
Organism: Mycetohabitans sp. B3; assembly: GCF_021498065.1. NCBI lineage: Bacteria > Pseudomonadati > Pseudomonadota > Betaproteobacteria > Burkholderiales > Burkholderiaceae > Mycetohabitans > Mycetohabitans sp. B3. Next base: position 253,779 of record NZ_JAHLKN010000039.1, on the reverse strand, counting down.
CCCGAACGTGCAATTGCCGTCTAAGCCGGGCTTCAACCTTGGCTACTTGGCGTACAACGTCGAACACAAGCCGTTTGACAACGCGCAGGTGCGCCGCGCGCTGGATATGGCGATCAACAAGAAGGCTATCATCGAGTCGGTGTACCAGGGCGCGGGCCAGCTTGCGACCAACCCAATGCCGCCGACCCAATGGTCGTACGACGCATCGATCAAGGCGTTGCCGTATGATCCGCAGCAAGCCAAGGCGTTGTTGCAGAAGGCGGGCGTCAAGAAAGGCGCCGAGGTCACGTTGTGGGCCATGCCCGTGCAACGCTCGTACAACCCGAATGGCAAGCTGATGGCCGAGATGATCCAGGCCGACTGGGCGAAGGTTGGCGTGAAGGCGAAGATCGTCACGTATGAATGGGGCGAGTACATTAAGCGCGCCCATGCGGGCGAGCACGACGCGATGCTGATTGGCTGGACCGGCGACAATGGCGATCCCGACAACTGGCTCGGCACGTTGCTCGGCTGTGACGCAGTCCATGGCAACAACTTTGATAGGTGGTGCTACAAGCCCTTCGACGATCGGGTCGTCAAGGGCCGCGAGACCACCGATCAGGCGCAGCGCACGAAACTGTACATCGAGGCGCAAAAGATCTTTGCCAAGGAGCTGCCGTTCTCGCCGCTCGCGCATTCGACGACATACCAGCCGATCGCGAAGAACGTTGTCGACTTCAAGATCGATCCGCTGGGTTACACCCGTTTTGACGGCGTGAGCTTGAAGTAAGCGTTTCGACATCGTCCTGCGTGACGCTGGCGACGACACGTCGCTCAAGCGTTGAGCATGGACTGCGGCGGCCCGGGCGCGAGCCCGCGCCGCCGCTCACGCACTGGCACCCACAAACGGGAGTTTTCATGATCCGTTTTGTCTTGCGCCGCCTGGGAATGGTCATACCGACGTTTATCGGCATCACCCTTCTCGCGTTCGCGCTGATTCATCTGATACCCGGCGATCCCATCGAAGTGATGATGGGCGAGCGCGGCGTCGATCCGCAGATGCATGCCGAGGCGCTGCATCGCCTGGGGCTCGATGAGCCGCTGCCGTTGCAGTATCTGCACTATGTTGGCCGCGCGCTGCATGGCAACCTCGGCACGTCGTTGATCACCAATACCAGCGTGATGGACGAGTTCGTCGCGCGCTTTCCGGCGACACTGGAGCTGTCGGTCTGCGCCATGGCGTTCGCGCTGCTGTTCGGCCTGCCGGCGGGCGTTGCCGCGGCGCTCAGGCGCGGCTCGTGGCTCGATCACACGGTGATGGGGACCGCGCTGACCGGCTATTCGATGCCGATCTTCTGGTGGGGACTGCTGCTGATCATGCTGTTCTCGGTCACGCTCGGCTGGACACCGGTGTCCGGGCGCATCGCGGTGGAATACGACATCCCGTATACGACGGGCTTCATGCTGATCGATTCGCTGCTGTCCACCGATGAGGGCGCGTTCAAGTCCGCCGTGTCGCATTTGATCCTGCCGGCGGTGGTGTTGGGCACGATTCCGCTGGCGGTCGTTGCGCGGATGACGCGCTCGTCGATGCTCGAGGTGCTGCGCGAGGACTATATCCGCACTGCGCGCGCCAAGGGCTTGTCGCCGGTGCGGATCGTCCTCGTGCACGCGCTGCGCAACGCGCTGATTCCCATTGTCACGGTGATTGGGCTGCAGGTCGGCACTTTGCTTGCGGGCGCGGTGTTGACCGAGACCCTGTTTTCGTGGCCTGGAATCGGCAAGTGGCTGATCGACGCCATCTCGCGCCGCGACTACCCAGTCGTGCAAGGCGGCATCCTGATGATCGCGACGCTGGTCATCCTGGTCAACCTGCTCGTCGATTTGCTGTACGGCGTGCTTAATCCGCGCATTCGCCACACGAGGTAACGATGGCAGACTTGCCAACTCCACCCCTGTCATCGCCGCAGGCGGTGACGCCGCCGCCGTCCGGACGCTTGCTGGCGGCGCGCGAATTTTGGGCCCAATTCTCGCGTAACCACGGCGCAGTCGGCGCGCTCGTGGTGGTCACGATATTGATCGTGGTCGCGCTGTTCGCGCCGCTGCTGGCGCCGCATAGCCCGATCGAGCAGTACCGGGAGTTTGTCAAGTTGCCACCGGCGTGGCTCGCCGGCGGCAACTGGCAGTTCGTGCTGGGCACTGATGAAGCGGGACGCGACATCCTGTCGCGGCTAATGTACGGCGCGCGGCTGTCGTTCTTCATCGGTCTGGTGTCAGTCGCGTTGGCGCTGCTGCCAGGCATCGTACTGGGCCTGGCCGCCGCATTCTTTCCGCGCTGGGGCGATGCGCCGATCATGCGGCTGATGGATGTGCTGCTCGCGCTGCCGTCATTGTTGCTCGCGGTGGCGGTCGTGGCCGTGATCGGGCCCGGATTGACCAACACGATGCTGGCCATTGCGATCGTCGCGCTGCCCGCCTACGTGCGGCTCACGCGCGCGTCCGCGCTCGGCGAGCTGCAAAAGGAGTATGTGACCGCCTCGCGCGTGGCGGGCGCCGGCACGTTGCGTCTGATGTTCTCTCAGGTGCTGCCTAACTGTACCGCGCCGTTGATTGTGCAAGCCACGCTCGGCTTCTCGACCGCGATTCTTGATGCCGCCGCGCTCGGCTTTCTCGGCCTGGGCGTGCAGCCGCCCTCAGCCGAATGGGGCGCGATGCTGGCCTCCGCGCGCGACTACATCGACAACGCGTGGTGGATCGTCACGATGCCGGGCTTGTCGATTCTGATCACCGTGCTGGCCATCAACCTGCTCGGCGACGGGTTGCGCGATGCACTCGATCCGAAATTGAAGAGGTTGTCATGAGCCCGAATCCGAATGCACCGTGCGATGCAGGTGCGCCGTTGCTGACGATCCGCAACCTGCATGTCGACTTCGACGGACTGGCCGCGGTCGATCGCGTGAATCTGTCGGTGGCCGCCGGCGAGGTGCTCGGCATTGTCGGCGAATCCGGTTCGGGCAAGAGCGTCACGTCGATGGCCCTGATGGGGTTGATCGACCCGCCGGGGCGCGTTAGCGCCGACGAACTATGCTTTGACGGCGTCGACCTGTTGCGCGCGTCGCCGTCTAAGCGCCGGCGCATCGTTGGCAAGGACATCGCGATGGTGTTTCAAGACGCGCTCACGAGTCTGAATCCAAGTTATACGGTCGGCTACCAGATCAAGGAAGTGCTTCGCTTGCACGAAGGGTTGCGCGGCGCGGCCCTGGAGCGCCGTGTGCTGGACCTGCTCGAGCAAGTTGGCATCCCGGACGCGAAGAACCGCATCAACGCGTTCCCCCACCAGATGTCGGGCGGGATGAATCAGCGCGTGATGATTGCTATGGCCGTGGCGTGCAACCCGAAACTGCTGATCGCCGACGAGCCGACCACCGCGCTGGACGTGACAATCCAGGCGCAGATCATGGATCTGCTGGTGCGCTTGCAGAAGGAGCGTGGTATGGCGCTCGTGCTGATCTCGCACGATCTGGCTGTGGTATCCGAGGTCGCGCAGCGGGTCGCGGTAATGTATGCGGGTGAGATCATCGAAATAAACCGCGTGCCGGATATTTTCTCGGCGCCGCACCATCCATACACGGAGGCGCTGCTGGCGGCCATTCCCGAGCACAACCGCGGTGCGCGGCGGCTCGCGGCGCTCTCCGGCATGGTGCCTGGCCACGGCGACCGCCCTAGTGGCTGCCTGTTCGCGCCGCGTTGTAAGTATGGGGTTGACGATTGTTGGATAGGGCGGCCCGCGCTCGCCCAACTCGATGCGCAGGACGACGCGATGCGTGCCCGATGCATCCGTCCTCTAAATATGGAAAAGGTCGTGGTGCCGATACTCGATGCGGGGCGCATTGCGCTGGCCGGCGCGACGCCGGGGGATGACGCCGGCGAGTGCGTCGCGGCGCCGGCCGCGCCGCCTGCCAGCGGCGTTGCCAACGACCGGCATGACCCGCACGCACGCGGCGCGCACGAGAACGGAGGTAAACGATGAGCGCGGTGGCGCATGCCCGCGACACGGCGACGGCCGAGGATGCCGTGCTGGTTGCGGACCAACTGACCAAGCACTACGAGGTGCGCCGTGGCCTATTCGGCACGGCCACCGTGAAGGCGCTCAACGGCGTGTCGTTTTTGCTCGCCCGTGGTCGCACGCTGGCGGTCGTCGGCGAGTCGGGATGCGGTAAGTCAACACTTGCGCGGCAATTGACGATGGTCGAGAGCCCGACGTCTGGCCGCCTGTTGATCGATGGCGCCAATGTCGCGACCGCCACGCATGAACAGCTAGCCGAGGTGCGCAAACGCGTTCAGATGGTGTTCCAAAACCCGTTTGCCTCGTTGAACCCGCGCAAGACGGTCGAGCAGACGCTGGCCGAGCCGCTTGCGATCAATACCGGGATGAGCGCCGGCGAGCGGGCATCGCGCATCGCCGAGATGATGCGCACGGTCGGCCTGCGGCCCGAACACGCGAAGCGGTATCCGCACATGTTCTCCGGCGGGCAGCGGCAGCGCGTGGCGATTGCGCGCGCGATGATCCTGACGCCGCGCATCGTCGTAGCTGACGAGCCGGTGTCAGCGCTGGACGTGTCGATCCAGGCGCAGATCTTGAACTTGTTTATGGACCTGCAGGACAAGTTCGGCACCAGCTACGTGTTCATTTCGCACAACCTCGCGGTGGTCGAGCACGTCGCCGACGATGTGATGGTGATGTATTTCGGCGGCATCGCGGAACGAGGGGCCAAGGCGACCCTCTTCGCGCGGCCGCGGCATCCGTACACACGCGCGTTGATGTCGGCCACACCGGCTATTTTCGAATCCGACCGTCGCCTTAAGATCAAGCTGGAAGGGGAGCTGCCGTCGCCGTTGAACCCTCCTCGCGGCTGCACATTCCATCAGCGCTGTCCGTACCGGATCGAGCGGTGCGTGGCCGAAGAGCCGAGGTTGCGCGACGTTGACGGCCGCCAAGTGGCCTGCCACCGTGCGGAGGAGATGGATGCTTGAGTGGCGGCGCGGCCGCCGCGCGCGATGCAATACCGGCCTGACCAAGTGGCTCACGTGGTGGGTCGCCTTCGGATTGTTGGCCAGTATCGCATCATCCGCGCACGCATTGTCCGGCGCGTCCATGGTGCAGGTTCCGCTGGGGCCGTCAACCGTGCCGATACCCGCCAACCAGACCGAGGCGGCCACGCCGCTGCGCCAGCACAGTCAGCCGGCGCTGCAAGCCGACGACGGAACGGCGCCTAGCCGGCCCGGCGCCGCCCAGGCGAGTATGCCGCGGCCTGCGCACATGCCGTTCTATGTCGCGACCAGGGGCGCCCTGACACTGTACCTGTTTGGCACGCTGCACGTTGGCGACCCGGCTGACTATCCCGCCGAGCAACCGTTTCGGCAACCGATCATCGACGCGTTGCGTGCGGCGTCGTGCATGGCATTTGAGCTTTCGCCCGACGATCTGGTGATGTCGCAGGACGATGTGACGCGCTATGGCATGTGCTCGTATGCGTGTCTGCCACGGTTGCTGCCGGCCGATATGTGGACGAAGATCGTGCGTCGCATGCGCGGCAATCCTGCCGGGCTCGCGGTAATCCGCAAGACACGCCCATGGTTGGCGGCGCTGCTGATCGAGACCTACGACTCGTTGTCGGCCGGGTTGCAGGCCGAGTACGGTTCCGAGCCACAGCTCGAAAACCTATACGTGGGGCGTATCGTCGGTCTCGAGACGCGCGATGAGCAGATCGCCGCCTTTGCCGGACTGACGCTCGCCGAGCAGCGCGAGATGCTCGCGCAGGACTTGCGGCAGATGCCGGCCGACAACGTGTCCGACGTGCGCGTCCTGCATGCGCTATGGCATGCCGGTGATGCCGATGCGATGGCAAACTGGCAGGCGCGGCAATCGGCGAAACTGGCGCGCTCGCCGACGTTGTCGCGGCGCATTGATGATCGGATCGTGTACCAGCGCAGCGAGCGCTTTGTTGCACGTATGCTGCTGCTTGCCGAGCCCAACAGACCGATCTTCGTCGCGATCGGCGCACTGCATCTCGGCGGGCCAAAGGGCGTGCTCGCGCTATTGCGCGATCGCGGCTTTGATGTCGTGCCGCGCTGACATGTGCCGGGCTGCTCGCGTCGCTATCACGGCGCTGGCCGCGAAGCGGCAGGATCGTGCGGATGTGGCCGGGCCATGCCGAGGCGGCAGGCTAGTACGGATGTGGCCGGGTCATACCGAGGCGACGGGCTCATGCGAATGCGGCTGGGCTGTGCCGAGGCGGCAGGCCAGTGTGGCCAGCTTAGTGCAACGCGCCGCCCGTTTCCGGCACATCCATGCGGACTGATAAGGCAGTCTGCACAATGACCTTCAGCCCTTCAATGACGGACGCGGTTGGCAGGCTGGGCTGGCCTGGGTGGCGCACGGCCTGCCGCGGCGTATAGGGTATATGCACGAAGCCACCGCGCAATTGCGGTGCACGTGTCGCGATGTAGTGCGACAGGATGTAGAAGAGACGGTTGCACGTGAAGGTGCCGGCCGTTTGCGACACCGATGCAGGGAGGCCGGCCTCGCGTAGCGCATGGACGAGCGCCTTGATCGGCAGCGTGGAGAAGTAAGCCGCCGGTCCGTCGCTGACGATCGGGGCGTCGATTGGCTGGTAACCGTCGTTGTCCGGGATGCGTGCATCGTCCACGTTGATGGCGACGCGCTCGACGGACAAGTCCGGACGCCCGCCGGCTTGGCCGACACAGATTGCCAGCGACGGATGCGTTGCCTCGATCGCGTCTAGCAGTGCCTGATCGAGCGTGCGAAAGCGCACTGGCATCATCCGCGCGTGTACGATGGCGTCGCCAGACGGGGTCGCGATCCGTGCGCCGTCGAGTGCGCGCACGGCCTCCCACGATGGATTGATCAGTTCATTTTCGAATGGCTCAAAACCGGTTAGCAGTACGGTGTGCATCGTACGGTTTTCCTGAATGAAGTGATGGTGACACAGCAAGGCGGCGCACAGCCAAAGCGATATGATGCCCGGTGGCATGGGCAAAAGCCATTTAATTCGCTTAGCGGCGTCGTGCGCGCGGAAGCGTCTCGCTTCGGATTAAAAGTGTAAATGATAATGGTTATCGTTAATATGGATTGCGTCCATTGTTTGATCGCAACCCATGCTAAGTTTTCCTACATTTCCAATCGGCTTGCCTCTGTCAGGCGCCTCGCGGGCGAAAAAGTACGTTCACCAAGACAAGGCCGATGTTCATTCCGGTCCGCCGAAGATCGACGTGGAGATCGCGTCCGTTGCCAACTGTTCAGGGCTGCTAGATGAATTAAATGCCATCAGCGATGGCACGCCTGCCTGCCGGAAGGCGTCGCTGAAGCGTCTTCGATGGGGTACAGCGTCCTGCTCGCTCATCGATAAGCATGCTGCAACGCTCGACGAATTGAAAGCATGGCGTCGCGGTACGGCCTCGGCCACGATGCTGGGACTGGAGTGCCCTAGCGAGCTGTATGCTCAAGTGAAGCGACTGGTGGAGCAGCGGCTCGGCGAGACCTCGGAGCATTGTGGTGCGCTGGCGATCGATGCCGATGAGTTCGTGCATTGCCTGTATGTGATGGTCGTGACGCTGATTCAAGTATCAAAGGGCGACGGCGCCGGCGTTGAAGCAGCGTTCAGGCAAGCATCGGAATTGCTTGCGCATGACCCGGTCGGATGGCTCAAGGACGCGGGTATTCCGCATGGCATCGCGGATATGGCGGTGACCGCTGGCATGACTGGACCGTTGCTGGCACTGGCGGGGCTGGCGATCAAGGAGGGCCTTGCTGAATGGCGCCGTGCGCGCAAGACTGACAAGGCGTTGGCGCAGGCACTCGATCAAGTGGATAAAGAAATAGTCGCGCTGCAGGCGCTCTCTGCGTTGCTTGATGCGCGGCGTCACAACGTGGGTGGCACGGCAGAACAGCGCAATGATGAGGGTACGGGCGCTAATGCGACGCCTGTAAGCGGTCAGCCGCTGCCCAAGCTCACGGCCATCCAGCAGGAGCGGCGTGCCGCGTTGCGCTTTCTGCGCAAGCAGAACGATGCGGACAAGGTGATTGGTGCTAGTTCATTCGCCTCTGGTAGCGCCATTGCAACCAAATGTATCGTCGATACCACGTTAAAGGGCGTCTACATCGGACAGCAGGGTAGCGCTGTTGCAACAACTGCTGCTGGCGCTGCGGGCGTGGTTGGTTCGGCAGCACTGGGGCCGATGGCTGCGGCCGGTTCGCTGGCGCTCGGCGGTTACATGCTGCACAAGTCACGTAAAAAACGCGACGCGTTCCGTGCAGAAAAGCAAAGCACGGATTCGAGAATAGCTTTTTGGCTAAAACGAACTGAAGCGCAGCGCCGAGGCGGCGCGTCAATGGATCCGCCGTATGACGAGCATACGCTCAGCGAGCGCTATGCACGCTTTCTTCGCGAAAAGACTCAGCAGCACGATGCGTTCTTCACACGCTATACGGACTGGAATAAAGGGTTTGTCGCCGGTAGTGGCCTTTATACCGCTTGCACGGTCTCCAAGCTTGCGCTGGCTGGCATCGTCGCGGCGGGCGGCACCGCGCTCGCGACGCCAGCCGCGCCAGTCGTGCTGATGGCCGGGACAGGTCTAGCCAGTGCCGCGATGATTTTTTTCTCAATGCAGTACTTGAAGGGTCACGGCAAACTTCAGCGTTACCAGCGCTATTATCACGACGATGACCCCGAACTCGATCGGCATTTTTTGGCGAGTGTCGATTTGTTATGCGCGGACGATCGACCGGGGGCGGGTTTTGATCTGCGTAAGGTCTTCTATTATCAAGCGGCGGCACGCGAGGACCAGCGCCAGGCCTTCCTTGCTGACGTGGCTGCGCGATGCGCGAAGCGGTTTGACGATCAATATACCTATACAGCCGACGACGACGAGGCGATTCGCCGACGGGGCCCTAAACCGAATGGTAAGCAGCAGCTGACGCAGCTCGCGCGGCGTGCCGGGGAGGCAGTAGTAGGCCGGGCCAAGGCCGCATCGGCGTTTGCTCGTATGGTCCATCTGGATGCGCGGACACAGACCTCGCGGGCCGCGCGCAGCGCGTGGAGCAATGCATCCGGCGCGGCGCGCAATGCATGGAATGAGTCGCGGCGCCATTTGACAAGAATGAGCCTAAAAGCGTGGCTTGCCGATCCTGCGAATCATGCCGAACAGGCGCGCGTGCTCAAGCAAATGATCGAGACACAACTGATTTATTTGGAGCGTAAGCTTGAAACTAAGCACCGCGCGTATAGCCATATCGAGCGCGGGCTCAATGTTGATAGAGGCGCGATGCCAGCGCATCGTCGCGGCGTGGCGGGCGTGCCAGCCCCTGTCGCCGCGTCGATGCCGGACGTGGCCGCATCCGAGGTACAGCGGCTTGTGCTGGGATTAAGCCGCGACATCGAAAATGACGAATGCCTATACCGCCAGGCTGTACTCGTGCGCGATGCACTGAGCGTGCTGGCGAGCCGGCCTGCGGGGACCCCGGGCAGCCGGCAGTTGCTCGCTTGCGCAATCGAACAGTTCATCAGCACGCAACAGGGCATGCTGCCGGATGCGGATATGCCGCTGCCGGACCTGGAAGCCAGCCACGATCGCTTGGCGACGTACCTAATGAAGGAAGCGCCGGTGCGCTACAAGGACCTGCGCGGCAAGCTGGTCGAGACGGAGCTCCAAGCCACGCGCATTTGGCAGGCATGGGAACAACGGATGGCCAGCCTCGTGTCGCAGGCTGGCACCCTCCAGCCCAATGCTACGCGCGAAACGCCAGCACGTTCATCAGCACGATATTGGCCACGAGGATCGCCAGTGCGGTCGGCACTTGCGCCTTGATCACCGCGTTTTTGTCGGGCAACTCCAGCAGCGCTGCCGGCACGATGTTAAAGTTCGCGGCCATCGGCGTAAGCAGTGTGCCGCAATAGCCAGAGAACATGCCGATCGCGGCCATCACGGCTGGGTCGGCGTGGAACACCCCGACCAGCACCGGCACGCCGACGCCGCCGGTCATGACCGGGAACGCGGCAAAGCCGTTGCCCATAATGACCGTAAAGAGCGCCATGCCGATACAGTACACCGCGACCGCGATTACCCGCAGGTCCATGTTGATGTAGGCCGTGGTCAGGTGGGCAACTGCCTTGCCCACGCCAGCGTCCGAAAACACCAGTCCCAGCATGCCCAACATCTGCGGCAGCAGCACCGCCCACGACAGCGCATCGACCAGGCGCCGTGTTTCCCGGGTTGACTGCGCAAGCGTGTCGCGCGTGAGCAAGCATGCGAACGCCACGGCGACGAGGCAGCCGATGCCGAATGCCACGAGCGTGACGTTCTTCGGGTCCAGCAACGGTGTGCCGCCGACATTCAGATGCGGCGCGGACAGCGTGAGCACGACGGTGACGGCCGGGATCGTCAGCGCCGGAAGGAACAGCTTGTTGCCGAGTCGTTTCGCGCTCGCCGTGCGCAACTCCGCCGATAGCATTTTCGCCTTGCCGCCGGCCACGCCGCCGAATCCGGCGATGAGCGCCATTGCGATGACGAAGGCGCCGACCAGTTCAGCCGGCAGGCGCTCGCCGATTAGGAAGATGATGGCCGCCAAGGCCCAGAATGTGCCGGCCAGCCAGCGCTTTGGATGCGTGGTGTCGGTGACGATCATGCCCGCGACAATGGCCAGCAGGATGCCCACCAGCCAGTAAAGATAGTTGATCGACAGCATTACGCTTGTTCTCCGCTTGATTGGGTGGGGGGGACGTCGGCGCCGCGCGGCTGGGTCAGCAGTTCGCGATCCAGCGACCGGTCGAGCAGGTACAGCCGCGTGCCATGGATCAAAAAGGCGCAGATCGCGGTCGGGATACCCCACAGCGCGACGTGCAACGGCACTACGTCGATGCCTGCCTCGTGCAGGAACGTGGTCATCAGCACGATCGCGCCGAATGCCACGAACACGTCCTCACCGAAGAACAATCCGACGTTGTCGGTGGCCGCGGAGAACGCCCGCAGCTTGTATCGCACCGCATCGGCAAGCGCGCCATAGCGCGTTTGCGCGGCGCCTTCGGCCATCGGCGCGATCAACGGACGGACCATCTGCGGATGACCACCCAGGCCGGTCAGTCCCACCGCGGCGGTCACTTCCCGCACGAACAGGTAGACGATCAACAGGCGTCCCGCAGTGGCGGACTTGATGCCGGCAATCCACTGGTGAGCCCGCTCGCGCAGCCCGTGACGCTCCAGCAAGCCAATGACTGCGAGCGGCAGCAGGATAATCAGTGGAAGGTTACGCGTCTTAACAAAGCCGATACCGATTTCCGCGAGGATCTTGGCCGGCGGATAGTGAGCGGCGGCGGCTGTCACGATCGCGGCGGCGGTGACCACGAGCATCGGATTGAAGCGCAGCACGAAGCCGGCAATGATGACGGCCACTCCGAGCAGTGGCCAGAGATTGAGGGTAGTTTGCATGAGATCTCCAATTGGCAAGTCCAGCGGTGGTGAACAAGCATGAAAAACCCGGCTTCATGGACCGGGCTGTGTTGTCAAGCATCGGGTGCACAGCCCACCGCCATTGCGACGTGGCGGGCTGCGTCAACCCGGATGCCTTCATTGGCCAGCCGCGCGCGGATGCGGCGGGCAAATTCGAGTGCGTGCGGACCGTCTCCGTGCAGGCAGATCGTCTGGGTGTTCAACGTCACCCAATGTCCGTCCACGGACCTCACGCGCTTGTCCCGGATCATCACCAGCGTGCGCTCCAACACCGCCTCCTCGTCCTCGAGCAGCGCGCCGGGCAGCTTGCGCGGCACCAGCGAGCCATCGGACAGGTAGCCGCGATCAGCGAACACTTCTTCGATCGCGAGCAGACCGGCACGCCGGGTCGCTTCGATCAGGCGGCTGTTCGCCAGACCGAACACGGCCAGCGATGGGTCGAAGTCGCGCACCGCGGCAACGATCGCATTGGCCAGCGTGATATCGCGCGCGGCCATGTTGTACAGGGCCCCATGAGGTTTCACGTGAGCCACCTTGCCGCCTTCGGCATGCACGATTGCGGCAAGGGCGCCGAGCTGATACAGCATGCCGGAATAGACATCGGAAGGCGGTAGCGCCATCTCGGCACGTCCGAAATTGTCCGGATCGTTGAAGCTAGGATGCGCGCCGATCGCCACGCCTTTCTCGATGGCCCAGCGAACACTCTGACGCATGATGCTGGGGCCCCCTGCATGCCAGCCGCACGCGATGTTCGCCGAACTCACTAGTTCGAGCAGCGCTTCATCATTGCCACATCCCTCGCCGAGATCGGCGTTCAGATCGACTTCCATGTTCCTGCCTTCAATTCATGCCGCAGCCTTACAGCGCTCCTGCTGTAGTGCAATGGCCAGCTCGATATGGCGCAAATATTTGTTGAGTTCCGCCAGTGCGTTGCGCGCCTGTTCCAACGAACATTGGATGAAATGAACCCGTTGGTTCAACCGAGCCTGCGCGAGCAGCCACAGGTCCGCGGCGATCACGCTGCCGAACCGCGGGTAGCCGCCGGTGGTCTGGGCGTCGCTCATCAGCACGATCGGCTGCCCATTCGGTGGCACCTGAATGGTGCCCGGCAGCACGCCGTGTGACAGCAGATCGATCGGGCTTTGCCGCTCCAGCACCGGGCCGGCTAGCCGGAAGCCCATCCGGTTGCTGTTTGGTGTGATCGACCAGTCCTCGTTCCAGAACGCGGCGTGGGCCTGCGTCGAAAAGCTTGCATATTCGGGGCCGGGTATGACCCGCACGCGCGTCGCGATGGCGCCGAGCCGGTGACCAGCGCCCTGTTCAAGATACTCTAGTGCGCACCAAGATGGTGGCTTGACCCCGAACGCCGGTGCTTCCGGACTGAATGCGGGGTTGCGCGCGCTCGCGGGCAGTGGCGTCACCGGCAAGCGATCGCCGTCCTTCAATACCCGCCCCGCGAGCCCGCCGAAATGCGCGCCCAAATCCGTCGAGCGCGAGCCCAGCATCGGCATCACATCAATGCCGCCGGCAATCGCCAAGTAGCCGCGCATGCCGATCGACGGCGCGCGCAGCGTCAAGGTTTGTCCTGCTTGCACCGGCAGGCTGCGCCATGCGTAGACAGGCTGGTCATCCAGCGTGGCGTGGAAGTCGGCGCCGGTCAGCGCGATGCGTGTGGCACGCGGGAACCGCAGCACCACCGGCCCTAGGGTCAATTCGAGCCCTGCGGCCCCCGGGACGTTGCCCACTAGCCGGTTGGCTACCTGCAGCGCCACGGTGTCGAGCGCGCCGGCGGTGCACACGCCACACTGGCGATGGCCGGTGCGGCCCAGGTCCTGGACGCTCGTCAGCGTCCCCGCGCGGATGACCTCGATCATGCGTGCCTCCCTGCCCAGTCATTGCGCGCCTGCAGTACCGCAGCGCAAGCCCGTCCATCTTTCATGCCAGCACCTCCGCGATGGTGAAGCGGACTTTATCGCCTGGCAGCAGTGTCGTGCTTGGTGTCCTGGCTGGATCGAACAGCACCATGTCCGAGCGCCCGATCAATTGCCAGCCGCCCGGCGACGTGGCCGGGTAGATGCCAGTCTGCTCGCCGCCGATGCCCACTGATCCGGCCGGCACCGCGAATCGCGGCTCGTGCCGCCGCGGCGTGGCCAGGCTTGCGTCGAGTCCGCCCATGTAGGCGAATCCGGGCTGGAAGCCGAGAAAGAACACAACGTATTCACCGGCCGCATGCCGCTCGACCACTTCGCGGGGCGAGTAGCCGGTGTGCCGCGCCACGTTTTCCAGGTCCGGTCCCGCCTCGCCGCCGTAGCGCACCGGGATCTCGACGACGCGGCATGCTGTCTCCTCGGCCGGGGCTCGCGCCCAAGCGCCGCGCAGCTGTATCGCCAACCCGTCCGGATCGGCATGTAGCGGGTCAAATACCAGGGTGACGTTGTTCATGCCAGGTACCACGTCCAGCACATGTGGCCAGTCGCGTGCCATCCGGGCCACATGCCACACGCGCTGCTGGTACGCGAGCGTGGCCGGCGGTGGCAGCTCGCACACCAGTGCCTGATCGCCCAGCGGGAAAATTCTTGGTGCAGTCATCATTGATTCGCCTCCATAGCCATGCATTCTGGTGAAGGGGACGCGTATCCGCGCGTGCCTCAGGCATATTTTTATCTCGTATTGTCAATAAAATATAGAGAATTTATCAATAAGTGTTTTCACGAGACATTGCCGAGCGTTTGTCCGCCGCTATACTGGGGGCCCTGCAACGAACCACGGTCATTTGGCATGATCCGCACGCCAACGAAGATTGTCTCGTCAGAACACCTCATGTCTGAAACCAGCGCGGAGCTGTCTGAGTTCGAGTATGGATTGATCCTGGCTAGCCACGCGTTCGATCGTTGGATGGTGCGCTGTATGTCCGCGGCGGGCGCCAAGGACATGACGGCAATCGAGGTGTCGCTGCTGCATCATGTGACACATCGCGAGCGCAGGAAGAAACTGGCGGATATCTGTTTCGTGCTGAACATCGAGGATACGCATGTGGCGACGTACGCGCTGAAAAAGCTGGTCGCGCGCGGTTACGTGGCCAGCGAGAAATCCGGTAAGGAGGTGTTTTTTTCGGCGACTGAGGCCGGCCGCGAGCTTTGCCTGAAGTATCGCGAGGTGCGCGAGAGTTGCTTGATGGTGACGTTGGCCGAAGCCGGCCTGGACAATGCGCAGATCGGTGACGCCGCGCAGTTGCTGCGCACCGCGTCAGGCCTCTACGATACGGCCGCGCGCGCCGCGACGTCGCTCTGAGCGCGTCGGGCGGCGATCAATAGCAGAGCGCGTCTGTGACGATAACGTCCAGCGGCAAATCGTGCGCTTCGTGCGGCAGTGAGTCCGCCCGCGAGCATTCATAGGCGATCCCCACGGTGACCGGCGGGCCCGCGCGCGCCGGCCAGGCGGCCAGCGTCCGGTCGAAATAGCCGCCGCCGTAGCCGAGCCGGTACCGTGATGCGTCGAAGCCAACACATGGCGCTAGCAGCAGGTCCGGTACGACGCTGACTTCGTGCGCCGGCACGGGAATCCGATAGCGCCCTTCTTTCATCGGCGAGTCGGGTGTCCACGCGTGGTAGGCCATCGGCGCGTGCGGCGCGACGATAACCGGTAATGCTGCCCGCCGCGCGGCGTCGCCGCTCAGCCAGTGCGCGACCACGCGTCGCGCGTCGAACTCTGCAGCAACCGGCCAGAACAGGCCCACGCAACGCGGCGCATACCGCTGCAGCACATCAGCCAGGCGCACCGCCAATTCGACGTCGGCCTGCGTGCGCTGCGGCGTGCCGGCGAAGCGCTCGCGTTCGGCCAGCAACCGGGCGCGCAACGCCGTCTTCAGCGACGATCGCGTTGCGCTTTCTTCGCTCAGCAGTCCTGGCTCGCGTGCTATGCTTTTTATCACTGGCAGAGTCCTTGTTTAAACGTGAAAAAGAAGATACCCGTGCGCGTTCACCGAGTATATCGTGCGGTCACAGGCGCGTTGACGGCGGCGCTCTTTGTCGTGTGCGGCAGCGCTTTTGCGGTACGGTCGCTACCTGGCGCCGTGCCGTCCGATCCGGACCAGATATTCGTGCAGCTTCGTGAGGCGGCACGCAGGAACGACGCGGCCGGCGCTGCACGGCTGGCGGCATTGATTCCCGATTATCCCGCTGCATCGTATCTGACGTACTTCCAGATCAAGCCCACGTTGTTCGATGACCAGGGCCACGCGCGTGTCGATGCGGATGACGCACCGGTGCTCGATTTCTTGTCGCGCTACGATGGCCAGGCGATTGCGGAGCGGATGCGCAGCGATTACCTTGCGGTGCTCGGCGCGCGCCATGATTGGCGCAATTTCGACGCCCAATATGCGCGGTTTGTGCTCGACGACGATACGCAGATCAAATGCTACGCGCTCGAGTCCAAGGCAGCACGGCGCCAGGATGTCGCCGATGCGGCGCGTGCGCTGCTCGTCGAGCCTAAATGGTATGGTGACGGCTGCATCGACCTGATCACCGATTTGGCGCAGCGCGGCCAGTTCAGCGCCGATGACGTATGGGCGCAGATTCGGCTGGCGCTCGAGCAAGGCTACTCGAGTCTGGCGTCCAAGTTTGTCGAGGCGCTCGGCAGCGACCGGCCCGATTCAGTGCTGTACGAGCAGGCGACGTCGTCTCCGCCGCTGTATCTGGCGCGCGGGATGGCGCCGAATACGCCGGCACACCAATTGGCGTTGGTCGCGATCACGGCGATGGCACGCAATGATCCCGTGCTAGCCGCGACGACCTTCGCGTCGGTCAGTGAAGCGCTTACCCCCCAGGAGCGGGCGCTTGGTTGGGGAACAATTGCATACCAGGGCGCCATCAAGCGGCTGCCGGCGGCCGCGCACTGGTACCGCCTGACGACCGGTGCGCTGTTGAGCCCGCCGTCTTACGAATGGCGGGTGCGCAGTGCATTGATGGTTGGCGACTGGGCCATGGTGCGCTGGAGCATTGAGCAGATGCCGCCGAGGTTGCGCGCGCAGCCCGCGTGGGTCTACTGGCATGCCCGTGCGCTGGCGCAGGCCGGCGACAAGGAAGCTGCAGCGCAGGAATACGAATCGATCGCATCGCAGTTCCACTTCTACGGTCAATTGGCCGCGGAGGAACTCGGCCGCAAGACGACGGTTCCACCGCGCACCGAGGTCACCGATGCGGAAGTGGATGCGATGAGCAAGGTGCCCGGCTTCGCGCTTGCGCAGCGCTTTTATGCGCTGAACCTGCGTTTGGAAGGCAATCGCGAATGGAATTGGCCGCTGCGGCCGATGAGCGATCGGCAGTTGCTCGCCGCCGCCGAGTATGCGCGTCGCATTCAACTGTACGATCGCGCGGTAAACACTGCGGAGCGCACGCAACTGCAGCACGACTTCACGCTGCGCTACCTGTCGCCGTTCCGCCAGACGGTCGAGCGCGATGCACAGCGCACCGGGCTGGACATCGAATGGGCATATGGGTTGATGCGACAGGAATCGCGCTTCATCATCAACGCACGCTCTGGCGTCGGCGCGAGCGGCTTGATGCAGCTGATGCCGACCACCGCGCAGATGGTTGCCAAAAAAATCGGCCTGGGCAGGCTCTCGCGTGCGCAGATGAACGACATCGACACGAATATCCTGCTCGGCACAAACTATCTGTCGATGATCTACAATCAGTTCGACGGCTCGGCCGTGCTCGCGACGGCTGGCTACAACGCCGGCCCCGGCCGGCCGCGCCAGTGGCAAAAGAGTCTCAACCGGCCAGTGGAGGGCGCGATCTTCGCGGAAACCATCCCGTTTTCAGAGACGCGGGATTATGTGAAGAACGTGCTGTCGAACACGACCTACTATGGCGCGTTGTTTGAGGGCCAGCCGCAGTCGCTGAAGGCGCGCCTGGGCGTGATCCTGCCCGCGCCGTGACGAATCAGCGTGCACGAGCGTGGGTAGCGCGCGTCGTGTTCACGTCGGGAGGCGAATTATGCGACAGACGAGCGTCGTCGTGCTTGGCGCGTCTGGGTTCATCGGCCGCTATGTCGTGAACGCGCTGGTTCATGCGGGCAAGCGGGTCGTCGTCGCGACGCGCCGGTGTCAACATGCCGCGCATCTGACGCGGCTGCCGGTCGACGTGGTCGAGGCCGATGTCTATCCAGAGCGTGGCGCTGCTGTATCTGATCGGTGCGACGTGCGAGGCGTACTACAGCGCAAAGCGTATGATCGGGAAAAGTGAACGGCTGATGAATGTATACGCAGTGGGTGGCGCCATCCGCGACGAGTTACTGGGCAAACCGGTGCAGGATCGCGACTACGTGGTGGTCGGGGCGACACCCGAGCAGATGATAGCGCAGGGCTTTCGCCCCGTCGGCAAGGACTTTCCGGTATTCCTGCACCCGCGCACGCAGGAAGAGTACGCGTTGGCGCGCACGGAGCGCAAGACGGCAGCCGGCTATCACGGGTTCCAGTTTTTCTATGCGCCGGATGTGACGCTGGAGCAGGACCTGGCGCGGCGTGATCTAACCATTAATGCAATGGCGCGGGCGGTGTCGTCCGATGGCACGCTGCACGGGCCCGTGATCGATCCGTTCAACGGCCAGGCGGATCTCCAGGCGCGTGTGTTTCGCCATGTCAGTGACGCGTTCGCCGAGGACCCGGTGCGCATTCTGCGGGTGGCGCGCTTTGCCGCGCGCTTCACCGATTTCACCGTTGCGCCGCAGACACTGGCGTTGATGCGGCAGATGGTCGCGGCGGGCGAAGCCGATGCGCTGGTGCCCGAGCGCGTATGGCAGGAACTCGCGCGCGGTTTGATGGAGGCCGAGCCCTCGCGGATGTTCGATGTACTGCGCCAATGCGGTGCGCTGGAGCGCGTGCTGCCCGAAGTGGCGAGGCTGTTCGGTGTGCCGCAGCGTGCCGACTATCATCCGGAAGTCGATACCGGCGTGCATGTGATGATGGTGATCGACTATGCGGCGGCGCGGCACTATGCGCTGCCGGTACGCTTTGCCGCGCTCACGCACGACTTGGGCAAGGCCGACACGCCATCCCATGTGCTGCCACGCCACACTGGACATGAGGCGCGTAGCGTCGAGCGCATCCTGCCGCTGTGCGAACGTCTTAGGGTCCCCAACGATTGCCGCGATCTGGCGGTGTTGGTAGCGCGCGAACACGGCAACGTCCATCGCGTGATGGAGATAGGGGCGGCCGCGCTGGTACGTATGCTCGAGCGCAGCGACGCGCTGCGCAAGCCTGCGCGGTTTGCGCAGGCGCTGCAGGCCTGCGAGGCGGACTTGCGCGGGCGCCTGAATTTCGTGTCTCATCCTTATCCTCAGGCCGAACGACTGCGCGTCGCGCTGATGGCCGCTCGCGGCGTCGACGCCGGCGCCATCGCGCAACGCACGGCCGGCGAGCCGGCCCGCATTAAGGAGGCCGTGCATATGGCGCGTGTGCGGGCTGTCGAGTGTGCGATACGCGAGGGCGCACGGTAGCGTGCCGGCGGCTATTCCGGGGCTTTCACTGGTTGCAGCGACACCCAAGCTTGCTATGCTGTGCCGCGCCGCCGCGTAATACACGCGGTGCTTAGCGCGGACGGTCCGGTGCGCTCGTTGCCGAGCTGTTCCCCGCGCACATCCGTCCGACCGTGCTGCCGGTCGCCTACAGATGTTCGACCAGGAAAGTCAGCGTGCGCCCATGTGCCAACGCGGCTGCGCGTTGCTGGTAAGTTGCGCGATGCGTGCAGTTGAAGCCGTGGTGTGCGCCTGGGTACAGATGGAATTGGGCATTGTTCCGGCCCGTGAAGCGCTCCTTTACCTGACCCACCGCGGATAGCGGGATATTGGCGTCCTCCTCGGCATAGTGAAACAGTATCGGCACATGCACCTGTGCCGCGCGGTCCAACTGGTTCTGGATGCCGCCGCCATAATAGGCGACCGAGGCGTCCACCGAGCCGTGCGCGGCCATGTTGTAGGCGAGCAGCCCGCCGAAGCAGTAACCGATCGCGGCGATCCTGCCATCTTGTTCCGGTAGCGCGCGCAGCGCCTGCGCGGTCGTGGCGAGGTCCTTCAGCGTCTTGCCAAAGTCGACCTGCTGCATCAGCGTGATGCCCCGGCTGCGATCCGCGTCTTCATACCCGAGCTCGACTCGCGGCTCGCTGCGCCAGAAAATGTCCGGCGCCAGCACTACGTAGCCGTCTGCCGCGTACTGGTCGGCCACTTCGCGGATGTGCTGGTTGACCCCAAAGATCTCCTGGATCAGTACGATCCCGGGCCCCTTGCCGGTGTGCGGGAGCGCGAGATACGCCTGGAACGTTCCGTCGTCGGTGGCAATGTCATGCCATGTCGAATGCGTAGTCACGTTGATTTCCGAGTCGCTAAAAAGAATCGAATGGAAAGAATTGGTCAGTGTGCCACCATTTCAATTGCTGCGCGCGCATCGCCGGTGCATTGCGTTGCGGCGGTGACCGGAATGAATCATGTCAAAGTATTCCCCTAAATTAATTTGATGGCCGACTCACAGTCCGATGCGTTTCAGGCCCCGCGGCCCGACGACGGCGACCAGCGCTGCGCACAGCGCGACAATCGATAGTCCAATCGGTAGCGTCGTGGCTTGAGCCACGCCACCGATCAGCGCAGGGCCCACCAGCAATCCCACATATGCCATTCCCGCAACACGTGCCAAGCCCTGCGCTGCGCGCACGCCTTTGACGTTGGCCGCCGCGGCAAACAGTACCGGCATCATGTTCGCCATGCCGAGTCCCATTAACGTGAAGCCGATCAGCACGATATACGGGAAAGGCAGCAGCAACGCGATCACCATGCCGGTACAGGCGAGCAACGCGCTCATGCAGACGAGTTGGGGCGCGCCGAGACGGGCGCGGATCCAGTCGCCCGCGAATCGTGCGACGGCCATGCCGGCTGAAAACGACGCGTACGCCGTACCTGCAAAAGCGGGGCTGGTCAGTACGATGTCGCGCATATAAACAGTCGTCCAGTCGTACATTGCACCTTCGGCGATTAGCGCGATCAGCGCGACACTGCCGAGCAGCGCCAACTCACGCGAGCCGCTGTGTGGCTTGCCCGGCGGCGGATGCCTATTCTCGGCGACATGCGGCAACACGCGGCCACGCGCCGCGAGTAGGACCGCGGTGGCTATCAATGACACTACAGCCATATGCAGTTCAGGGGCAATACCTAGGCCAAGCAACGCCGCACCGGCAGCCGCCCCGCCCATGCCGCCGATGCTCCACATGCCGTGCAACGACGACATGATCGGCCTGGCAGCAGCGTTCTCGATCGCACTGGCTTCGGCATTCATTGCAACATCGATGGTGGCCATCGTGACCCCGAACAGTGCAAGCATGGCCAGCAGTGCAATATAGGAAGGCATGGTGAGCACGAGCGACGCACTGACTCCCATTGCGGGGCCGGTAATCAGGTACGCGCGGCGTGTACCCACCTTCGCGAGCCATGGCCCGACACACAGCATCGCCGCAATCGAACCGCCGGCCACTGCAAGTGGCGCGACGGACAATTGTGCGGCGTCCAGTGCGAATTTGTCGCGTACCGTCGGTATGTTTACGCCCCACGACGCGTACAGCATGCCGCTCACGAAGAAGACCGCCATCGTCGCGATGCGCGCGCGCCATAGTGTCGAGCGCGGCAATCGCCGCGCGGTGGAGGAGGGCGACGTGGCAACCGGGTCAGGCACATTCGAAGAGTATTGATCGGACACAAGCGAACCCCGCGGCGAGCCCGCCGAATGGGGCGGCGCCGAGCTGAAGTGAACGGGACCGCGTCCAGCGCGCGGCAAGACCACTCATTTTAGCGAACGCTTGATACCCGCGTCGCCAGCGAGCCGTTAAGATCATTGCGTGCTGTGCTGTGCTGTGCTGTGCTGTGCTGTGCTGTGCTGTGCTGTGCTGTGCTGTGCTGTGCTGTGCCGTAGGCCCAATGCCGGAGGGGGAAGACACAGCAGAGGATGCCTGCCGCAGGTACCACGCGGGAACGGAATAGGACTCGTCGCCCGTGAGCGGCGGTAGCGTGACTGATCGAGGTGATTCTTGAACATCCCTGTAACTGCTCCGATTCATCTGCTGCACGCCCAACCGGTGGGAGTGCTGGCGACGCATGCTCGCCAATCAACAGGATTTCCATTTCCGACGGTTTTGTCCTACGCGTTGGATGCGCACCATCGTCCGGTTGTCCTAGTCAGTCGTCTGGCAGAGCACACGCGCAATCTTGCCGCGGATTCGCGCGCGGGTTTTCTCGTCTACGATCCCGCAGTTGACGTGTCGAACACCGAACGGGTCACGATCGTCGGGCGGTTCGAGCCGACCGATGAGACAGGGGCGACGCTGGCGCGTCGATATTTGCGTTATCACCCAGAGGCTGAGCAATATTTGGCGCTGGGCGACTTTGTGTTTTACGTGCTCAGGCCGCAGCGCATCCGCTACATCGGCGGATTTGGCGCAATGGGATGGCTGGACGCCGCGCAATGGGATGGTTTGCCTGCACTTGCGGAGCACGAAGAGCAGGCGTTGATCGACGCATTGACGCCGAGCGACGCGGCAGCACGCGGTTTCCGCCTGCTTGGGGTCGATCGCTTCGGCGCGGATTGGGTGCAACACGGCTGCCGTGCACGTGTAGCGCTGAACGAGCCGCAAAACGATCTGGAGGCGTTGCGTGCGGCGCTTGCCGCCGAACTGCGTCAACTCGGCTGACTGCCCGGACGGTGGCGCGTTCGCTACACGAAATTATTTGAAACACGAACGCGTGCGCATTCTTCTGCTGAAAGGGTTAAACCCGACGTATTAATTAATCTGACCATTCGTCGTCAGTAGAATAGTGCCTCGCTTCCTTGCGGTCAGGAAAAGTCTGGACTAGTCAATACGCGAGGGCCCACGCTTTAGCGGTTTATCAAATAAAATCGAACTCGAATGTCGATTGCCATGGTCTCCGGATGATTGTTGATCAGTGGTCACTGCGTTCGCCGCTGTAATAGGCAGTCGCGCGAGCATATTTTTGTAACATGACGTCAATCCAATGCTGAATCTGTATATCAACTATTTGTCTCAGTCGCATTTTGTGTTAAATTCACCCGGTACTATTCCGAGGTGATCTCTATTGGAGCGACTTAACGGGCGCAGAACCGAGTCGTGTCTACTATCCAAGGACCCCTATGTCATCGTACAAAGAGCTTCTTGCACAGCGTGAAAAGCTGGAAAAGCAAATCGAAGAGGCAAAGGCCAAAGAGTTTGCTGAAGTTGTCAACGACATCAAACAAAAGATGGCCGATTATGGTATTACACTGGCTGATCTCGGCTTTGGCCGGGGCAAGCTGGCGAAGGCGGGACGGCCTCGTGCAGGTGTGGCGCCGAAATATCGCGACCCTGCTAGTGGCAGCACTTGGTCGGGTCGTGGCAAACCGCCGAAGTGGATTGCTGGAAAGAATCGGGATCAGTATTTGATTCAGCAATAAGTCAGGAGGCCGCGCAAGCGGTTATAGCGAGGGTGTGCCGAACCACGGATCGCCCACAAAGAGAAGGCCGTGTGCCCGACAAGGGCCACTGGCCTTTTTTATTGCTGCGTCTCAAACCGTGCCGGGCGCAAAACTGTGCCGGACGCGAAACTGTGTCGGATGCGAAACTGTGTCGGATGCGAAACTGTACCGGACGCGAAACTGTACCGGACGCGAAACTGTACCGGACGCGAAACAAGCCGGGCGTCAAACCATGGTGGATTCAAAACCATACCGGCTGCGTACTCTGACGGATACTGCGAAATGGCGTGTGATAGCCCTGCAGCGTGTTGCAGACGTGGAATGAGAATGCGTCACATCATCGTAAACTGATGATTTTATTCTGAAAAATCGTGAGAGCGGCGCGAACCAGATTCGGCTGATAAAATAGCCATCCAATCAATGGTCTTCGCCGCCCTGATCTATTTTTCATGACCGCTCCGTTGCCCGAGCGCCAAGTCGTCGCACAGAAATCCACATTGGTGAGCATCGTACTCAATACGGTGCTGATGATGACGCAGATCGTGGTCGGCGTGCTTGCCCATTCGCAAGCGCTGGTTGCCGACGGGGTGCATTCGCTGGCCGACCTCGTGTCTGACTTCGTCGTGCTGGTTGCCAATCGGCACAGCGGGGCCCACCCGGACGCCGATCACAACTACGGCCATAGCCGCTACGAAACCGTTGCTTCGCTTTTTCTGGGTAGCCTGCTGATCGTCGTGGGCATCGGCATGATGTGGCGCGGCGCGCAGCGCATCGCCGATCTCGATGGCATTCCGCCCGTGCATGTGTCCGCGCTCATCGTCGCCGTGGCGGTGTTGTTTTCCAAGGAATTACTGTTCCGCTATATGTTGCGCGAGGCGCAGCGGGTGCGTTCGGCGATGCTGGTGGCCAATGCATGGCATGCTCGATCCGATGCCGCGTCCTCGCTCGTGGTTGCGGTCGGCATCGTCGGCAGTCTGGCGGGCTGGCGGTGGCTGGATCCGATCGCGGTAGCCATCGTCGGCTTCATGATTGTCCGGATGGGCTGGATTTTTAGCTGGGATGCGCTCCAGGACTTATCGGACCGAGCGTTGGACGAACAGACGACACGTCGGATCCGCGAAATGCTGCTATCGACACCTGGCGTACAAGGGGTGCATGAACTGAGAACGCGCAAGATGGGCGATGCGGCATTGGTCGATGCTCATATTCTCGTAGAACCTCGAATCACCGTTTCCGAGGGGCACTATATCGCAGAGACGGCCCGTTTGCGTGTGCTGAAGGAGCCGCACGTGCTTGATGCGTTGATCCACGTTGATCCGGAGAGCGACGATGAGCGCATCGCGTGGGAAGCGTTGCCGCCGCGCGATCAGTTGCGCAAGAATCTGGAGCGCGAACTCTTCCCTCACGGCGTGCAGTTCGTGTCGTTCGACATCCATTATCTGCGGCACGGCGTCGAGCTTGACTTGCTGCTCACACCGGGCAGCGGCGCGCAAGCCGGTGGTGACCATGACTTAACTCAGGCGCTCGATCTCGATGCCGTCGCCCAGCGTCTCGGCGTGTGCCAGATCCGGCTGCAGCAGAGGGTTGGTCCGGCTGCGGTGCACGCGACGACCTAATGTGCACACCGTATCAAAGCGGCAATTGCGTGTCGAACTTGATTTCCCGCAGTACGATGCTGGTGTGGACTTGCGCGACGGCTGGAATCGTGAAAATGCGCTCGTGCAGGAACGTGTCGTAAGCTTTGATATCGGCTGCAACGATTTTTAGGATGTAATCGGCCTCGCCCGTCGTGCTATAGCATTCGGTGACTTCCGGGCAGGTCGCGATTTCCCGCTCAAATTGCTCCACGCCGCCCTCGGTATGGCGCGTCAAATGGATATGGGCGAGCGCGCACATAGGTAATCCGAGCTTTTCCCGGTCGAGCAACGCAGTGTAGCGCTGGATCACCCCCGACTGCTCCATTTCCTTGATTCGTCGCCAGCACGGCGTACTCGATAAACCGACTTGATCGGAAATTTCCTGTACCGAGCGGCGCGCATCGAGCTGCAGCAGGCGCAATATCTTTTGAGAAAACGCATCGAGTGCCAAGAGTGCCTCCCTTTAGCGCGTTTCTATTTCTTGAATGGTAGAGAAGTCGCGAATAAAACGCAATTCGTATCGGTTGTATTGAGTGACTTGGTCTCTGTCCAGTCTACTTGCCGCGGCACTTTTACTCATAGTGCCCATATTCGCCGCGTTGGCGTGCGGGCCGGCGTTTTTGCGATTGGCAATTGTGTGAGTCGAGCGGCTCCATTAGACTGCGCGCGCTCGCAACAAAAACTTTTTTACGCTCTTATCATGCGCGTCGTGCTGGTGGCCAATACGCTGTGGTCCATTGTCATCTTTCGTCCAGGGCTGCTGCGCACGCTGGTTGGAATTGGGGTTGATGTCGTCGTGATGGCGCCTGTCGACGATACGTTGCCACGTGCACGCGAACTGAACGTGCGGGTCATCCCGCTGGAGCTGTCCGCGAAAGGCACGAACCCGCTGCACGATCTCGGGTTGGTGCGCACGCTCGTGACGCGCTACCGTGCGCTGAAACCGGACCTGGTGTTCCACTACACCATCAAGCCGAATATCTATGGTTCGATCGCGGCCAAGTTGGCTGGCGTGCCGTGTATCGCCGTGACCACCGGACTTGGCTACGCGTTCGTGAATACCAATCTCGTCGCGCGCGTGGCCAAGGTGCTGTACCGCTTCGCTTTTCGTTTCCCGCGCGAGGTGTGGTTCCTTAACGGTGACGACCGGCAGGACTTCGTCGCGCAGCGACTGGTCGATCCGGTCAAGACGCAGGTGTTGCCCGGCGAGGGCATCGACCTCGCCCATTTCGCGCCGCGTGCAGCGGGCATGCCCGACGGCAAGGTGCGCTTTCTGCTGATCGCCCGCATGCTGTGGGATAAGGGGGTTGGCGAATACGTCGAGGCCGCCCGCCTTGTCCGCGCGGTGTATCCGCAGGCGGTGTTCCAATTGCTCGGCGCGACCGACGTTGCCAATCCAAGTGCGATCAGTGCCAAGCAGATGCGCACGTGGGCCGCCGAAGGCGTGGTCGAGTACCTCGGCACGACGCAAGACGTGCGCGATATCATCGCGCGCGCTGATTGTCTCGTATTGCCGTCCTATCGCGAAGGCGTGCCTCGTACGCTGCTGGAGGGGGCGGCGATGGCCAAGCCGCTGGTGGCGACGAAGGTGATCGGGTGCCGGGAAGTCGTAGTCGACGGCGAAACCGGACTGTTGTGCGCGCCCAGGGATGCCGCGGACCTGGCGCGCAAACTTCAGCACATCATTGAAATGGGGCCAGACGCGCGCGCGACCATGGGCGCGCGCGGGCGACGAATGGTTGAGCAGCGCTACGACGAACGGATCGTCATTGAGCGCTATCTAGAAGCGATGCAGCGGATTGGATTGAGGATCACTGACATGCCGGTAGCGTGACGGCTGGCGGCTTAGGGGCTCAAAGGCCGCCGCCCTGTTGTCCGGGTTCCGTTTCGGACTCCGCGGGGCCTGCCGTTGGGTCGAGAGGCGTTGCTTTCGCGAGTCCGTCGTTCGTTGTCTCCGCCAGCCATTGGGCATGCGCCGCCTGGTGGACGCGCAACTCCGACAGCATGTTGCAAAACAATGCCCCCTGCTCGATCGCATCGTCGAGCGCCACATGCGTGTGCGGATGGGCGTCGAACCAGTGCTTCGGCAGTCGCGGCTTGATCGCCTTCCGGTAAGGCAGCCCGGTCATTGCAAACGCCAGCGTCTTGATGTCTAGCGCCGACCAGGAAAACGGGCAGCGGCCAGCAAAGCGCATCATGTACCAGAACATGAACGTGAAGTCGAAGCCGGCCGGATAGGCCACGAAGACGGGCTTGCCGGGTAAAGCCTCGACCCAATCGACATAGGCGGGCAGTGCTTCTTCGGGCGCGCGCGTATCTGTACGGCATGCTGCCCAAGCGTCGGGTTGCGTTTTCCACCACGCGTCCTGAATCGGATGCGCAGACGCGCCGGGCAGCGTGTCCAAGTTGGCAGAGAACGTTGCGATCAGTTGTTTGTCCGCGGTATAGGCCGCTGATGCGAAACTCAGCATTGAATGCGGGCCGGGAATTGGGCCGTCAGCCTCGATATCAGTGCTGACATAGATTTCGTCCATTGAGTATCCGGTTAACTGGCAGTAATGTGGTCCGCCACGTATGGGTTCGTGCGCCGCTCGTCGCCGAAGGTCGACATCGGACCGTGTCCGGGGACGAAGCGTACGTCGTCACCGAGCGGCCACAGCTTCTTGCGGATCGACGAGATAAGATCTGCATGATTGCCGCGCGGAAAATCTGTCCGCCCGATCGATCCCGCGAACAGTACGTCACCGACCAGCGCAAGTCGATGTTCGCGGCTGAAAAAAACCACGTGTCCCGGCGTGTGTCCCGGGCAGTGAAGGACCTCCAGTATCTCATTGCCGAACTGCACGGTATCGCCATCGTGTAGCCAGCGGTCCGGCTCGAACGCTTGCGCCGCCGGTAGGCCGAAACGCGTGCTCTGCTGCGGCAGCAATGCCAGCCAGAATTGTTCATCCGGATGCGGTCCTTCGATCGGCACGCCGTAGTAGCTTGCCAATGCACGGGCACCTGCGCAATGGTCGACGTGTCCGTGCGTCAACAAAACCTTTTCTACGCTCGCGCCGTGCTTTTGCACCTGCGCCTGGATCAATTCCAGATCTCCTCCCGGATCAACAATGGCGGCGCGTTGAGTCTGCTCGCACACGAGCAGCGAGCAGTTCTGCATGAAGGCAGTGACGGGAATCAGCTTGACTTGCATTGGGTTCGGAAGCGCACTGAACGGCTTGGCTGAATGAAGGCAACATTGTAGTCGTCATGTCCCGATCCGCGCATCCGCGCATCTGCACGTTCGCCTGGCCGCAGTAGCGTACTGCGGAAAATGACGATCTGCACTAATCGGGTATAATGGCCGGCATGCACCTTAATTGTGCATGCCAAGTCGGACGCCCCTGCACCATCCGGCGGAGTAGAAAAGGGCGCCGTCCAATAACAACGCCGCGTACGAAACGCGGTGGCATCCAGCATTGCAAGTCGGTGCGACACGTTCCATCCGGTTGGGCGCGGGGCGCCTGATTCCCGGCGTAGCCCGGCACCGGTACGGAGCCTTCACCGCTGGTCGACATGACGCTTGTTTCGCAAGCGCCATGCCAACCGTTGTAACGTCGTCAGCGGTGATTCGGGTCTGGTTGACGTCTCTAAAAAGGGGCGGCCAGACGTGCCTTAAAACCTGGCGGATCACGGCGCTTGCCGTTTCGCGATCGTCGCCCACCGTGCGCAGCCTGCCTGTTCGGTGCTGTGGCGCATCCGTTCGTTCGCCCAGAGCCGTGGCCCCTTGGCGGCGGCTCACAATAGTGAAGACGTACCTATGAAAGCTCGATGGCCTCGATGTTATGGGACCGTTTGCGCTCTTCTTCTGCTGGCCGGTTGCGCGACGGACAGCGGTCGCAAGGAGCCAACGACGGTGAGCCCGACGATGGGAAGAGCGGGGGCAAGCAGTGCGGCGGTCGTCCAGTCGGTGTCAAGCCGCGCAAAGTTAGCCCTAGATGCACTCGCGCGCGGGGAGTCGGGCGATGCGCCGGCCGACACGGCCGCACGTCATGTCTCCTCGCTTGCCGATGCCGAGCCGCTGGTCGCGGATGCGCCTGATGTGTCGGACTTCAAGCAGGAGGGGCGCGCATCTTGGTATGGCCCCCGTTTCCATGGCCGTCGTACTGCGAACGGCGAGCGCTTCGACAAGAATGCGTTGACTGCTGCGCATCGGCGCTTGCCGCTGTCATCATTCGTGCGTGTGACCAACGTGGCGAACAAGAGATCGGTGGTGGTGCGGATTAACGATCGTGGGCCGTATCACAGCGGACGGATTATTGACGTGTCGCAGGCGGCGGCGAGTGCACTTGGGCTGCAGCATTCCGGGACCGCAAGAGTGCGGCTGCAAGGCTTGTCGCGCGACGAGGCCCGCGTGGCGATGGCCGAGCAACTCGCGTCGGTCAGATGATCGAAACTGCAGGTTGGTGCAATATGCTCTGTCCCGGGCCGTGGTTCAATCGCGGCTTTTTATCTTCCCGGTCCGTCCTTTTTCAATTCAAGCGCACGCGCATAGAGCACGCCACGTGATGCGCCCGTCAGTGCGACTGCCAGTTTGACCGCGGTGCTGACTGGCACTTCGTTCAGCAATGTCGTCAGTATTGCGTCGTGCTGGTGCGCATCACTTTGCGTGGGTGCGCCAGCACCTTCGACCACAAGGACGAACTCGCCACGCAGCCGGTTCGGATCCGCGGCAAGCCATGCTGGCCCTTCGGCCAGCCTGCACTGATGCAGGCTCTCGTGTAGCTTGGTGATTTCTCGCGCGATCAACATTCGACGCGACGGGCCAAGCGTTTCGGCCAACGCGCGTACGGTCTCGAGCGCGCGGTGCGGCGCCTCATAGAAAACAAGCGCTTCTTCACGCGACGCCAATGCTTGGAGCCGGGCGGTCCGCTGCGTTGGCTTGGTCGGCAAGAAACCGGCGAAGGTGAACGTGCTTGCCCAGTCGCCGACCACGCTTAGCGCCGCGGTCACCGCGCTGGCGCCCGGTATCGGCACCACGTCTAGTCCTGCGTCGCGTACTGCGTCGACCAGCCGTGCGCCCGGATCCGAGATGCCAGGCGTGCCCGCGTCTGATACGTACGCGATACGCTCGCCCGCGTGCAGGAAATCAACGACGCGTTGCGCGGCTTCGCGTTCGTTGTGTTCGTGAACCGCCAGCAAGGGGCGCGTGATTTGGTAACGCGCGAGCAGTTGTGCCGTGTTGCGCGTATCTTCCGCCGCAATGCGGTCCACCAGCGCAAGCACGTGCAACGCGCGCAGCGTGATGTCGGCGACATTGCCGATCGGCGTCGCCATCACATAAAGCGCTGGTGCCGGATAGTGCTGGTTCTCGGCGAGCGCGAGGGAATCGATCACGGAATACCTCAGGAGAAGCGATGAGCAACGAAGCGCCCGCCATTGTGCCACGACATGGTATAGCGACTGATACTGCCCGGCCGGCGACGCAGCCGACACAGCCGACACAGCCGACACAGCCGACACAGCCGACACAGCCGACACAGCCGACGCGGGCCGAAAGGGCGTTAGACAACTTTTCGCGCCGGCCGATGTCGAAGCGGGTCGGTCGTGTTTTCGAGTCGCATGCGCTGCGCCATTTGAGCTGCCACGGGTTGGCGCTAGTAGCGCGCAACGTACGTTATCGGCGCGGGGAGATTGACCTTGTTATGCGGACCACCGATGGGACGATCGTATTTGTTGAGGTCCGTGCTCGCAATCGCCCCGATTATGGTGGAGCACTCGCCAGTGTCGATGTGCGCAAGCAATACCGCCTGATGGCCGCCGCCCGGGCTTTCCTGGCTACGCGTCTGGCAGACGGGCGCCTACGGGCGGTGCCGCCTTGCCGGTTTGACATCGTCGCGTTCGAGGGAGGCCAACTGACGTGGGTCGTCGATGCCTTCAGTGAAGATCCGCGACTGCGGTAAACTCGCGGGCGAGAAACGAGCATGAGCAATTGATGTCGATCGAGAGAATTCAGCGGCAGTTCCGTGAGAGCGCGGAGTTGCAATTGACTGCATTGGACGCACTGGGAGTGCCGATTGCCGCGGCGATCGATGCTATGTTCGCGACACTGGCGAACGGCGGCAAGATCCTGACATGCGGGGATGGCGTGTGCGCATCGGACGCGCAGCGTTTCGCGGCAGCGCTCGTCGGCCGTTTCGAGCGTGAGCGTCCGGGGTTGCCGGCGCTTGCGCTGGCCAACGATGACTCGATGAGAGCGTTGGGTGGCACCCAGGCGCACGACGAGGTCTTCGCGCGCCAGGTGCGGTCGCTGGGACACGGCGACGACATACTGCTGGCGATCGGTGTGCACGATGAGGCACCGGCGCTGGTTGCGGCCATCGATGCTGCGCATGAGCGGGAGATGATCGTCGTCGCGCTGACTGGGGCCGGCGGCGGGCCGCTGACCCAATCGTTGACCGATACCGACATCCATATTTGCGTGCCTGCGCAGCGTCATGCGCGGGTTCATGAGCTTCAACTGCTGACGATCCACTGCTTGTGCGATGGGATCGATGCAATGTTGCTCGGGGAAGAAGACTGACCAAATCAGGGAGAGCTTGTTGATGACTGCCACTTGCGTTCGCAAAACGCTTATGCATGCCGTCCTGGCCGTGGGCCTTGCTTCATCGCTCCAGGGCTGCGGCCTGCTGCTGCTGGGCGGCGCGGCCGGCGGTACGCTGGTTGCTGTTGACCGGCGCACGCTCGGGGCACAGACGGAGGACCGCGAGATCCAAATCAAGGCATTGAAACGGATCGGCGGTGCATTACCGGACACCGCCCACGTCAACCTAACGGTTTATAACCGTCGCGTGTTGTTGACCGGTGAGGTGCCGGATGAGGCCACGAAGCAAAAGGCCGAGTCGATTGTGCGTGACATCACTAATGTGAGCAGTATCGCCAATGAACTGGCCGTGCAACCCGCGAGTTCGTTTTCTTCGCGCACCAGCGATACGTATATCAGCAGTAAGGTGCAGGCTGCGTTGGTCGGCAGCAAGGATATCTCGGCGAACTATTACAAATGGACCACGGAGCGCGGCATTGTTTATTTGATGGGCTTGGTGACGGTTGATGAAGGCAATCGCGGGGCGGATGTCGTCAGTCGCGTGACCGGTGTGAAGCAGGTCGTCAAGTTGTTTCAGTACGTGAAGCCCGAGGATGCGAAGTCGCTGGTGGCGACGCCGGCATCCAGTGCTAGCGCGGCTTCTGCACCCGAGGTGGAGCAGCCGACGGGGGCGACAGTGGGCGAAGTGCCGCCGTCAGGGGTGACCGCGCAACCGCTTGATCAGCAACCGCCCGCTCCCGTGTCCAACTCGGCGATCAAGCCGGGTAACCCGGAGGCTTCAAATTGATGAGTGGCGTCAATCAGGTGCGTCGGCACGAGGTTTGGTTGTTGGGTGGGTTTAGGTCTGTTCAGTGGGGACTGTTGTGTTGGGGCGTGGCCGTTGTGCTGGCGGGGACGTCCACCGGTGCACATGCGTATGATGCCGAGCGCGCGCAGACCCTGGCGAAGCAGAATGCTTGCTTTGGTTGTCATGCCATCGAGCGCAAACTCGTCGGGCCCAGCTTTGCTGAGATCGCGCAACGGTACAAGGCGGATGCGACGGCGCCCGCGCGGCTGGTCAAGAAGGTCATGCAGGGTGGGGCAGGGGTATGGGGACCGATTCCGATGCCGTCGCAACCTCGGTTGAGTGAGGCTGATGCGAAGGTATTGGTGGATTGGGTGCTGGCAGGGGCGCCGCGGAAGTAGGAGGGGAAACGTCTTGCTTTCGAGGCCTGCATTTCTGCTATACTTGTTGTTTTAAGTGGGGCGGTAGCTCAGCTGGGAGAGCGTCGCGTTCGCAATGCGAAGGTCGGGAGTTCGATCCTCCTCCGCTCCACCAATAGATTCAAGGGTTTAGCCGATGGCTAGGCCCTTTTTCTTTGGTAGATTCGATTTATTGCGCCAATTTTGCGCCACTCGGGCTGTCGAAGCTCGAGGAGCAGTGAATGGCATCTATCATCCGTCGAGGCGATCTTCAGTGGCAGGCCCGCGTTCGCCGGAAGGGCTACCCTGTACAGACCAAGACGTTCAATACGCGCGCGGAAGCCGAAGCTTGGGCTCGACAGATCGAGTCCGAGATCGACCGCGGCATGTTCGTCAGCCGAACGGAAGCCGAGTCGACAACCCTGTGCGAGGTACTTGATCGGTACGAGCGTGAAATTGCGCCGCTGAAGAAAGGGAAAGCACAAGAAATTTCTTTCCTGCGGACGTGGAAAGCAGCTCCGATCGCACAACGATCGATGGCGTCAGTGCGCAGTTCGGACGTGGCCAAGCTACGCGACGACTGGCTGAAGCAGGCAGATCCACCTTTGAAGCCCGCGACGGTACTGCGGCGCCTGGCCGTTCTCTCGCACGTCTCCAGCATTGCCCGCAAGGAATGGGGAATGGAGAGCCTTTCCAATCCCGTCGAGCTCGTACGCAAACCGCAAGCAAAACGTCACGTTGCTCACCTTCTCGACACTAAGAATGATAGCTCCCGAGATGTCCCCCTTTCGCCTCGTGCCATCGAGGCGCTGAAAGAGTGGCGGAAGGCTTCCGACGGCCAGCGCGCCGGCGCCCGACGCGTCTTTTCCATCAAAGGAGACGCTGTAACCCGCGCGTTTGAGCGGGCCGTAGATCGAGCTCGGAAGATTTAAGAGCAGGAATGCGAAGACGCAGGCAAGGTACCCGACACGAAGTATCTAGTCGATCTTCGTTTCCATGACTTGCGGCACGAAGCTACGTCCCGGCTCGCGTCTATTTTCCCTATGCACGAACTTGCAAAGATCACCGGCCACCGCGATCCGCGGATGCTGATGCGGTATTACCACCCCAAAGCAGAAGATCTGGCAAAACGACTTAGATAGAGGCTGCGTACATACGTACGTATGTACGCGACGATCAGCAAGGCCATCTTGTTGCTTGGCGGACGATCGTATTTCGCCGAACGGCAGCGATAGGGCGCAGCCGATATGGCGATGAGTCAGCCGAGTGGCAACAAAATTTTCGAACTGATTGATGGCATCACGCCGGAGTGTCGTTCTTCGATGCCTTTTCGAGCGCGATGTCCGGCGCTGCACGCGGCACTACGGTCCTCGAACTGAGGACTTGGTGAAGCGAGACTGAAGTAACGATCAAGGCCGCCGCATACATACATGCGTACGTAATTACGTATATTATTGTTTTTAAATGGAAATATTGAATTTTCTGCTGCTTTGCTCTAGATTGATCAGCACAATTCGCAGCACCGAATCCCAATCGGGGCTGTGATGATGCTGGTGCCGCTGAGTCAAGTCAGTGAAGGGATAACTCAGAAAACGGCTGCGCTCCCGAGAGCGTAGGGAACCGACCAGGCTCTGCAATCTGCGCGAAGTTGCATTGCTGAATCGGTTTGTCAGTCCGCTAGCCACCTGCAAGGGGCTCTCACACGTGGGGGACGACACCCCACACGCGCTTTTCTTGTGTGTGAAAGGTAGACGTGCGCCCCTTGGTAGCCGCAGATTGCGGATCTCCGCGTGTCATTTTTATCGAACAACTTGCCGAATTGATCGGTAAGACCCCAGCCACGATCCGGACCTTCGCTGCAAAGGACCGGTACCGGTACCTCATCCCCACGCCTTTCAAGATGCCACATAGCCGCGCCTCTTTATCCCGACATACGCGTTCTGAAAGAACCTGGAATCGATCAAGGCAGCCAAACAGCAGCATGACGAAAACGTCATCTTCATCAAGGAGCTATACGAGCGCGCGAAGAAGAAGGTTCGCGCTGAACGGCAGATTGAGGACACCACCGCTCACGAGCTGGGATTCGACGAAATGATGCGGAGTCGATCAATCGGTGCACCAAGCATTGCGGAGTTGGAGAAACGGTTCCGGTTTCAAAAACGGCTTGCCATTGGAACGGGGACAGCTTTTCTTTTGATAGCGGCCTATGCAATTTCACGCGGCAACGTGCTCGGCATCTTCACGCTTGTCGCCGGATTGCCGGTGATGTTCATGGCCAGCTTGGATGTGCAATTTCGCCTCTGGCAGGTCCGCAACCGCCGACTGTCCGAGCAGAGCACGGCAGCCTTAGCGACTTCATGCGAGAGCCCGGTTGGTTTGTCAGCGTGCTCGATCCCGAGCTCGGGAAGCACCAGAAGGGAGAGCAGGCATGAAACGCAGCCCCCTTTTTCCTTACCGCGCTTCTGAACGGTTTCGTCTCGACCCCCGCACTCGCTGAGGGCACGACGCTTGGAGAGATCACCCAAGCGGCGAATCGCTCCGGCGATTATAGCCGCCAAGCCTTCATCTGTGCGATTCAGAGACCCATTTCGTGTTTGGATCGTCCGCTTCCTTCAGCCCCTCACGGACCTGCTGCCGGAACCATTGATCATGCGCTACCGCATCGGCGAACAACCGCAACGTAGGCTCGTGCCGAACCGTGACCTGCTCCAGGATCAGACGGTAAGCCTGCAGGGGCGACAGTCCTCGCTTGGCCAGAATAGCCGCCGCCTCGTCGTGGAGCACGTTGATCCGCGCCTTCACCTCGTCGTTGGTCATGATCAATACCCCGCTTCCTTCTGGTGTCGGACAGCCAAGATCGTGACGGCATCGGCATCCAAGCGGTACCGAGCTACGTAACCACTATCCCCGAAATCAATGGGCCACTCTCGATACTGCTCGGGCAGACCTTCTACGAGACGTCCCATTCGAGGGTGGGCGCCGAGAGCTTGTACGCCTTGTCTAATCGCTTCACCAGCCCGCCTCGCGGCATCAGGATTCTTCGGTCGCAGGAAGTCGCGCAGCCGCTGCATATCTCGGATAGCCGCCGGCGCAAAGATTACTTGTGGCATTCTGGCGGAGGCAGTTCGTTTTCAGTTCCCCAGCTCGCGAGCCACTTTTCCACTTCCTCGGCGGTCGCGTGCAGGCCAGTCGCCTGAAATTCATCCCATGCCTTGAGCGTGTCCTGGTTCAACGCCTCACGCTTTTCCTCGCGCTCGACATACTGCTCAATGGCTTCACGCATGATCCAATGCGGAGTGCGCCGACGAGCCTCGGCCAAGTGCTGAACCCGCCCTTTTAGTTCATCATCAATCTTGATAGATGTTGCCGTAACCATGACATGGCCTCCGTAGCAAAGGTAATACCTGCGACTACTATAGACCTAAGTGCAATTCGTGTCCACGCGACCTCAATAATTCGGCGAACCGGTTCATGGCTCGCTGGGACGGCTGGGCGTTCGCCGGCGCGCGTGCCTCGCCGCAGCCGCTGCTGCGGCACGGCGCAGTGCTTCTTGGTCGGCGCCTCGTAGGCGGACATCAATTCGATATTTGACCATCAGGTCGATCGCACGTCGCTTGAATTCATCGCTGCCAGTGAGCTCAAATGTGCCCCCGTACTTCTCCGCGGCCAACCGGAGCGCAGTCGTAATCGACATATCGTCACCGTCGCCTTTGGCGAGTACGTCGATGCCTCGACCGAGATCAACGAAAGCGTCACGACCATCGTCCAATCAATAGATAACCGCGCCGTCCCGGCGAACACGGAAATACAGTCCCTCGGCGACGTTTCGCGCAACCGGGTCCACATCATCAATGTGCACGACGCCGTCGGCCTCGTCATTGGCGAGGGCTTGCACCAGCTCTCGCGTACGTCGCTTTTCACTGTAGACGAAGCCGCGTAGCTGCCCTATAGCCGCACCGTCGCCAGCGGCCGCCTGCCATTCGACCCACTCGCGGTATGACAGTCTGCGATTCATTGGGTCTGCGAATATCGCCTGACGCTCTTTGCGGATCTCGCGTAGCAGCCGATCGCGCTCCCGCAGAGACTCGAATGCAACGACGCTATACAGCGCTTTACGGGCTGCGGCGACCGGAACCGTTTCTCGGATCTCGCGTCGCTTCTGACGAGCCGCCTCGCGGATGTCCAAGGATCGCTGCCGCACGGTGTCCGGGTCGAGTCGCGATACACGAACGCCCTCTTGTACTCGCCGTACCGGGCGCGTAGCTCGCGTCGGGCTTCGGCGTGCTCTTGCCGGCGCTCCTCGCGGATCTTGGGATCATGCTTCAGCGGCCGATGCTTGTCGTAGGTAAGAACGGCGTCGGTCGTCGACATCGAAGGTTTGAATGGGCCGAGCCGTTTAGTCAGCCGCGTTTTGCCCAGCTCCTCGTGCATGTCGCTGGCCTTGGTTGGCGTAGTGTCGCCTGAGTTGACGTCATAGATTGCGAACCCCCGCCCTTTTTCGCGCAGTTCGAGCCCGTACTTCGCGAGCAGGTTGTGAAGTTGCCGCCTTGGTAGATATCCCACCATAGGCCTAGGGCGATATCAGGTCATTGGAAGGGACGGGGTGCGTAGCGTAAGCCCTGGGAAGATAGACGGTCTTTGCTGCGGTAAACATGTCACTTTCCCCACAAATTCGAGTGATCAACTACTAAGTATATCTAAAGGAAAAGACATAAAGGAATAGATACAGGAGAATCGAGACAAATCTCCGGGAAGCCGCGCCATCGCTGGCCTTAACGGATTTTGCTAGCGTTTCAGTGAGAGTTGCTCATCACGGATAAGCCGACTTGTTTACAAGCCTTATCCACAGGCGAAAGCGCCCGTGAGAGTTCATCATCACGGGCGCTTCGCTGTGACGCTGCCTAGGTCGGAGGGGTGATTAAGCGTTGGAGTTCTGATTACGGAATCGCTGAGTCCGTCAGAACAGTTCCGGCTGCCGCGGCACATGAGGCGGGGACGGTAACAGGATCACACCACTGTCGGTCACTTCGACATTGGCGCGCAGATAGACAATCTGGACAGCCTTCAACGCCTTGAGGAAGGCTTTCTTGAAGTCCAGTACGGCACGATGCGTCTCATGGTTGCTACCGAATTGGCCCATAAGGGCCTCCCATCGAATGGGGCGGCTGCGACGCTGCGTATAGCTCATGCGGTAGGTAAGCCAAGTGTACACATCCATCGCAAGCGGTGAGCCCCGCAGTGCTTTGTAGACACGTAGGTCGATAGGCACTGGTTTATCGACGCACTCTCGGAAAAAACTTTCTGAGAGCCGCACCTTGCTTTTCCAGGTGCCGGCCAGTTCCCGCGCCTGAGGAATCCATAGAGTGCTGCTGTTGACCGGCGCTGGCAGCTCCGGAAGCTCAAGCCGCAATTCCTGTTCGTGTAGCTCCAGGCGATCGGCAATCGTTACGTTGTGCAACTGGAAGCCGCGATGCTGCATGTCGCCCGTGTACTGTACCGTGATGAGGGAGCCAAACAAGCGCTTCATCTGTTCGGCAACGCGCGTAGAACTACCGCGCTTGCCGCCGCCGCGTCGAATATCCAGCACGTCGCGGAGAAATACCGAAAGCGAGTCGCCCAGCTCGATAAGCGGCGATTGCGTTCGCACGGCCTCGGTGGCAACCCAGGACATGAGCAAGCGGGGATAGATCCAGAAGGGAATCCCGCCTTCGTAATCCGCGACGATTCGCAAGCGGAAGTCGCCGTTCTCGCGCTTGAACACGTCCACCTTAGGGTCTTTGTAGGGCATCGTAGCGATGACCAGGGCGCGCGCCATGAAACCCAGCGAGCCGGCGCTCTTGGCGTCCTCCTTCTCAATGGCAAGGTGCGCCTCGATCACCTCTTGCACCCATGCCGGCACCTTACCAGCGAGATAGTCGATCTCGGCCTGTACCTGGCGAAGCTGTATGCGTCTATCGGCGGCGCATAATTTGGCTGCAGCTTCGTTGCGTGTGGAGCACCAGCTGGCGGTCACCACGTCAGTCGTCAGTTTATGTGCGCTCCGATCGGATTGCTCCAGGATGACACGCGCAGCCTGAAGGCTCGTCATAGCGAACCTCCTTGGCTGTATTCGCATCCTTGCCTTTTTGCGTCCCCCTCGATCCCTCCCGAGAAATAGGAAAACGGATCAAGGTTGTGGGGTCATGGGCTCATTGGGCGGCCGGCCTGGCCAACGTTGAACCCCGCTTGCCATGCCGATGGGTTGATTCGAACCTTGACGTTCATCGCGTACCCCCTGCCAACCCGGATGAGGGGACGCTTAGCCGCGCTTGCAGTTTCGCTACCTGCTCCGCCTTCGTCGGCCGGCCTCGCTGGGCTGGTCGGTTGGCGGGGTTGCACGGGTCAACAGCAATTTGCTGATCGATAAGCGCCGCAACATCGATGAGCCGAAAGACGCGCTTGCGGCCAACCTTCCCGGATTCTATCGGGTACGTGCCTTTGCTGAGGCGATTCCGGGTAGTTTGCGGCGCTTCGCTGGTGATCTCCGCCACCTGCGCAATCGACAGGGCGGGAGGGTACAGCGACGACAAGTACGGAAGCGAGCTGCCGGCATGCCCGGCAAAAAACGGAGGTTTGGAGCGTTGCATGGACGTACGCCTTCTGCAATCGCCCGCGCATCTGTACATTGGAATCGGTACTCACCATCGATCCGCCGATTCCTCGATGGCTTTCCTTACAGGCTCTTCTTCGTCCCGCCGCGGCCTGCTTCGTCGGTAGAACGGCCTCAAAGAGGCATCAGTGCTCTGTCGCTGGCTCTGTCCCGAAACGTCAACCGGGGTTCCTTCCAGTCTGACGGCCTGCTCAAGCAGGTTGGGGAGAAAGCTGGCCGTTTAGCGACGGCCAAAGCAATAACTGGGCTGATTGTACCGGGCTGTACCGATATAATTCAAGTTTCGCGGGCCTCCTGCGCCGATCACCAGCATTATTCGTTCGTTATCGGCCAGCCGCTTATCAACCAGCGGCTTCGAGGGCGCGTAGAGCAGAGCCATGTTGGCCAGTCACGGCACAGACGCCGGGATGGCTGCGCGGGGAAGCGGCTACGCGGGATCGCGTGGCGCGACCCCGCGGACCCGCGTCCGTCCCTTAATGGTGTGCACGTGCGGCGCGCGTGTGGGCAGCCTTCTTGGCGGCGGCGGAGCGGCCTGCCGCGCCCTTGGTCCTGGCGGCACGCTTGGCCGCAGCGGAGCGGCTGGCGGCCGGCCGTTTCGCCGCGGCGGACCTGGCCTGCTTTGACATCGACTCGCGTGTGGCACCGTCTGAATGCTCGCGTCGCAGTACGGAAGTCGTCGTGCGCGAGCGCTTAGCCTGGGTCTCCTTGCTTGCGGAACCCGTCGTCTTGTGTTGGCTTGCCCCGCTGTCCTTGGCCGCTTTTTTGCGGGTGGCCTCGCTGCTGGTGCCCTTCTTCGGCGGTTTCAGGTCGATGCCGGCTCGCCGCGCCTTTGACAACCCGATTGCCACGGCTTGCTTGGTCGAACGCACGCCATGCTTGCCGGCTCGCACATGCTCAACCTCTTCCTTGACGAATTCGCCGGCCTGTGTGCTGGCCGATTTCCCGGCGCGCTTGTCGGCCTGCGCTCGAGCCATAGTCTTTCTTTCTGGCATGACAATCCTCCTTGAAAGAGATGCTGTATGCGCAGATTGAGCAAACTCAGTGCCAACGCGTGGCTGCGGCAGGCGCTGGCCCTGCGCTCGCATGGATCGGATGGTTTTAGGCCATCGAGATGGCGCAACGCATGCCCTCGGCGTCCCGAATCGGTACCGGTGCAGCCCGATTCACCGATGCAGCCTGATTGCCCCATGTCGAGCGCGCAAAAGTCAGTGCTTGTGCGATCTCGGTCGCCGTCAGCTGGTCCCGAAAGCCGATGTGGTATCGGCTCGCCAGCCGTTACCACAGCGGCTTTTGGACGCGGAACGGCTTCAATGTTCAGGCATACGATCGATAAAACATCGTTACCTGCGAGCACAAGATGAGCGTGCAGTATGGGCCGCCAGTGCCCGACCCGCTGCCCGCGTGCGGGGTTGGCTTCGGGCGGGAAGCGGGAGCGATGCTCACGCCGTGCCGTGCGGTGGCCCGGCGACACAAAAGGCGGGCGCGTTGATTGCTAAATGCAGTAGGCTTTTTCATAGGAGCGAACATGACCACTACTGCAACACACCAAAAATCTACGCGATCCTCGACGATGCCACCTCATGGCGTCGATATGGCGCGTGCAGCCGAACAGGACGCGATTGCGCTGCTGGAGGCGGACCATCGCGCAGTCCAGCGGCTATTCGATACGTTCGAGAAGACGCCCGATAACGACCTTGATGCCAAGGCAACTCTGGTTACGCGCGCATGCGACGAGTTGGCCATGCATACGATTATTGAGGAAGAGATCCTGTATCCGGCCGCGCATCGCGCGCTGTCAGGACAGCCGCAAAAGGAAGTTGACGAGGCCTATGTCGAGCATTTTCTTGTCAAGACGTTGATGGAGAAACTCCGGGCCTCCCGGGCAGGCGACGATGGTTTTGATGCGGCGTTCAAGGTGTTGGCGGAAAACGTCCAGCATCATGTCAGCGAGGAAGAATCGGTGCTATTCCCTGCGCTGCGCAAAGCGGGCGTCGACCTAGATGAACTCGGCGCTCGTATCGCACAGCGCAAGGCGCAGTTGCAGGCAAAAGTGTCAAAGGATGTCGGTGACCGTACTTAATGCGTGAACGACCCTTGGTGCGCTGGGTCAGCCCGCCTGGCAAGGCAGGCTGACATTGCTGGGGGGCGCGCCACCGTTGGACTGACGTCGGAACAGGTGGTGCGCGCAGGCTTGCCACAGGTTGGCTTAAATTGACTCAGAGCAGCACAAGTCAGCGCAGATTGGCCGGCCTAGGTTAGCCCGAACTGGCTTAGGTTCGCTCAGGTGCCGGCAGGGACCCCGCGCCAGGAGTAGTATTTGATGACAAGCTGGGCCGATCTTGTGGCAGTTTCCACCCTTGTTCAAATTCGATGCAGCGCGCTTCGAGGCATTCTTCGCGATGCGGCTCCGGGACATGCTGACGGCGACGGAGCTTGCCAGCGGACATGATCATCCGATCAAGCAGCCTATTGGGCAATCAAATATAACCATAAGCTTAGGCATACGATCGACGTGCGCCATGGAAGCTTTGTCGGTTTGCTGCCCATTCGTCTGCTGTGCCGCTATGCTACTGTAGTTGTGTTGAATGCCACTGGACATTGGCCCTGCATCGAGGATCTTGCGGCCGATTTCGTTTATCTGCACCTGCACGGCACCGGGAGTGAGGACGCCGACGCGTACAAGCGGCCCAACGCCGCAATACGAAACCACACCGCATAGCGTGCTGGGCGCAAGCCGCCTGCCTGACGTATGATTAAAGCATCGGTGCGCCGCCCGTTACCGCAACCGTTGCGCCTGAAACATAGCTCGATTCGTCGGACGCGAGCATCACATACACGGGGGCCACTTCGGCTGGCTGTCCGGGCCGTTTCATCGGCACCTGCGTGCCAAATTGCTTGACCTTTTCCGCCGGCATCGTCGCGGGGATCAAAGGGGTCCAAATCGGCCCCGGCGCTACGCAGTTTGCTCGAATGCCTTTTTGCGCGAGCAATTGTGCCAATCCCGCCGTGAAATTTTGGATCGCCCCTTTGGTGGCGGCATACGCCAGCAACGTCGGATTCGGACGGTCGGCATTGATCGATGTGGTGTTGATGATGGCGCCGCCCGCCTTCATATGATGCAGCGCGGACCGGGTGATCCTGAACATCGCGCCAATGTTCGTATCGAAAGTGTTGTCCCACTCATCGTCTGAGATCTCGTCCAGCGACTCGTGCGTCATTTGAAACGCCGCATTATTGACCACAACATCGATTTTGCCGAATGCGTCAACGGCTTGCTGGACAATCCGCGCGCAGTGCTCGCGCTGTGCCACATCGCCGCGCACGAGCACGGCGCGTCGTCCCGCCTGCTCAACCCAGCGCGCTGTCTCGCGCGCATCGTCGTCCTCATTGAGATAGGCAATCAACACGTCAGCGCCTTCCCTAGCAAAAGCGATGGCGACTGCGCGTCCGATTCCGCTATCGCCGCCGGTAATGATCGACGCTTTGCCAGCAAGACGGCCCGAGCCTTGGTATGAATGCTCGCCATGGTCGGGTTGCGGTTGCATGTCCCCAGTGTGGCCAGGCACTGTAGTTTGCTGTTGGTGTGGCAGTGGGGGTTCTGGACGTTGATTTTCAGTCATGACACGCTCCTATCCGTTGATTGTCGCGCGACACCGGCGCGCACATGTAGGTGAAGCAACCAACAGGCCTGCCGCGCGCGCGCTCCGCTCAGCGCACGATGGAGCCGTACGACGTTGCGCCATACTGATCATAATTTGCCGCGGTAATTGGGTTCCCCGTCGGAAGTGGGCCACTCAACGCCGCTGCGACTTTGCTGCACAATGAGCGTTCATTTGCATTCCATCCGATCGTCCTGGCCAACCGTCTGCCCCGATGAACTCGTGCTGGACAGTACACTCAACGACAGGCGCATCAGTACCTCAATTGGAAATAGCCGTTGCTAATTTTTCATGGTTAAAGTGGCGGCGCGAGCATTCTTAGTGCAAGCGCGACTCGTTCGCATACCTTGGCAGTTTGGGTGCAGACCCTCGTGCAGTCTAGCTGACCGAGCGTGCGTGTGGGATGACAATGCTGCCGCAACATGGGACGGCGGCGCGCAAAAGTCAACGCGCCCGACAGCGTAATATATGGCCCAATACAACGAAGACGGGGAACGCAATGTTGGATGAACGTTTCGCGGCGAACGCCCAAGCGCTGTGCCTATCGCTGTCTTGGCTTGTGCGCAGTGCGCTCGTGCTGGCGGCGGTGGCCGTGGCGGCGGCGCCCGGTGTCGCGCTGGCCGGCGACGCTGGCACGGTCCGGGTGTTGTACGCCGGGTCGCTGGTGCATGTGATGGAGCACTCCATCGGGCCGGCATTCGAAAAGGCGTCAGGGCTGACGTTCTCTGGCTATGGCGCCGGCTCAAACAAGTTGGCCAACGAGTTGAAGGGTAAGCTGCGGCGCGGTGACGTGTTCATCAGCGCCACGCCGAAGGTCAATGCGAGCCTGGGCGGTGCTGCGAACGGCAATCAGGTTAGCTGGTATGTGAATTTTGGCGAGTCGCCGCTGCTGCTCGGCTACAACGCAAACAGCCGCTTTGCAGCGGCGCTGAAGACTGAACGCTGGGACAAGGTGTTGCTGCAGCCGGGCATCCGGATTGGGCGCACGGATCCGAAGCTCGATCCGAAGGGGGCCTTTACGCTCGAGGCGGTGACTCGCGCCGCGTCGCTGTATCGGCAGCCTGACCTGGTGCAGCGCATGCTCGGAACACCGGACAATCCGAAACAGGTGTTGCCGGAAGAAACACTAATGGGCCGCCTGCAGTCAGGGCAGCTCGACGTGGGTTTTTTTTATTCGACCGAGACGGCGCAGTTGCACATCCCGACAGTGAAATTGCCGGCCGAACTCGCGGTCAAGGCCAGCTATACGATCACGATCCTGAACGACGCGCCAAACCAGGAAGGCGCGATGCGCTTCGTGACGTTT
Source organism: Mycetohabitans sp. B3 (assembly GCF_021498065.1). Taxonomy (NCBI): domain Bacteria; kingdom Pseudomonadati; phylum Pseudomonadota; class Betaproteobacteria; order Burkholderiales; family Burkholderiaceae; genus Mycetohabitans; species Mycetohabitans sp. B3. Next base: position 209,752 of record NZ_JAHLKN010000039.1, on the reverse strand, counting down.
CTGCTCGGCGCGAAGGCGCGCGCATTACTGTGTGACGCCGGCATCGACGTGATTGTGCCGAGTGTTGGCGGCGAGCGCACACAGCTCCCCGCACGCGTGCAGGCCATGCTCGACGCGGCGCGATGATGCTGCAACGTGGCAGTGGCAGTGGCAGTGGCGCGGGGCGGCGGCGCGCCACACCCCTGAGGTGGCTTGCGGCCTTGCTGGCGCTTTATCTGTGCGCGCCGTTTATTGCCATGCTGCCGCAGCTCGCGCATGCCGACTGGCGCGCGATCGAGCCCGGGGCGCTTGTCAAGGCAACCACCGTGTCGGTTGGCAGCGCGACGCTGGCTACGCTGCTGATCGCGCTCACCGGGATCCCGCTCGGTTATCTGCTGTCGCGTTCACGCTCTAGATGGGCGAGCGTGCTCAGCTTTGTTGTGCAATTGCCCCTGGCGTTGCCGCCGCTGTCCAGCGGCGTGCTCCTGTTGTTCCTGATCGGTCCGTACAGTCCGCTCGGTACGTTAACTGGCGGCGGGTTAACTGATTCGTTCGTGGGCATCGTGCTCGCGCAAACTTTCGTGGCCGCGCCGTTTCTGATTGTGGCTGCCCGTTCGGCATTCGATTCCGTCGATCCGGTCCTTGACGACGTCGCGGCTACGCTGGGGCATGACGCGCGCACGCGCTTGCTGCGCGTCTGGCTGCCGATCGCCTGGCCGTCCATCCGCGCCGGCATGGTGCTCGCGTGGCTGCGTGCATTCGGCGAGTTCGGCGCTACGATGATGGTGGCCTACCATCCGTACTCGCTGCCGGTGTATACGTATGTGATGTTCGGCTCGGTGGGTCTACCCGCGATGCTGCCGTTACTCGCGCCGACGTTGGGCATCGCGCTGGCACTGTCGCTGGCGGTCACCGTCCGTCTGCGGCCATCGTGCCCGGTCGCCATGGCCGCCCCGGGCGACGAGCTTGACCCATTGCGCTCGCTCGCCCGGGAAGTCGTGCCAGTGCCACGTCATTCGTCAGGTGGCACGCTTGCGTTTCACTTCACATGCACGCTCGGCGATTTCGTGCTCGATGTTCAATGGAGCGCGCGCAGCCGGCGGTTGGCGATCATTGGCGCGTCTGGGTCCGGCAAGTCCCTCACGCTGCGCATGATCGCCGGTCTGCAGCACGGCGCGACGCAATCGGTAATCGTCGATGGTGAAGTGCTGACGGCTAGCGCGCCGCAGTCGCGGCACATGGCCTACGTGCCGCAGGACTACGGTCTTTTTCCGCATATGAGCGTTGCGCGACAGCTTACGTTCGCCGCCGATGCCGACCCGGACGCCGCGCGCTACTGGAGCCTGCATTTGGGGATCGCACCACTGGCGCAGCGTCTGCCAGCCCAGCTTTCGTTTGGCCAGCGGCAGCGCGTGGCACTGGCGCGCGCATTGGCGCGCAAGGCGCGCGTGATCTTGCTAGACGAGCCGTTCTCCGCGCTGGACACCCCGCGCCGGCGTACGTTGCGCGAGACGTTGCGCACGTTGCAGCGGGAGATCGATGCGATCACGGTGCTCGTCACGCATGATCCAGAGGATGCGGCGTTGCTGGCCGACGAGATTCTTGTGCTGGACCGTGGACGCGTGTTGCAGCAAGGGCCGACGCGCGCGCTATTCGAGCGGCCGGCCAGCCTGAAGGTGGCGCAGTTGCTAGGTATCGACAACGTCGGCGAGGGCACACTGGTAGCCGGCGGCAAGGTAGATATCGGCGGCGTGTTGCTCGATGTGCGCGACGACGGTCTGCCAGCTGGTACACGGCTGATGTGGCGCGTCGATGCGCGCGGCGTCTCGATGACAGAGCAGGGCCAGCACACCGCAGTGGTGGAACGGGTGTATGAATCGCACGGCGAGACGCGCGTGGCGGTGCGACTGGGCACCGCGCTGCTTCATTGCCGTGCGCCATCGGACGCCGACGCGCGCACAGCGTTCGGGCTGCATGTTTGCGAAGGCCGCTGTTGCCGTGTCGATATCGCGGCAGGCACGACTACGGTGTGGCCCGTGATGCCGTAGCAGCTCGTCTGCCCAGCACGTCGTCCATCAGCTCGCTCATCCGCTTCCAATGCGAGCCTTCCCAGTAGATTCTGCCGCATACGTCGCAGGTCACAAACCGGTCGCATCGCTCGCGCACGTTGGGCGGAACCCGCGCGAGCACGTCAGCTTTATCGACTCGGCGCAAGGGCGCATTGCAGTGCAGGCATAGGCACAATGGCCGTGCCTGTGCGTGCAGCGACAGCCGCGCGGCGACTTCACGCAGCTGTTCGAGTGGATCGAGTGCGTGCACATAGCACCCATGCTCGATGCTGCGCCGTTTGAGTAATTCTCGGTCGCGCGTGAGCACAATGCGTCGCTCCTGCGCGGCGATTTGCTCGACGTTGCGATCGTCGATGCGATTGTCGTACAACGTGTCAAAGCCCGCCATGCGCAGCAGGCGCGCGAGCCGGCCTAGGTGGGCGTCAGCGAGGAACCGCAACGGGTCGGGTAGCGCGCCGCGCAGCGGCACCGGGGCGCGCTCGCTGGGTGGATACACGACCACGCTGTCCCCGTCGGCGAGCGGTCGCTCGAAGCCGGCCGCCTCACCATTGATGACAATCCGTCCCACTTCGGTATGCGGCACGCCCAGCGCCTCGATCGTATGCTTGACCGACGCATTGCGCGCGTACGATGCGGCGAATGTCCGCTGACGCAGTCCTGCCGGCAGGAACGCGTTCAGTTCAGCGTGGAAACGGAAGGTTGCCGTGGTCATTACAGTCGCTCCGGCGGCGGCTCGCGGCGCGACGCGCTACAGCGCGCGCCGGATCTTGGTCACGCCGAATAAGTTTAGCGCCAGCCCCGCGATCCGGTCGATCAGCCGGTGCAGTCGCGCACGCAGCACATGGCGTACACCAGCTTAGATACAACAGGAGCAGGCCGGCCGCAACATGCAGTGGCTTGACTGTAACATCCGGTATGCCAAAAAAGAAAAAAGCCGTCCACGAGTGGCGAACGGCGGAATATCGTACGACGTGATCAGCGTCGCAAGGATGTTATCCGATGTATCAACCTCGCAGAATTGGTATTTTCCCTACAGATTATGGCGGCATGAATTTAAGTTAACCGCGTTATTTGAGTGCCACGGATACGCAAATTTCGTTTTTTTAGGATACCACTTCGTGAATGGAATGGCGTGTGGTGCAATGATTCATGTAGATGGAAAAATCAGTTGCTCTAGTCGTTCTATTATCGATTTCACGCTGTTTATCGGTAATCGAAAAAAGCATCGATTTCCTCCAATAGCGCTTGCGGCGCCTCCTCCGGAATATAGTGGCCGCACGGCAGCGTTCGGCCGCTGACGTCGCGGGCGACGCGGCGCCATTGCGCCAGCGGATCGAAGCACTGCGCGAGCACGCCAAGCTCGCCCCACAGCACGCGCAACGGGCAGGCAAGCTTGCTGCCCCGCTCGACGTCAACGCGCTCGTGCAGCAGGTCGATGCCGGCCGACGCACGATAGTCCTCGCACATCGCGTGCACGGCGCCGGGTTGCGCCAGCGCTTGACGATAGGCGTGCAGCGCGTGCGGCGCGAATGCCTCCCGACCGGCATGCTGCGACTCCATGAGCCGCTCAATATAGACGTGCGGTGCCGCGCCGATCAGCGTTTCGGGCAGCGGTTCCGGTTGGATCAGGAAAAACCAGTGAAAGTACTGCGTCGCGAAATGGCGGTTGGTTTGCTCCTACATCGCCAGCGTCGGCGCGATGTCCAGCAGCATCAGCCGCTCCACCGCGCCAGGGTAGTCCAGCGCCATTCGATGTGCGACGCGCGCGCCCTGATCATGGGCGCAGATGAAGAAGCGTTCATGGCCAAGCTCGTGCATCAACTGCATGAGGTCGGCTGCCATTGTCCGCTTGGCATAAAGCACGTGTTGCGGATCGTCGGCAGCCGGCTTTGACGACGCACCGTATCCGCGCAGATCGGCGGCAATCACGGTGAACCGCTCCGCCAGTTGCGGCGCGACGCGATGCCAGATCATGTGCGTTTGAGGATGACCGTGCAGCAACAGCAGCGGCGGCCCGTCGCCTCCCAGGGCGGCGAAAATCTCGATGTCGGAGCGCCCCATCGCCGTGTCGACAACATGCACACTTACGTGGCGAAATCCAGCGATCGATTCGGTCGCACGCGTCATGGTCCCCTCGGGGCGGTCAGTGAAGGGCGTATTGTAGAAGCACGCTATTTCCTTTGTCCGTCTGAATCACGCAATTTTTATCGAAGCCGAACACTTCTTCAGTTAAAAGAACGGACGTGCATTAAAGTAAATTTCTGTTAGCCGCTACGTATAATAGAGCGGTCGTTCGATCGCCCCGGCTCCAGGAGACGTTCAGCATGGCCTTGCCCCCGTTACTGCAGTGTTTGTCGCTGCCGGTTGTATCGTCGCCGATGTTTATCGTTAGCTATCCGGAATTGGTGCTCGCGCAGTGCAAGGCGGGCATCGTCGGATCTTTTCCTGCGCTCAATGCGCGGCCGCCGGAATTGCTCGACGAATGGCTCACGCAAATCCAGCAGGCGCTGGCGCAGCACCGTGCCGAGCATCCGGACGCGGTGATCGGCCCGATCGCGGTCAATCAAATCGTGCATCAGTCTAATGCCCGTCTGGAGCGCGATGTGCGCGTGTGCATCGACCATCGGGTGCCAATCTTCATCACCAGTCTGCGCGCGCCGGTCAAGGAGATGATCGACGCGGTCCATTCATACGGCGGCATTGTGCTGCACGACGTGGTCAATCTGCGTCATGCGCAAAAAGCGCTGGAGGCGGGCGTCGACGGCTTGGTCCTGGTCGCGGCCGGTGCCGGCGGGCACGCGGGTACGCTGTCGCCGTTCGCGCTGGTCGGTGAAGTGCGTAAGCTATTCGATGGGCCGCTGGTCCTGTCCGGGGCGATCGCCAATGGCGCGTCCATTCTCGCCGCCCAGGCAATGGGTGCGGATTTGGCGTACATTGGCACGCGTTTCATTGCCACGCGCGAAGCGCATGCAGCGCACGCGTACAAGCAGGCCATCGTACAGGCCAGCGCGGAGGATATCATCTACACGAATTTGTTCACCGGCGTGCATGGCAACTACATGCGGCAGAGCATCGTGGCGGCCGGCCTAGATCCAGACAACTTGCCGATGTCCGATAAAAGTCAGATGAACTTTGGCGATGGCAGCAGCAAGGTTAAGGCATGGAAGGACATCTGGGGCGCCGGCCAAGGGGTTGGCCTGATGGACGATATTCCAAGCGTGGCCGAACTTGTCGCGCGGCTCAAAGACGAATACCAAGCCGCCCGCGTGAGGCTTGCGTTGTAGCGCGGCTCGTCGTGTTCCCGCCGGCTTGCTGGCAGGTGGCGGCACCGCGTGTGGCCAGCATCGTCACGTGTTCGCGGGTCGGCCAGTACGCGTCGCCAGCAAAGCGCTCGGCGATGAAGTCGACGAACGAGCGAACCTTTGCCGACAAGTGGCGCCGGCTGGGGTAAACTGCGAAGATCGGCAGCTCGCGCGGCCCTACGTGCTCGAGCAGCAGCGGCACCAGCGTGCCGTTTTCCAGGTCATCGCGTACGCAATCGGTGCCCAGATAGGCGATGCCGGCGCCGGCTATGGCTGCGGCGCGTAGTGCCTCGATGTCGTCGGCCACGATATTGCCGCGGGTGACCACGCCGCCGCCGTTTTCGGCGTTGCCCAGCGGCCACTCGCGCGCGTGCGCGCCATTGGCGGCCAGACGCAGGCAGTTGTGTGCGCGCAGGTCCTCCGGCACCTGTGGCACGCCTTGCCGGCACAGGTAGTCAGGCGACGCGCAGATGACAAAATACGTGCGGGCAATCTGGCGGGCGATTAATGATGAAGTCCGCAGTTTGGACGAGCGTGAGCCGCGGATAGCCAGGTCGTAGCCTTCCTCCACCAGGTCGACGACGCGGTCGCTCATTGTGATGTCCACCTGCACGCTGGGGTGCTGGCGCGTGTACTCGACAATGGCTGGCATCAGGTACCGATTGCCGAACGTCGATAGCGCATTGATCCGCAGCGTGCCCTTTGGCACCACACTCGCGTCACTGACGGCTTGCTCGGCCTCCTCCAGCTCAGTGAGCGCCTGCACGCACCGCTCGTAATAGCCTCGCCCGGCTTCGGTGAGGCTGATACGGCGTGTGGTGCGGTTCAGCAACCGTGCGCCTAGGTGTGCCTCGAGGTGCATTACGTGTTTGCTGGCCATCGCAGGTGACAGGTGCATGCGCTCAGCTGCTGCCGCGAAGCTGCCGGCTTCGACGACATGGCGAAACACCTTCATGCTGACCAGCGTATCCATGATTGCGTGCGCTTACGCTGTGGCCGGCGCTTTATTCGTTCGTGCCAGGGAATAATGTTCGCTTTTAGGGCGGCAGGCAAGTGTGCGTTGCGTGCCGCGTTGACTCACGATCAGAACCGCCTGCATAGGCTTACGCCGAACGTGCCGACGGTCGACTGGTCAGTGAACTTGTCGTACCTGTACGCCGCATACAAGTCGGTGCGCTTGGACAGCAGATAGTCATCGCCGAGTGCCCCCGCGCCTGACACTCGCACGACGCTCAAGGGCGATGGCGATCTTGCTGAACGCGGTGTCACGCCGACCAATATTATATTTTACCGCTGCGGCAATGGCGTCAGTGTGCGTAGGGCCAGGCGTCGTGAGGGGGCGGAACATACGGCGGTGCGCGGCGTGCCGGCGGCACATGGCGATGCTCCGTATTGTACCGGGTGATGTCCGCCCGAAGTGAGCCGGCGCGCACCGCGCTGCGATCCATATCGGGCCGGGATGCCACACATATATCGACCGAAACCGGCACGATCGGGCTCAGTGGGCGCAATTGTGGTGTCGGCGCACCGATCCGCACGGTCATGTCGCGCTGCGCGGCGCCGGGTGCGACGAATGGCTGGACTAGCCTGCCGAGCTTGATCTTGCCATCTTGCCCGCGCGCTGCCGTAACCCACTGCGCTGCCGAACCGAACGTCCCGGCCTGCATGGACAGCGCACCGGCCAGCGCGCGTGGACCTTGCGGATCAACATGCGCGCTGCCGGCGTTGGCGGCGCCCACAGCCGGCAGGGCCCCGGAAGCGGTGTTGTGGAGACGGGCCGAGGTCCCGACGTTACCGTCCGCCGGACGCGCCTCCTGCGGCGCGAAGCCGGGTAACCGCAGCGCCAAAATGAATGGCTGCATCTCCTCACGGCCCGGCGTGAGTGTCCCGGCAACTAGCCCGAGCGCGATCACCGCCCCGATTGCGACGGCAGATATGCTCAGTAACGAAAACGTACGGCCGCCACGCAGCAGCATGAAAGTCGATGATTGCAACGATTATCGAGCTAATCTATTCACGTGGCCTGTGCGTGTCGAGCCGAAAAATGTTAGGTGAGTTTCCGTGTTGTAACGGCATGTAACAGACGGGACAAGCGCCAAATCTATGAAGAATTTGCATGAAAAGGAGAGAAAAATGAATTTGTCTATTAGATAATTGGGCGCCGACAATAGGTACTTTTTCCACGTGGGCGCGCCCCTGGCCCGAGAGGGCCGCAGGCGATGCCCGACACGATGACGCCGCATGGCGCCGAGATGACCATGGCCCGATCCAAACTGCTACCCGACAACTTCACCCTCGCGTTGGTCACGACGGTGGCGATCGCGACTTTCTTGCCGTGTCGCGGCGGCGCGGCGCTGGCGTTCAACTGGCTCACGAATTGTGCCGTTGGTTTGCTGTTCTTCCTGCACGGCGCGAAGCTGTCGCGCGAGGCGGTCGTCGCTGGCGCGACCCATTGGCGGCTGCACCTGGTCGTGATGCTGTGCACGTTCGCCCTATTTCCGCTGCTTGGGCTGGCGCTCAGACCGCTGATCGCGCCGCTGTTGACGCCGGAACTGTATGCCGGCATGTTGTTCCTGTGTGCGTTGCCTTCGACAGTGCAGTCCTCGATCGCCTTCACGTCGATCGCCAAGGGCAACGTGCCGGCCGCGGTGTGCAGCGCGTCCGCTTCCAGCCTGCTCGGTATCTTCGCCACGCCGTTGATTGCCGGGATGATCCTGTCTAAGCAAACCGCGGGCGGCGAGTCGTGGCACACCGTATTCAATATCGTGCTGCAGCTGCTGGTGCCGTTCGTTACAGGCCAACTGCTGCGGCCATGGATTGGCCGCTGGATTGCCCGTCATGCCGTGGTGCTGAAGCTGGTCGACCAGGGCTCGATCCTGCTCGTTGTCTATACCGCGTTCAGCGAGGCGGTCAATCAGGGGTTGTGGCACCAGATTCCGCTATCGGCGCTGTTCGCACTGCTGTTCTCATGCATGCTGTTGCTCGCGCTTGCGTTGCTGATCACCGGCTTTGCCGCCCGACGGCTTGGTTTTGATGAGGGAGACCGGATTACCATTATTTTCTGCGGTTCGAAAAAAAGCCTCGCAGCCGGTATTCCGATGGCCAAGGTAATTTTCGCTGGTCACGCGCTGGGCGCGATCGTGTTACCGCTGATGCTATTCCATCAGATCCAACTGATGACCTGCGCGGTGCTAGCGCAACGTTGGAGTGCGCGAGCGCCCCGCCGGCGCGACCTAATCGTTGGTGCGTCGTCGCGGCGCGGCTAAGCGCTGGCGTCGTTTGATGTGCCCGAGAGCAGCGGCGTGGCGTCCGGCGGCACGCCGAGCAATTGCAGCGACTCGCCGGTCACCGCGGCGAACACCGGTCCGGCGACCGAGCCGCCATAGAATGAACGGCCTGCCGGTTCATCGATCATCACCGCGACGATGACACGCGGATCGCTCATCGGCGCCATGCCGACAAATAGTGCGCGATACTTGTCCTTTGCATAGCTGGTGCCGGCGAGCTTGCGCACGGTGCCCGTTTTGCCGCCGGCGCGGTAGCTATCGATCATCGCGGCGCGCGCGGTGCCGCCGGGGCCGACCGCCATCTCCAGCATCGCGCGGATCGATGCCGCCGTGTCCGGTGTCGTCACGGCGCGATGGCCGCCGGTGGCCGTGTCCGGTTCGTCCCTGATCACCAGCTTGGCCGGCTTTATCACGCCGTCGCCGGCAAACGCGGTGTAGGCTTGGGCAACCTGCATCAGCGACATCGACAGTCCATACCCGTACGCATGCGTGGCTTGGTCGATCGGAACCCAGTGTTTGTACGGACGCAGCTTGCCCGGAGCGGCGCCGGGAAACGTGATGGCAGGCGGGTGGCCAAAGCCGTATTCTTGGTATTTGGACCAGATCGTCTCGGCCGGCAGCGACAGCGCCAGTTTTGCCATGGCGACGTTACTGGACTTTTGGATCGCCTGCGCGACGGTGATCATGCCGTAGTTCGACGTGTCGTGGATGACGTTGCGCCCGATCCGATAGGTGCCGGGGGACGTATCGATCAGCGTATCGGGGCGTACCTTGCCCGCATCCAGTGCCAGCGCAACGATCATCGGCTTGATCGTCGAGCCCGGCTCGAACGTGTCGGTCAGGGCGCGGTTGCGGACCTGGCCCGACACCCGGGCCGCCCGATCGTTTGGATCGAAGGTCGGCCAGTTTGCCATCGCCAGGATCTCGCCGCCGCGCGCATCGAGCACCACGACGCTGCCCGCCTTGGCTTGGTGTTGCTTGATCGCGGCTTCGAGCTGCGCATAGGCCAGCTGTTGGATACGGCGGTCGATCGTCAGCCGGATCGTGTCGCCATGCCGGGCCGGCGTGACGGGGCGCGCATCGTACAGGAACCGCCCGAGCCGGTCGCGGACCACCTCGCGTTGGCCAGCATTGCCTTTGAGCGCGTCGTTCAACGCTAGTTCGACGCCTTCCAAGCCGTTGTTCTCCAGGTCGGTGAAGCCCACGATTTGCGCGACCGATTCGCCTTCCGGATAGACGCGCTTCTCGCTGGCCACGCGCGTGATGCCCGCGCCGCCGAGCGTCTCGATGCGGGTTGCGGTTTCCTCGTCGATCTGGCGCTTGAGCAGCACGAAGCCACGATGCGGCGCGAGCCGGCGCTCGAGTTCGGCCACCGGCATGTCCAGCAGCTTGGCTAGTGGTGCCACTGTGTGCGGCTTGACCAGCCCGGGTGTGGCCCAGATCTCGTAGGTCGCTACGCTAACGGCAAGCAATGCGCCATGTCGGTCGACGATGCGCCCGCGCGTCGCATCCAGCGGCAACGTGAGCTGATAGCGCTTTTGGCCTTGGGCAGTATAGAAATCCCGGTCGATGACTTGTACCCACAACGCGCGCGCGGCCAACGCAGCGAAGCCAACGATCATCAACGCCAGGACCAGCCTGGAGCGCCAGCGTGGCATACGGACCGCGAGCAGGGGGCTTTTTAACGGTGCATAAGGATCACGCAACAACCTTTTATTCCAAAGCGACATGGCGGGTACGGCGTTCCGAAGCGGCGGTTGACGTGTATTTTGCTTTCAATCTCCTTTCGATGGCAAGCGTGCGTCGTCCAGAATTTACGTGTCGTCCGATATCTCTAAGCGACGATCGGATATGTGCATACTGACCAAGAATTCGTACATGCTTGATATCCGTACACGCCTGATGACTGCCCTCCACGAGCGCGAACGGTCTACAGTGCACCGAGATGGACCATGGCCGATAGCATCTACACGAAGGGCATTGATACGGCGAGCATCGCTCGCGCCTCGCATTCTCGGCGAACGGCAACCCTGATGTACGATGACGATGGCCGTCGGATTGACTCGCGTCTGTCATGGGGCTTAGCTGGCGTGCGCGAGGCGCCCGCACGTCGGTGCTGGCGGCACTATTGCCTCTTTGGCCTGTTGGGCGCAGAGCAGGCGAATTCGCTCGTAACTTGGTGTTTCGTGGCAAATTTACCGCACAAGCGCTGTGTGTGCACCGATCTTCGTAAAAATCTTCCCGCGTTTCTGCGGAAGAATAGTGTATTACCAAGCGCCTCGCGTCCCCCTTGGGTGGCGCATCTCCCGGTATCCGCCGCGAGGCCTCTCCGGTACCCCAAAATACACAGGAGACAAATATGGGCGTCGACCGCCTCCCGTTCGGATCGCAGGATCCGCTACTGTTTGCCTACCAGCTGTCAGATAATCTGCGCGCCACCCGTGGCCGCATCTTTCTCACCGGGACGCAGGCGCTGGCGCGGCTCGCGTTGATGCAAAGCGCGCTAGACAAGGCGCGGGGGCTCAATACGGCAGGGTTCATCAGCGGCTATCGCGGCTCGCCGTTGGGCATGGTGGATCAGCAATTGTGGAAGGCTAAGCCCCATCTCGATGCGGGTGGCATCCGCTTCCTGCCGGCCGTCAACGAGGAACTCGGTGGCACCGCGGTACTCGGCACGCAGCGCGTGGAGGCCGACCCGCAGCGCACCGTCGACGGTGTGTTCGCGATATGGTATGGTAAGGGCCCGGGTGTGGATCGCGCCGGCGACGCGCTCAAGCACGGCAATGCGTATGGCTCGTCGCCGCACGGCGGCGTGCTGGTGGTGGCCGGCGACGATCATGGCTGCGTGTCCTCGTCAATGCCGCACCAGAGCGACTTTACTATGATCGCGTGGCAGATGCCGATCGTCAATCCGGCGAATGTCGCCGACATGCTCGAGTTCGGCTTGTACGGCTGGGCGCTGTCGCGGTTTTCGGGAAACTGGGTCGGCTTCAAGGCGATTTCTGAGACGGTCGAATCGGGCTCGACCGTGGACCTGGACGCGTTGCGAACCGAATGGTCCGCGCCGGCCGACTGTGTCAGCCCGCCGCACGGGCTACACAACCGCTGGCCCGATTTGCCGAGTCTGGCCATCGAGGCGCGCATGGCGGCTAAGCTTGACGCGGTCAGACATTTTGCGCGTGTCAACAGCATCGACAAGTGGGTGGCGCGCAGTACGCATGCGAACGTGGGCATCGTCACGTGCGGCAAGGCACACTTGGACCTGATGGAAGCTTTGCGGCGGCTCGGGCTCACGGTGCAGGATCTGGACGCCGCTGGTGTTCGCATTTACAAAGTCGGCCTGTCGTTCCCGCTCGAGATGACCCGCATTGACGCCTTCGTCAACGGGCTGTCAGAAGTACTCGTGATCGAGGAGAAAGGACCGGTCGTCGAGCAGCAGATCAAGGATAACTTGTTCAACCGCCGCGCCGATGCGCGGCCCGTGGTAATCGGTAAGCACGATGTGCAGGGGCGGCCATTGCTGTCGGCGCTCGGCGAGCTGCGTCCGTCGCGTGTGCTACCGGTATTCGCCGATTGGTTGGCACGCCACAAGCCGGCGTTGGACCGCCGCGAGCGGGTGGTCGAACTGGTCGCACCGCAGATCCTGTCGAACGCGGCCGATGTGGTGCGCCGGGTGCCGTATTTTTGTTCCGGCTGTCCACATAATACGTCGACCCGCGTGCCGGAGGGGTCGATCGCGCAGGCGGGCATTGGCTGCCACTTCATGGCCTCGTGGATGGAGCGGGATACGACCGGGCTGACCCAGATGGGCGGCGAGGGGGTGGATTGGGCCTCGCACTCGATGTTCACGAAGACGCCGCACGTATTCCAGAATCTGGGCGATGGCACGTATTTCCATTCCGGCTTGCTGGCGATTCGCCAGGCGGTGGCGGCGCGTACGAATATCACGTACAAAATCCTGTACAACGATGCAGTCGCGATGACCGGCGGGCAACCCGTGGACGGCAGTATCTCCGTGCCGCAGATCGCGCGGCAGGTCGAGGCCGAGGGCATTGCAGCGCTCGTCGTGGTCAGCGATGAGCCGCAGAAATACCAGGGGCACGAGGGGCTGTTTCCGCGCGGCACCACGTTTCAACCCCGCGCGCAACTCGATGAGGTGCAGCGTCGCCTGCGCGACACGCCCGGTGTTACCGTATTGATCTACGACCAGACCTGTGCCGCCGAGAAGCGGCGTCGCCGTAAGAAGGGCGAGCTCCCTGATCCGGATCGGCGCCTGTTCATCAACGAGGCGGTATGCGAGGGATGTGGCGATTGCGGCGTGCAGTCCAATTGCCTGTCCGTCGAGCCGCTGGAGACACCGTTGGGACGCAAGCGCCGTATCGAGCAATCATCGTGCAACAAGGACTACTCGTGTGTAAACGGCTTCTGCCCGAGCTTTGTGACCGTGCGGGGCGCGAAGCTGAAGCAGCCGGCCGGCACTGCATTTGACGTCAATGCATTATCCGCGGTGGCGGCGCGGCTGCCACGGCCGGCAACTCCATTGGGCGATGCACCGTACGATATTCTGGTGGCCGGCGTGGGCGGCACGGGTGTAGTCACCGCGGGTGCGCTGATCTCGATGGCTGCCCACCTGGATCGCAAGAGTGCATCAGTGCTCGATTTTATGGGATTCGCGCAAAAAGGTGGCGCGGTGCTGTCGTTCGTGCGGTTTGCCGCGACCGACGCGCTGCTGAACCAGGCGCGTATCGATACACAGCAGGCCGACTTGCTGCTGGCCTGCGACATGGTCGTGGGCGCGGGCGCCGACGCACTGCAAACGGTCCGGCATGGCCGTACCCGCATCATCGTCAATACCCATCCCATTCCGACCGCTTCGTTTGTCGGCAATCCTGATGCAGACCTTCACGCGCCAGCGTTGCTCGATAAGATGCGCTACGCAGCAGGTGACGAGCGACTCGAGACCTGCGATGCGCAGGCGCTCGCGCAACGGTTTCTCGGCGACAGGATCGGTTCCAACATTCTGATGCTCGGCTATGCGTGGCAGCGTGGCCTCGTGCCGGTATCACTCGATGCGATGCTGCGCGCGATCGAGTTGAACAACGTCGCGGTCAGCGCGAACAAGGTGGCATTCTCGCTCGGTCGGGTCGCCGCCGCGGATGCGGCGGCGCTCGACGGGCTGCTTCATACGCCGCGTGCCGAGGCCCCGACGCTGCCGTTCTCGGTGACGCCCGATGTCGCCACCGACGTGGACGCAGTGATTGCCGATCGCCAGGCTCGGCTGCTCGCCTATGGCGGGGCGCGGTACGTTGCGCGCTTTTGCGCGTTGCTCGACAAGGTACGTGAGGCGGAGCGGCGCCTGGCGCCCGGTGGCGCGGCAGCCGGGCACCGCAGTGAACCGTTGACGCGTGCAGTGGCGACGACCTTCTTCAAGCTGCTGGCTGTCAAAGACGAATACGAGGTCGCGCGCCTTTATAGCGACGGTACATTCCGGCAGGCGCTGCAGGCGCAATTTGACGGTGTGGCGGGACGCGATTTCCGTATCGAGTTCAACATGGCGCCCCCGGCACTCACGCACGCAGCTCTCGGGCAGCGGCCGAAGAAGGTGCGGCTGGGCCAATGGATGTGGCCTGCACTCGGTGTACTGGCCCGGCTCAAGGGATTGCGTGGCACGCCGCTGGATCCGTTCGGCAGAACGCTGGAAAGGCGCATGGAGCGGCAACTCGCGTTGGACTATGAGTCCAGCATCGATGCGCTGCTTGGCGTGCTTTCACCCGATACGTTGTCCGACGCGGTGCGGCTGGCTGAAGTCATGCAGCAAGTGCGTGGCTATGGACCGGTCAAGCTCGCCAGCGTGGTCGCAGCCAAGGCCCGCGAGCGCGCGCTCGCGCGGCGGCTTGGCATCGAGCCGGCGACCGGCGACGCGGTGCGGACCGCGCTCGAGCAGGCGCCCGCGACCGGCGCGTTGCGCGGTATACCGGTGGTGGCGCGCTGATTTGTCAGCCGCGAGCGCGGTGGCTGGCCTAGTGGCGCGTCGGCCTGCTGGTCGGTTGGCCGGCGATGCCGCCCGTTGCGTCAGATCATGGCGACTGCGATGGTGCCGCTGGGCCGTTCGTCGGCCGGATCCGGCCGCCAATCTACGTCGGTGCACAGCATGCACGGTCGCTCGCCGACCCACGTAGCGATCGGCAGCGGCCGTCTCATCGAGCAGGTAGCATCGCGACGCGTGCTCCAGCGACAGGAAGTTCCAGCATACCGCGGACAACGGCTCGCCGGCCGCAAACCGCTGTGCCGCACGCTTCATCGGATGAGAAAGCCAGCTCTGTACTCGTTCTGTGATGCTTGCTGGCCGCGATGGACACCGCAACGGCGCGCCGCGCCCGGTTTCGCGCGTACCAGTATGGTGCGCGTACTTCATCGGGGGAATCCGTCACGCGGAACTGTGTATCTTCGTTTCACCTCATTGTGCACATGCAAATCGTTTTTAATATTCTCATTCTGCTGTTGGCCGTCGCGGCGTCGGGGCTGATCGACCGGCTGGTACACGTCCCGCTGCCGATGCCGCTGATTCAGATCCTCGTCGGCGCCGCGCTTGCCTTCGCGCCGCTGGACCTGGCGACGCAGCTGCGGCTGGACCCGGAGATCTTTATGCTGCTGGTCATTCCGCCGCTGCTTTTTGCCGACGGATGGCGGATCCCGAAGCGCGAATTCTTCATGCAACGCCGCGCGATCCTCATGTTGGCGCTGTTTCTGGTACTTTTCACCGTCGCCGGTCTGGGCTACTTCATCCATTGGATGATCCCGCAGATGCCGCTGCCGGTCGCCTTTGCGCTGGCTGCTGTACTGTCGCCGACCGATGCAGTCGCGCTCAGCGGCATCGCCGGCCCTGGGCGCATTCCACCCCACCTGATGCACATTCTCGAAGGCGAGGCGTTGATGAACGACGCGTCAGGGTTGGTCGCGTTTAAGTTCGCGGTCGCCGCGGCGGTCACGGGCGTGTTTTCGCTGCGTGACGCCACGATCGGTTTTGTGCTGATCGCCGCCGGCGGGCTGCTGGTCGGCGCGGCCATCGCATGGGCGGTCAGCTTCGTGTCCAGCCGCCTGTCGCAGCTGCCCGGCGACGGTGACCCGGCGGCCGGCGCACTGGTCACGTTGCTGATACCGTTTGCTGCGTACCTGTTCGCCGAACATCTGGGATTGTCCGGCATCCTGTCTGCGGTGTCGGCTGGGATGGCAATGAACTATGCGCCGATCGCGCACGTGGGTCCGCTGGATATACGGGTGCGTACGCAGAGTGCATGGTCGCTGATCGAATTCGTTTTCAACGGCGTCGCGTTCACGCTGCTCGGCATGCAGTTCCCGCACCTGATCGCGCCGGTGCTGATCGACGCGCATCATAGTAGCGCGACAGACTTCTGGACGTTGCTCAGCCAGCTCGCTGCAGTGATTATCGTGCTGTATGCGTTGCGCTTCGTCTGGGTCTGGTTGCTGCGCTGGTTCGCCAGCCGCCGCGCGTCTCGGCAAGGTGTCAAGGGCGCGGTGCCGGGCTTGCGGATCGTCGCGCTGACGACCGTGGCCGGCGTGCGCGGTGCGATCACGCTGGCCGGCGTGCTGTCACTGCCGATCGCGCTGCCGGATGGCACGCCGCTGCCCGCTCGGGAGCTAGCGGTGTTCATTGCGTCGAGCGTGATATTAGCGTCGCTCGCCATTGGCCTAATCGGACTGCCACTGCTCACGAGCGGTGTGCGGCGCGGCGTTGATCCGCACGCGCAAGAAGAGCGCGACGCGCGCGTGGCGGCCGCCGACGCAGCGATCCGCGCAATCGATGGCGAGCTGACGTCACTGAGCGCCGGCGAGGACACCGCACGCGCAGCGGCTGCTGGCGACGTGGCGGCGCGCCTGTGCGACGCATACCGGCATCGCAAGGCCAGGTTGGGCGAGGAGCAAGCGCAACGGCAGCAGGCGCGACTCACCGAGAGCGTCGAGGTGCAGATGCGTTTTGCCGCGATGCGCGCGGAGCGCATGGCGCTGGTGCGGTTGCGCGGGGCCAATCGGATCAACGACGTGACGCTGAATAAGCTGATTCGCGAGATCGACCTGTCCGAGACGGCGCTATCCACGCGCGCCGGTAAGCGACGGTTATGATGGCGGGCGCGTACAACGATGAGCGAACAACGACAACCAAGCAACGACAACCAAGCAACGACAACCAAGCAACGACAGCCAACAACGACAGCCAACAACGACAGCCAACAACGACAGCCAACAACGACAATCGAAGGATAGCCTTTATGTTTGATTCCTACTTTCCATGCTGGCGTAGGGTCAGCGGCGTAGCCGGGCGCTCCAGCGTGCCGCCCGGTGTCATTGCACCCGACGAGCGGCTGCCGGTCGCACAGACGCTGGCGATGGGCGTGCAGCATGTGGTCGCGATGTTCGGCTCGACCATACTCGCGCCGTTGTTGATGGGATTCGATCCGAACCTGTGCGTCCTGATGTCGGGTATCGGCACGCTGCTGTTTTTTGTGTTGGTCGGCGGCCGCGTGCCGAGTTACCTTGGATCGAGTTTTGCGTTCATTGGACTGGTGATCGCCGCCACGGGCTACACTGGGCAGGGTCCGAATCTGAACGTGCCGGTCGCGTTGGGCGGCATCGTCGCGTGCGGCGTTGTCTATACGGCGATCGGGCTGTGGGTGACCGTGGTCGGCACGAGCTGGATCGAGAAGCTGATGCCGCCGGTGGTCACCGGCGCGGTGGTGGCCGTGATCGGCCTGAACCTTGCGCCGATCGCAGTTAAGGGCGTCACGGCGACGACATTCGATGCGGCGATGGCGTTGCTGACCGTGGTCACCGTCGGCATAATCGCCGTGTTCACGCGCGGCATCGTGCAACGGCTGTTGATTCTCGTCGGACTGGCGCTTGCCTATGCGATGTATGCGCTCGTCACCAACGGGCTTGGGCTGGACGAGCCGATCGACTTTTCGGTCGTTGCTCGCGCCGCCTGGTTCGGGATGCCGCGATTCGCGACGCCGGTATTCCAAATGCCGGCGATGTCGCTGCTGGCGCCGGTCGCGGTGATCCTGGTCGCGGAGAACCTTGGTCACATCAAGGCAGTCGGCGCAATGACCGGCCAGAGCCTGGACCAATATATTGGCCGTGCGTTCGTCGGCGACGGTTTGGCCACCATCGTGTCGGGCCTCGCTGGCGGTACTGGCGTGACGACATACGCGGAGAATATCGGCGTGATGGCCGCCACAAAGATCTACTCGACGCTCGTATTTGTGGTGGCCGCGCTGATCGCGGTCGTGCTCGGTTTCTCGCCGAAGTTCGGTGCGCTCATCGCGACGATCCCAGGCCCCGTCCTCGGCGGCGTATCGATCGTCGTATTCGGGCTGATCGCGGTGACCGGCGCGCGCATTTGGGTCGAGAACCGCGTCGATTTCACCGAAAACCGTAATCTGATCGTGGCCGCAGTCACGCTGGTGCTGGGCGCGGGCGACTTTACGGTGCACCTGGGCAACTTCGCGCTCGGCGGCATTGGCACCGCAACGTTCGGCGCTATCTTGCTGTACGCGCTGTTGCGCCGGCACGGGCGCTAGCACGCCTGCCCTCGTTAGTACCCGCGCTTGCGTTGTACGAGGCCAGCGACCGGCTCGTCGCGCTCGAGCACCGCACCGCGACCGGCGGCCATTCAGACCGTCTTCGAGTACTGCACCGCGACGCTGGAGGTATCCACATAGCGGTCGAACGTCATGCAGATATTGCGAATCAGCAGCCGGCCGCGCATCGGTACGACGATGCCCTCATTGTCTACCGACACCAGCCCGTCGGCTTGCAGTGCACGCAGGCGCTCCAGCTCCTGCTCGAAATACGACGAGAAGCGTATGCCGTACGTCGCCTCGACCTGCGCGAAGCGCAAGGAGAATGCACACATCAATTGCCCTATCACGTCTCGTCGCAGCTGGTCATCGGCGTTCAGCCGCCAGCCACGAGAAAGCGGCAGCTCGCCGCGGCGCACCCGAGCCTCGTAGCGCTCGACGTCCTTTTCGTTTTGCGCGTAGACATCGTCGATGCGGCCAATCGAGGACGCACCGATGCCCAATACGTCGCAGTCAGCGTGGGTGCTGTAGCCTTGAAAGTTGCGGTGCAGCGTGCCGTTGCGTTGCGCGATCGCCAGCTCGTCGTCCGGCCGGGCAAAATGATCCATCCCGATATAGACGTAGCCGGCGTCGCTGAGCCGTTCGATGACTAACTGCAGGATCGCCAGCCGCTGCGCGGGCGATGGCAGCGCGTTCGAATCGATCTGGCGCTGCATCTTGAACAGATGCGGCAGGTGGGAGTAAGCGAACACTGACAGCCGGTCCGGTGCAAGTTCGATGATGGTGTCGAGCGTGCGCGCATAGCTCGATACCGTCTGGTGCGGCAACCCATAGATCAAATCGACGCTGATCGACTTGTAGCCACTCTCGCGTGCCTGGCGGATCGCGCCGGCTGTCATCTCGTGTGGCTGGAGCCGGTTGACCGCTTGCTGCACGAGCGGATCGAAATCTTGTACGCCCAGGCTCAGACGGTTGAAGCCCATCTCGCGCAGCACTGCGATTGTCGAATCGTCAATCGCGCGAGGATCGATCTCGATTGAATACTCGACGTCGTTCCAATCCGGCGTGAGTGTGAAATGCTCGCCGATCCAGTTCATCAACTGCATGATTTGAAGCCGGCACAGGAACGTTGGCGTGCCGCCCCCCCAATGCAGTTGGCGTATCCGCCGGCCTTGTCCGAACAGCGTCGATTGCAGCGCAAGCTCCCGGCTCAGCGTTTCGACGTAGCGGTCGGCGCGGCTGCGGTTTTTCGTGACGACTTTGTTGCAGCCACAGTAAAAGCAAACGGTGTCGCAAAATGGAAGATGCACATACAGGGATAAGTCCCCGCCACGCGCATTGGACCGTTGGATGGCGCCTTGGTATGTCTCGACGTTCAGCGATGAATTGAACAACGCCGCGCTCGGATAGGACGTGTAGCGGGGGCCGTCGAGCGCGTAGCGACTGATCAACTCAGCATCGAACAGGTCGCGGGTGGTCGTCATGCGGGTGATGTCCTTGTGCGGTGCGCGGTGGCTTGCTCGGCTCTGGAGCCGAGCAGCGGCAACAAACTTTAGTCCACATACGAGTATGCCAGTGCCAGCGGTTCGGCCCATTGACAGAAATCAAAGCAGGTCTATCTTGGCATGGCGAGCGCCTATTCTGTGCCGACGGCATGCGCTACCGGAACGAAATTTTCTTTCCAGAGCAGGCGCAACAAGCGCCATGGTCTTCGGCTGCCCTACTTTTGGGCGCTGGTTACAATGCGATTTTTAGACTGGGGAAAGGGGATGGCGATTCACCGTGCAAAATGGCTCGTGTTGGCGGTGTGCCTGATATTAGCGCTAGCAGCGACGGAGGGCGCGCGTGCCAACGAGTCGCTGCTGAATGTGTCATATGACGTTACGCGCGAACTCTATGAGGATATCAACGCCAGCTTCGTCGCCAGCTATACGAAGAGCACAGGCGAATCCATATCGATCAGGCAGTCGCACGGTGCATCAACTTCCCAGGCGTTGTCCGTGCTATACGGGCGGCAGGCCGATATCGTAACGATGAACCATCCAACGGATATCGATCTGCTCGTTCAGCGTGGGAAACTTTTGCCTGAAAACTGGCGTACGCGGCTGCCGAATTCGAGCAGCCCTTATTCGACTACGGTGGTGTTCGTTGTGCGTAAGGGTAATCCGAAAAAGATTAGGGACTGGGATGACCTCGCGCGGCCGGGTATTCAGGTCATTATGGTCCACCCCAAAACATCGGGTAACGGCCGTTATACCTATTTGGCTGCATGGGGCTACAAACTGCAGCGGGGAGGGGATGACGCTCAGGCGAAGAAATTTGTGAAAGCGATTATGGCTGATACGCCGACGTTTGATACCGGGGGGCGAGGCGCAACGATGACGTTCACGCAGCATGGTATCGGCGACGTACTCGTGACGTTCGAGAATGAAGTGGCTTCTATCATAGGTGGCGAAGGGGGAGAGAACTATGAAGCGATATATCCGTCGATAAGCTTGCTTGTTGAGCCGCCGGTTGCCCTGGTGGACAAGGTCGTCGACGAGCGCAACACGCGTGAGCAAGCCCAGGCGTATCTCAATTACCTATGGTCGCCTAAGGCGCAGCAAATCATCGCAAATCACCATTTTCGACCACGCGACGCGACGATATTGGCGATGCATTCAGCGAAGTTTCCAGCAATTAAGACGTTTACTGTCGAACAGGTATTTGGTGGTTGGGCTAAAGCGGAGCAAACGCATTTTATCGACGGCGGAACGCTTGACGAAATAGTTCCGCAAAAGCGTCGATAGCGGCCTGAGATACACGGCGTGCATGAAGTGCCGCGCGCCGTTCAAGCGGGGGGCGGCTGCCTCCTGCGGCTATAGCCAGTACGAGCGTTACGCGATGTGCAGTCCCAGCCGGGCGAACAGCGCGCAGTCCTTGGCCAGCTGCGGGTGCCCCGGTTCCAGCAAGGGGTCTGCGTAGAGTACGGCGTTGGCGCCGGCAAAAAAGCATAGCGCCTGCAGCGCATCGTCCATGTGCTCGCGTCCGGCCGACAGGCGGATCACTGCCGTGGGCATTGTGATGCGCGCGACGGCAATCGTGCGGACGAACTCGAACGGGTCGAGCGCCGTGGCATCGGCTTGCGGCGTGCTCTTCACGCGCATCAGAGCGTTGATTGGCACCGATTCTGGGTAGGGCGTCATGTTCGCCAGTTGTGCAATCAACCCGGCCCGGTCGCGGCGCGACTCGCCCAGCCCGACGATGCCGCCGCAACACACCGCGATGCCCGCATTGCGCACTCGCTCGAGCGTGTCCAGGCGGTCCTGATAAGTGCGGGTCGAAATGATTTGCCCATAGAACTCGGGCGAGGTGTCGAGATTGTGGTTGTAGTAGTCCAGTCCCGCATCGCGCAGTGCCTTGGCCTGCTCGTCGTTGAGCATGCCCAGCGTGGCGCAGGTCTGGAGCCCGAGCGCCTTAACGCCGCGGATCATCTCCAGGATCTTGTCCCAATGCCGCGCCTTTGGATTGCGCCATGCGGCGCTTAGGCAGAACCGGCTCGCGCCGCTTTCCTTGGCCGCGCGGGCTGCACTGAGCACGTCGTGCAGCGACATGAGCGGCGCCGCCTTCAGTCCCATGCCAGGGTGAGAGGATGAAGGGCAGCGGGCGCAGTCTTCCTCGCACCCGGCGTTTCTGATCGACAGCAGCGCTGACAGCTCGATGGCGTTTGGAGCGCAGTGGTCGCGATGTGTTTGCTGCGCACGCAACAGCAGATCGCCCAGCGGCAGTTCGTACAAGGCAGCGATGTCGCAGGTGCTCCAGAGCATGGTGTGCTGGTTACGCGTGACATCGGTGGTACTGCTGCGTTCGGCCCTCGCTGTACTGATGTCGCCCAGCGCGCATGTATCTGAACCGCCCCGAGCAATGGACGCTGGCAGGCCAGTGTGGGCCGTGCTTTGGGTCATAGTCATCGGTCTATCCCCGTTTCTGTCGAATCCGCTTGAATGTGCGCGGATTGATGCACATCGGCCAGTTTCCCACGGGGGTACGTCCTAGGCAGCGCCGATTGTCGGATTCCGTAAGCAGATTTACCAACGGGGTATGGTTTGCCGCCAAGGCCCGGACTAGCGCGCGTCAGTGCCCAAGCCGCTCGAGCAGTGCGTCGATATCGATGTACGTTGCCGCTTCCTCGGTGCGCTTGCCGTCGCGATCGTAGAGCCATGCCCCGGCGCCGCGCGCAACAGCGATCAATGGCAACTGCTCATGGTGCTTCATCTGCGTGCACGGATGCCACACTGCGCGCAGGCTACGGGAAATCAGATCAGACGAATTGTTCTTCAAAGTCTACAGTCATACGAATTACCCGGCGCCAGTCAACGGCCCGCCCAGACGACGGCGTTGTCCACTGCGTACAGCTGGCACGGATCGCGGCTGTGTTTCTGGCAATTGTCCAGCGCGACCGATACGGGATCGTCGCCCCCTTCGGCCCATGACCACGCACCACTGTCGGACAGCGCAAACGCGCGGCTCGGGTATTGTTTCAGGAATGTCTCATAGCCTTTGCGGCCGCTGTCATTTATGTAGGGGACTGCATCAATCGCGTCGATCGACGCATAGCCGGTCGGCTGCACAGCAGGCGTATCCTCGACGCGATAGCGCACGGCGGTGGGCATGCCGATCTGCGTGAGGAACTGCTGGGTTGGCGGCCACCAGAGCGCAATCCCGTCGCGATCCCCGACGATCCGGTGTGCATTGTCCTTGTAGAAGCCGAAATCCACAAGTTCTGCATGTGCACCGCCGGTTACGTAAGCACTGTACATCTGCGCCACCAGCTGTGGTGACCAGAACGAGTCGTTTTCGCCGTAGAACCACAGCGACGGCAGTCGCACTTTACCGCCATAAGTGGCGAACGCGTGCGTCAGGTTGTGCTGCCAGCTGCTGCATGCGTCCTGACGCAGTCCGCCGGCAAAGTTCAGCAGGCCGCGTACGCCGCGCTGCGGCCGCTGCCCATACGCGATCGTCGTCAGCCCACCGTGCGAAGCGCCGGCTACGACGATATGCTGCGCGTCGATATACGGCTGCGTTGACATGTAGGCGATCGTGGCCGTTACATCTTGCGCCTGGGCCAAGCCATTGTCGGCGACATCGCAACCGTGCTCGACATAGGCGCCGCCCGACTGCGCGAAACCCTGCCAATTCGGCGCTTCGCCTGCCCCTGCTCATATCGGATGCACCGGCGTCGCACAATCGCGGCAGGCGGCACGCGGGCCGGTGACGGGATATGAGGTAGGGTCGGCCTCATCGGCAAGGCTTCAAGCTTAAGCAATCAAAAATCGCCGGTGGTGATTAATCGAGTATGTCGCCGTCAACGTAGCGCCACCGACCGTCGTCACCGCGGCAAAACCGGCTCAGCTCGTGCAGCCGCTGTGCGCGCCCGCCACCTGCACCGGCGCTTCGGTAGCGCGCGATGAACTCGACCCGGCTATGCGCATCATCGTCGCTGACGTGTTGCTTGACCGTCAAGCCGAGCCAGCGGGTTGGTGTATCGGCGTTGCAGCTGAGATCCGGTGGACAGGTGGCAGGATCCCACGTCTGGCGCAAGTAGTCGAACGCATGGAGCGTATAGGCGGTATAGCGCGAGCGCATCAACTCGAGCGCCGAGGGCGCCGCTTCGCCGTCTTCGATGAAGCGCGCGCAGCAGGGGCCATAACGTGCCGAGCGGCCTTGCTGCATTGCGCCGCAGGGGCACGGCGCCTCGGGCGACAAGTGCAGACGTGCTGCGGGCCATGCGCGGGGCGTGTGCGGTGTGCTGTTCAAAACAGTTCGATCCCCATCGCGGTGGCTTCGCCGCCGCCAATGCACAGGCTTGCGACACCCCGCTTCAGGCCGCGTTGGCGCAGCGCGCCGATCAGCGTCGCGATGATGCGCGCACCCGAGGCGCCAATCGGATGGCCCAGCGCACAGGCGCCGCCATGCACGTTGACTTTCTCGTGGGGTAAGCGGTGTTCCTTCATCGCGGCCAGGGTGACGACCGCGAACGCTTCGTTGATTTCGTACAAGTCGACGTCCTGCGCGCGCCAACCATTCTTGTCGAGCAGCTTCGCGATCGCGCCGACCGGCGCGGTCGTGAACAGATTGGGCGCCTGCGCATGCGTGCTGTGGCCGACCACTCGGGCTACCGGGCGCAACTCGCCAGTGTACGCGAACGCGTCGGCGCGCGAAGCGCGCATCATCACGAGCGCGGCCGCGCCGTCGGAGATCGACGATGCATTGGCGGCCGTGATGGTGCCGTCCTTGCGGAACGCTGGTTTGAGCGTCGGGATCTTGTCTAGGTTTGCCTTGAACGGTTGCTCGTCACGTGACACGATCGCCTGGCTGGCGCGCGCGTTCACAGTAACCGGCACAATCTCCCAGTCGAACAAGCCGTTCTCGCTGGCTGCCTTCGCGCGCTGCAGCGAGGCGATCGCGAACGCATCCTGTTCTTCACGGGAGAATCCATATGACGCCGCACACTCCTCGGCGAAGGCGCCCATCAGCCGACCGCCGCCGCGCTCGTCCTTCAGATACGCATCCTCCAGGCCATCGAAGAACATATGGTCGATCAGTTGCGCATGACCCATGCGCAACCCAGCGCGGGCTCTGGGCAGCAGGTAAGGTGCCTGCGTCATGCTTTCCATGCCACCGGCTACGACGACCTGCGCGGTGCCCGCCGCCAGCATGTCGTGCGCGAACATCGCGGCGCGCATGCCGGAACCGCACATCTTGTTGATCGTCGTGCAGCCGGTGGACAGCGGCAGCCCTGCGCCCAAAGCTGCCTGGCGCGCCGGCGCCTGGCCAACTCCGGCGGGCAGCACGCACCCCATCACCACCTCGTCGACCTGCGAGGGCTCCAAGCGCGCCCGTTGCAGTGCGGCGCTAATCGCCGCAGCGCCGAGCTGCGGGCAAGTCAGCGACGCGAAACCGCCCTGGAAACTAGTAATCGGCGTACGGGCGACGTTGGCGATCACGATCGGATCGTGTTCGATGGAGTCAGTCATCGGGGTGTTGTGTTCAAATCGAGGGGTTTCCTGGTTCGATTCAGCGCGTGACGCCGGCAGCTGGTTCGCCTTGGTGTACGTGGCCGACGGCTGCCGCCAGGCGCGCCGCATCGTCGGCGAGCACGTCGTTTGGATGAGGCGGCGGCGCCGCATCGGCTGGACGGTTGCGCTTTAGGGCATCCACGCATAGCGCATAGGTTGTATCCAGCTCGCCCGGCTCGCAGATCGTCATGCCCAGGTTGCGCATCTTGCCGTCGTGCACGCCGTACACCCAGCCATGCACGGTGAGCTGCTGGCCCCGTTGCCACGCATCGCTCACGATCGTCGTGCGGCACACGTTGACCACCTGCTCAATCGTGTTGAGCTCGACGAGCCGGTGGTGCCGTGCCTGGCCCAGCGGCCATTCGGCAAGCAGCGCCGCGTGCTTGCCGTGCACATCCTGGATGTGATGCAGCCAGTTGTCAGCCAATCCGACGCGCGTGCCGAACAGCGCGGCACGCACACCAGAGCAGCCATAGTGGCCAACCACCATGATGTGCTTGACCTTGAGCAACTCGACGGCGAACTGGATCACTGACAGGCAGTTCAGGTCCGAGTGCACGACCACGTTGGCAATGTTCCGGTGCACGAACACTTCGCCGGGCGGTAAGCCGATGATCTGGTTTGCGGGCACGCGCGAGTCGGAGCAGCCGATCCACAGGTACTCCGGGTTCTGTTGCTCGGCCAGTCTCGCGAAGTACTGGGGGTCTTCACTGAGCTTGCGTTCGACCCACAGCCGGTTTTTTTCAAACAGGTGTGCAAGCGGTTCGGACGCGGGAGTGGACGGTTTTTGGGGAGAGGACGGTTTTTGATCCATGGTCATCGTTTCGTTTGTGGGTCGTGCTTCGTACATTGCTTGTCGGTCAGGTCTCATGCAACGGCGGCGCGTGGCGTATGTTGGCCAGCGGCTTCGCGGCGCGGGCCGCCGCGAAGCATTCGGGGTAACGCACGCAAAATCGCTCGCTGCGTTCATAGGGAAAGAAATCGGGTAACATGCCAGCTAGTAACTGCTCTTTTGTCGACTGCCACAACGCCGGGTCGAAGAAATCCGGGTGGTGACGCAGAAATGCGGCGCGCACGCGCGGCTCACCGAGCAGGAACGTGCCGTAAGTCTGCGGGAAGATATCGTGCGGGCCGATCGCGTACCAGGGCTCGTCCGACATCTCGTCCTCATCATGACGCGGTGGCGGCACGCGGCGCACATTGCAGTCCGTCAGGTACTCGATCTCGTCGTAATCGTAGAAGACGACGCGGCCGTGACGCGTCACGCCGAAGTTCTTATATAGCATGTCGCCGGGGAAAATGTTGGCCTTGATCAATTCCTTGATCGCGTCGCCGTATTCCTTGATGCCGTGATCGATCTGCTCGTCCGTGCCATTGTGCAGATACAGGTTCAGCGGCGTCATGCGGCGCTCAATGTACAGATGGCGGATCACTACGGTGTCGCCCTCGTACTCGATCATTGACGGCGCGTACCTCTCCAGTTCCTTGATCAGCGCATCGTCCAACCGCGACAGCGGCAACGCGACGTCCGAATACTCGAGCGTGTCGGCCATTCGGCCGAGGCGGTCGTGCCGCTTGACGAGCTGGTACTTGGCCTGGATCTGCTCGCGCGTCGTCTCCTTCGGCGGCGGGAAACTGTCCTTGATCAGCTTAAACACATAAGGGAACGAGGGCAGCGTGAACACCAGCATCACCAAGCCCTTGATGCCGGGAGCGATGATGAACTTGTCGCTGGAGTGCGATAGGTGATGCAGCAGGTCGCGGTAGAACAGGTTCTTGCCCTGTTTTTGCAGGCCCACCGACGTGTAGATCTCGGCCTTCGGCTTACCCGGCATGATCGAGCGCAGAAACTGCACGGTTGCCGATGGGACCTCCATGTCGACGAGGAAGTACGAGTGCGAGAAGCTGAAGATAATCAGGATTTGCTCGCGTCGCAACAGCACCGTATCCAGCGTCAGCCGGCTGTCCGCGGTATGGCGGATCGGCACTGAGAACGGGATCACATGCTCGCCGTTGATGATCCGCCCGACGATGTAGGCT
Source organism: Mycetohabitans sp. B3 (assembly GCF_021498065.1). Taxonomy (NCBI): domain Bacteria; kingdom Pseudomonadati; phylum Pseudomonadota; class Betaproteobacteria; order Burkholderiales; family Burkholderiaceae; genus Mycetohabitans; species Mycetohabitans sp. B3. The sequence goes on along the minus strand of NZ_JAHLKN010000039.1, from coordinate 182,421 downwards.
GCCTTGTTGCGGAAGAACAGCGACGACAGCACGTGGATCTGGAAGTTGAACGCCGCGTCGAACTCGCCAAACGCGTCGTGAATCGAGCGCATCACGCAGCTCACGTCGCGTGGCAGATCCTCGAATGGCACATCGAGCTGGAAATTCGTGACGATGCGCTCCAGCGTCGACGCGAGCCCGTCGGCTTCCGGGTAGTATGCGCGATACGTGGGCTTGGCCGCCGGCTCGTCGTTCTCGATGTATTCGGTCGAGATGGCCGGGCGCACGAAAATGAAATCGTTATTGAAATACGAGCGGTGCAAGATCTTGCAGCACACCGAGTTGAAGAACGTCTCCGCGCACTCGGGTTGCCGGTGGTGGGTCAGTAGCCCAATGTAGTGCAATTTGATCTGCGGCCAGACTTCGTCGTCGATGTTCTCCGCGTCATACTCGTCCTCGAGCAGCTTGACGCACTCGCGCACCCGGTCGTCGTACGAGGTGATCCGCTCGCGCGCGAGCTTTGGCAACCCGTGCCAGTCGCCGCGCTCGAACTGGCGTTTCGCATCGATCGCGGCTTCGCGAAAGATCTGGTAGTGACGGTTGAAGCCATCCAGAATCGTCTGCGCAAGGTCAAAGCCGATCTGCGAAGACAGCAGTTTCGGGAAATGTTTCATCAATTTAGCGTCTTTTGCTGCGGTTCAGTCGCCGCATCATGCCGCTGCGACGACTCAAGCAGCGCTCGCGCTTGCGCTTCGTACTGGGCAAGATCCTCGAGCGTCGCGCTCAAATCTTCCAATTGACGCTCCAGCGCCTGCCGGTGCTCGGTTAGCGTGGTGAGAAAGGCCTGAAGCTGCGTGACCGTGTCGGTTGGCGATTCGTACAGCTCGAGCAGGGTGCGGACCTCGGATAGCGTGAAGCCGAGCCGCTTGCCGCGCAACGTCAGCTTCAACCGCGTGCGGTCCCGCGCTGAGAATACGCGGCGTAGGCCGCTCGCGCCTTCGCGGCTCGGCGACAGCAGGCCCTGGTCCTCGTAAAAACGGATCGCCCGCGGCGTCACGCCGAATTCACGGGCTAATTCAGTAATGGTGTAGTGCGTCGGCATGTCGGCGGCAACATGGATACAATGCACGTTTACGTTATCGTCGACCTTGCCGGAACGCAACGACTGCAAACCCGACCCCCATGAACGCGCTCGAACATCAGTTGGACTACGCTTTCGCCGATACCCTACCGGCCGACGGCACCGTGCACGAAGTCGCGCCCGGCGTGCTGTGGATCCGCATGCCGTTGCCCTTCAAACTCGACCACATCAACTTGTGGCTGCTGCGCGACCAATTCGGCGCGCAGCCCGGCTGGACGATCATCGATTCTGGGATCGCGAGCGACACGATCAAGGCTCATTGGGAGCGGATCTTCGACGATGTGCTGGGCGGCCTGCCGGTGCTACGTGTGCTGGTCACCCACTTTCACCCGGACCATTTGGGCTTGGCGCATTGGTTGTGCGGCGGTGGCGAACGCGGCCGCTGGCGCGCCCCGCTGTGGATGACGCTGGGCGAATACCTGATGGGTTGTCTATTGTCGTCGTCCAAGGAGGGGGGTTCGAACGCCGGCGGTGAGGCGGCTGCGCGGTTTTTCGCGTGCCATGGCCTGAACGATCCGCAGTCGGTCGAGAAGATCCGCGTACGCAAGGGGTATTATCACACGCTGGTTCCGCAGGTGCCCGCGTCGTACGTGCGGATGCAGGAGGGGGGCACGGTGACGATCGGCTCGCGGCGCTGGCGCGTCATCACCGGGGTGGGTCATTCAACCGAGCATTGTGCGCTGTATTGCGACGCGGATCGCCTGTTGATTTCCGGGGATATGGTGTTGCCGCGGATTTCGACGAATATATCGGTGTTGGAGATCGAGCCGTGCGGCAACCCGCTGGCGCAGTACCTGGATTCGCTCGGCCGCTATCACGGATTGCCCGAGGATACGCTCGTGTTGCCGTCGCACGGCAAGCCGTTCCGCGGCCTGCACACGCGCATCGCGCAGTTGCGCGAGCATCACGCGGCGCGGCTGGGCGAAGTACTCGAAGCGTGCGTGCGGCAGCCGCGCAGCGCAGCCGACATCGTGCCGCTGATGTTCAAGCGGCCGCTGGACCTGCATCAGATGACGTTCGCGATTGGCGAGGCGCTGGCCCATTTGCATTTCTTGTGGCACTCCGGCGAGCTTGAGCGCGTCGAGCACGACGGCGTGATTCGCTTTGCGCCGTACGCGGATTAGTGTGCTGTTCGACAAGCGCACGCGGTGTGTTCAAATCGATTGTCTCCAGTCGCGCTCGCAGTGCTCCGCAACAGAACCCTGCTCCGCTTTTGCTTCTCTTCATTGTTAACGCTTGCGACGGAAAACCCACCAGCGGGCGGAAAAAAAATTGACCGCAAGGCCAGCGAGCGAGCCGGCCGCTACTCCGACGTAAGGTACAAAGACGCGCGGCGGCAAATTAAGGACCACCACGCTGTACGCGGCATAGTTCACGCATCCGCCGGCGGACATCGCGGTGAGGTACCGCCACCATTCGCGCCATACGGATCCGCACCGCTTGTCCGAGAACGTGAATTGCCGGTTCAATCGCCAGGTGACCCAAACGGCCACGAGAAACGACGCCGCGCGCCCAGCGAAGTAGCCGAGCCCGAGCCACAGCATGAGCCATAGCATGCCAGCATCGACAATGAATCCCACTATACCGGCGAGCGCGAAACGAAGGAATTGCGAACGCACGTTAGCCTAGTCGACCTTCACGCTTGTATAGTCTTGTCGGCCGAACGGGCTCACCCGGTAGCCGCTGACATTGCTGCGCGTCAGCGCGGCCGCACTCGGGTACGCCAGGGGAATCCACAACGCCTTGTCATGAATGATTTTCTGCGCGGCGGCGTACGCCTTCGCGCGCGTGGGCTGATCGGTGGTGCGCTTGCCGTCCGCGATCAACTTGTCCAGTTGCGGGTCGCAGTAGCGGGAGAAATTGATGCCGGACTTCACCGAGGCGCACGAAAACTGCGGCGTCAGAAAGTTGTCTGGATCACCGTTGTCGCCGGACCAGCCCATGAAAAGCAGGTCATGCTGCCCTTGCTTAGCATCCTTGATCAGTTGTCCCCATTCGATGACCTTGACCTGCGCCTTGACGCCGATCCGGGCGAGATCCGCTTGCAATAGTTCCGCGCCGGCCTTCGGATTAGGATTCAACACGCTAGCGCTTGGCCGCACCCAAATCGACGTTTCGAAGCCGTTCGGATAACCGGCGTCGGTCAGCAGCTTTTTCGCCTGTTCGATGTTGTACGGGTACGGTTCGAGCGCTTTGTTATAGCTCCATGTATTCGGCGGGTACGGATTGACAGCTGCCACTGCAGTGTTGCCAAACACCGTCTTAATGTACGTCTGTCGGTCGAACGCGATGTTCAATGCTTGCCGGACTTTGTCATTGTCCAGCGGCTTATGCTGCGTGTTCAATGCGACAAACGCGGTCATGAACGCTGGTGTTTGCACGACCTTCAGCGACTTGTCGTTCCTGGCTGCCAGTACATCCTGCGGCTTGGGCGACAGCGCAATCTGGCATTCGCCTGACTTGATTTTTTGCGCGCGCACCGCCGCATCAGGCGTGATGGCGTAGATCAGCCGGTCGATCTGCGGTTTACGACCCCAGTAGGTTGGATTAACGTCGTAGCGGATCACCGCATCCTTCGTGTAGCTTTTCAGCACGAACGGACCGGTGCCAACCGGCTTCGCATTGATGTCGGCTTGTCTGCCCGCCTTTTCCAACTGGCTCGCGTACTCTGCCGAGTAGATTGACGCGAACGGCATCGTCAGGATCGACACAAACGCCGCATTGGACTCGGACAGTTCAAACTTCACCGTCAGGTCGTCCACTTTGGTGACCGATTTAACCAGCTTCGGCAGGTTCATCGACTGCGCATGTGGAAAGCCGCCGTTGCCCGCAATTTTGTGCCACGGATGATTCGGATCGAGCATCCGGTTGAACGTGAACAACACGTCGTCGGCGTTCAATGCGCGGGACGGCTTGAATTCTTCCGTAGTCTGAAACGATACGTTGGGGCGCAGGTGGAACGTGACGGCGAGCCCGTCCGGGCTGACCTCCCACCGGTCGGCGAGCGACGGCGCGAGCTTGCCGGCCGCCTCATCGTAGCGCAACAATTGATTGAAGACAACGTCGCCGGATGCGTTGGAGGTGGTCAGCGAGTTGTACTGCACGATGTCGAAGCCGTCCGGACTGGCCTCGGTGCACACGGTCAACGGCTTGGCCTGCAACCAGGTGGGCGCGGTCAGCAGCATGGTCGCCACGCTGAGCCACGCGGCTGCGCCGCGCGGTCCACGGGGCACGCTAACGGGGTGTTTCACACGCATACAATCTCCCAAAGCTTGTTCTTCACGGTTTCTGATGGTGGCCTCGACTGCCAGGCGACGGGGGCCGAATCCGGCTATTCTGATACGTTTTTCGCCACCGTGCTGTCTGTTGCGTCGCTTTATCGTGCGGCGCGTGGTTTGCGCGGCGCCCGCTCGAACGCGAAATCGTAGAGCCAGCGCGGCAGCACGTGCGGCAATGCGGCAACCACGCGCATCGGTCGGGGGAAGATGGCGAAGCGCTTCTTGGCGGCGATGGCCGCTGCCGCGTTAGCGGCGAACCGGTCGGGATCCGTCAAAAACGGCATCGGGTAGGGGTTACCGTCGGCATCGGCGTACGGATGTAGCCGGGTGCGATCGTAACGATCGCCACGCCGGTGGGGCGCATCTCGACCCGCAGCGCCTCCAGGTACTTCAGCGCGGCCGCCTTGGACGCGCTGTAGGCGCCTGCGCCTGGCAGGCCGCGCACGCCCGCCACGCTGGCAATACCCACCAGCGTACCGCGCCGGGCGGCGACCATCGTGGCATGGCGCGGCGCGGGATGCCACGCACCCGCTACATCTTCTTCGCGGCTACTTGCCCGACTAGGTAATCAAGTACCTGGACGGTACCTTCCAGGCTGTTGGTCGCCGCCGGGCCGGTCTCGTATTTGCCTTGCACGACTACCGTCGGCACGCCGTCGATCTTGTAGTCCTGCGCCATTTGTGACACGCGCTTCAGTTCGCTCGCGACGGTGAACGAATTGTACGCATCGAGGTACTTTTTCTTGTCCACGCCTTGCTTGGCAAGAAAGTCTGCTTGCGCGTCCGGCGTCAGCAGGTAGTTCCGCTTGACGTGGATCTCGTCAAAGATCACCGGCGCGAGTTTGTCGCTCAGGCCGAGCACGTCCAGCGCGAGCAGCATCTTCGAATGTGGAATGAATTGGTCGCGAAACGCGACCGGCACGCGCCGGAACACGATGTTTGCACCTTGCTTGGCCTTCCACTTTTCAAGGTATGGGTCGAATTCGCCGCAATGCGGGCAGCCATACCACATGAATTCAGTTACTTCGACTTTGCCGGCCGGGGCCTTCACCGGATGGGCTGGCGCGAGCACCGTATAGTCCTTGCCGGCGACCGGCGCGGACGGTGACGCTTGGACGAACGGGGCTGCGCCGAGGGTGACAGCGACGGCGAGCAGGGCAGCGCTGAGGGTTTTCTTCATAGTGGACCGTGGCAAAAGCGTGGCAAGAAAAAAGCGGCACGAACCTGTTCAGACTGGTACGGATACCGCCGGTTCAAGAGCGTGCGCCACGCGCGCGTGGCGCGGGACGCGAGGCTATGGCTTCGTAAAACGGATCACGACGGTGTCGATGCCGGCATCGGACAGCCGCTGCCGGGCGCTGTTCATGTCTTCGAAGCGGGAGAACGGGCCGATGCGCACGCGGTAGTACACGACCCCGCCGGCGTCGCGCTGCGTGACCTTGGACTCGAATCCCTGCAGCGCCAGCCGTGCGCGCTGCTGCTCCGCATCCTGTTCCGTGCGGTACGCGCCGACCTGCAGGAAATAGCCGGTGTTGGCCTCGCTCGCGCCCGGCTTTTGCGGGGCGGCCGGCGTGCCGGCGCCTAGCTTGGCCGAGGCAGGGGTGGGCGCGCTGGCGCCGGGCGGCGCGGGACGGGGCGCCAACGTCGCGGACGGGCTCCAAGGCGCTCCGGGCTTGGGCTGCGCTGGTGTGGCGCTGGCCGTGGATGGGACCTCGATGATCTGCGGCTCTTCCAGCACGTCCGTTGACTGCGATTGCTGCGAGCTTTGGCCTGGCGCCGTGTTCGGCGGCGGCTGGGTACCCGACGGCGGTACCGGCTGACCAGGCGACTTGCCAGCCAGCACCCGATTCGGATCAAACGTCGCGCCGCTGCCTGCCGTGTCGGAGGTTGCCGCGGGCGCGTTGCCTTTGGACACGAACGGCGTTGGCGCTCCCCTGATGTACAGCGCCACCACAATCGCGATCGCCAGCCCGACGATCAATCCCAATACGATACCGAGGAACGTACCTCCACGTTGCTTCGAATTCGGCGAGGAAGATCGTCGTGCTTTTGCCATCGTGTTTGATTACCTGTATCTCTATGAAACCGCGCGGATGAAACCGTGGCCGTCATGCCGCCGTCGCGCCCACGTCATCCGTGACCGGGAAGCGCCGATTATACGGTCCCCGCGCATTCCGTTCCCTACATCTTCGCGGGCGCCGATACCCCGATCGTCGCGAGCCCGTTGGCTAGCACCTGGCGCGTTGCGGCCAGCAGTGCCGCGCGGGCCAGGCGCTCGCGCGCATCGTCCACGAGCACCCGTTCGGCGCGGTCGTTGTAGAACGAATGGAACTCGCCTGCCAGGTCGCGCAGATAGAATGCGACCGCATGAGGGGCCAGTTCGTTTGTTGCGTGCTCCAGCATTTGCGGATATTCGGCCAGTTTTTGCAGCAGCGCCTTGGACCGCTCGGTGCCGAGCGGCGTCAAATCGACCTGCGACCAGTCCTCAGGATCGTCCGCGTAGCGTGCGCGTAACTCCGACAGCACCGAGCAGATCCGCGCATGCGCATATTGCACATAGTAGACCGGATTCTCGTCGTTTTGCTTCAGCGCGAGGTCGATGTCAAATGTGAATTCGGTATCGGCCTTGCGCGAAATTAGGAAGAAGCGCACCGCGTCGCGGCCCTTGCGCAGCATGTCGCTGTCCAGTTGCTGAGGGCTCAGTGAGGCGGCGGACTCGTCCGGATTGCCGCCGCCGGACCATACGATCAGGTCTCGCACCGTCACGTAGCTGCCCGCCCGCTTGGAGATTTTGATCTCGCGGCCGTCGCGCATCACGGTGACCATCTTATGCAGCACGTAGTCCGGATAGCCGCTCGGAATACCGATGGCCAGCGCCTGTAGGCCGGCGCGCACGCGCGCGATCGTGCCATGGTGATCCGAGCCCTGCACGTTGATCACTTTTGTAAAGCCGCGCTCCCACTTGGTGACGTGATAGGCGATGTCCGGCACGAAGTAGGTATAGGTGCCGTCCTTCTTGCGCATCACCCGGTTCTTGTCGTCGCCGTAGTCGGTGGTGCGTAACCACAGCGCGCCATCGTCCTCGTACGTCTTGCCGGCGGTCACCAGCGCCTGGACCGCGCGCTCGACGCGGCCTTCGTCGTACAGTGACGACTCCAGGTAGTACTGGTCGAACTTGACACCGAATGCCTTCAAGTCGATGTCCTGCTCACGGCGCAGGTAAGTCACGGCGAAGCGCCGGATTGCATCGAGATTGTCGACGTCACCGGCGCCCGTTACGGGCGTGCCATCACTGGCCGACGCCGTTTCGCCGGCCAGGTAGTCACGTGCGATATCCGCGATGTAGTCGCCGTTGTAGGCCGCTTCCGGCCATTGCGCATCGCCCGGCTTGAAGCCGCGCGCCCGCGCCTGCACCGAGAGCGCAAGCGTGTTGATCTGCACGCCGGCGTCGTTGTAGTAGAACTCGCGGTGCACGGTCCAGCCCTGTGTCTGCATCAGTGCGCCGAGGGCGTCGCCGAGTGCCGCCTGCCGGCCGTGGCCCACGTGCAGCGGCCCGGTCGGATTGGCCGACACGAATTCGATTAGCACTTGCTTACCATGGCCGCCGTGCCCCGGCGGCGCGAAGCCGAAGCGCTCGCGCTCTGCCAGTACCGCGTGCACGGTCTGCTGTTTCGCGGCGTCGGTCAGCCGCAGGTTCAGGAAACCTGGGCCGGCGACTTCCGCGCCGGCGATCAGCCCGGCCGCGCGCGGGTGCGCAAGGGTGGCCTCGGCCAGTTGTTGCGCGAGCGCGCGCGGATTGGCGCGCAGCGGCTTGGCCAGCTGCATCGCCAGGTTCGACGCGACATCGCCATGTGCGGCGATCTTGGGCCGGTCCAACGCGATGGTCGGCTGTATGAATGCTGCATCGCTGGCCGCCGGCGACGCCTGAACGGCTCCGGCGACGGCATCTGCTAGGATCAATTCGATGATGTGTTTCTGTGCGGGCAGCATGGAATGACGGCAGTTATCGGAACAGGCGGGCGCGGCGACCCGCTGGCCGCCTGCCTCGCGAACACGCCACAAAGCGAGAATGATGGATTTTAGCAGGTGCTAAACTGTCGAATACAGGTCCAAGCCGGTGCGGTGCGTATGCGGCGCCGCGACGCGGGCGCGACCGGATCGACGAAGCGAACAAGGAGCCGCCATGCTGATCACGTTTAAGTCTCGGGCCACCGTGGATGTGACGATGCTCGAAAACCTCGCGCAATTCCTGTTGGCGATCATCGGCAAGCGCTTCGGGCAGCGTGGCGTCATCGCGCATGACGAGTTGCAGCCGGCGATTGCCAAGCTCGAGGCGGCCATTGCGCAGGACAAGCAACGCCGGGCCGAACACGACGGCCATGCCGATGACGAGGAGGGGGATCACGAGGCGCATGAGGCGCCGATTGGCCTGGCGCAGCGCGCCTATCCGTTCCTCGACATGCTGCGGCAGGCGCACAAGGAGAACTCGGACGTGATCTGGGGCGTTTGAGCGCCAACCGTCCGAGTAATGCGGGTGCTCGATCGCGCGCCGCGCCGCCGCCGGGCACAGCCGGTGAACGGCTGATTGCGTGCCCAAGGGCGGGATCACAGTTGCGGCGCCAGCGCGCGCCGCGCGTCCTCCAGTGACAGGCCCATGCGGCGCGCGTAGTCCTCGAGTTGATCGTCGCCAATCCTGCCGACGGTAAAATATTGGCTGTCCGGGTGGGACAGATAGAAGCCCGACACGCTGGCCGCCGGCCACATTGCCAGCGATTCGGTCAGGCTCATGCCGATCTCGTCCGCTTGCAGCGCCGCAAACAGGTCACGTTTGACCAAATGGTCCGGACACGCTGGATAGCCGGGCGCGGGCCGAATGCCGGCGTATTGCTCGGCAATCAACTGATCGTTGTTCAGTGCCTCGTCGGCCGCATAGCCCCACAGGTCGCGTCGCACGCGCTGATGCAGTTGTTCGGCGAACGCTTCGGCAAGCCGGTCGGCGAGCGCCTTCAGCATGATCGCGCTGTAGTCGTCATGGTGCTGCTCGAACTGTTTCTCGCGCGCGTCGACTCCTAATCCCGCCGTGACCGCGAACAAGCCGATGTAGTCGGCGATGCCGCAGGCGCGCGGTGCAATGAAATCGGCCAGGCAGCGGTTGGGCCGCATCACGCCGTCTACGACGGGCCGCACGCTTTGCTGGCGTAGGTTGCGCCACGTCAGCGCAACCTGTGTGCGGCTCTCGTCGGTATAGATCTCGATGTCATCGTCGTTCACCGTGTTGGCGGGCAGCAGCGCGATCACGCCGTTCGCGCTCAACCATCGTCCCTGGATCAGCCGCGCGAGCATCGCCTTGCCATCGTCGAACACGCGCCGCGCCGATTCGCCGACCACCTCGTCGTCCAAGATCGCCGGGAAGCGTCCGGCCAGGTCCCAGGTTTGGAAGAACGGGCCCCAGTCAATGTAGTGTGCAAGCTCGGCCAGATCCTGGTTCTTGAATGTGCGCCGGCCGACGAATTTGGGCTTGGGGGGCACATAGCCGTCCCAGTCGATGCGGGTCTTGTTCTCACGTGCCTGCGCCAGGGTGACCAGCGGCTGGGCCTTCTTGTTCGCGTGCTGCTCGCGGATCCGATCGTAGTCGGCGCGCAACTCGTCGATGTAACGGGCCGCGCCCTCGTCGGACAGCAGGCTAGAGGCGACCGAGACCGAGCGCGACGCGTCGGGTACGTAGACAACTGGACCATCGTAGTGCGGCGCGATCTTCACCGCGGTGTGCACGCGCGAGGTGGTCGCGCCGCCGATCAGCAACGGAATGTTCTTGCCACGGAAATAATCGTCGCGTTGCATTTCGGCGGCAACGTAGGCCATCTCCTCCAAGCTCGGGGTGATCAGCCCGGACAGCCCGACAATGTCGGCGCCCTCGGCCTTGGCGGTCGCGAGGATGTCCGTACACGGCACCATCACGCCCATGTTGACCACCTCGAAGTTATTGCACTGGAGCACCACGGACACGATATTCTTGCCGATGTCGTGCACGTCGCCCTTGACCGTGGCGATCACGATCTTGCCCTTAGGCTTCACGTCCGAGCCGGCGGCGGCCAATTGGCGCTTTTCTTCCTCAATGAAGGGAATCAGGTGCGCGACAGCCTGCTTCATCACGCGCGCCGACTTCACCACCTGCGGCAGGAACATCTTGCCTTGTCCAAACAGGTCGCCGACGATGTTCATGCCGTCCATCAACGGCCCTTCGATCACGTTGATCGGTCGCCCGCCAGCTTGCGCGATTTTCACGCGCGCCTGCTCGGTATCCTCAACGATAAAGGTCGTGATGCCGTGCACGAGCGCGTGGGCCAGCCGCTGCTCGACCGGCTGCTCTCGCCATTGGAGGTTTTCCTCCTTTTTGGCCGCACCGCTCTTATACTTATCCGCGATCTCCAGTAGCCGGTCCGTCGCATCGGGCCGACGATTAAGCACGACGTCTTCGACGCGCTCGCGCAGCACGGGGTCCAACTCTTGGTACACGCCGAGCTGACCGGCATTGACAATGCCCATATCCATGCCGGCCTGGATCGCGTGATACAGGAACACCGTATGGATCGCCTCGCGCACTGGGTCGTTACCGCGAAACGAGAACGACACGTTCGATACGCCGCCGCTCACCTTGGCATACGGTAGGTTCTGCTTGATCCAGCGTGTCGCGTTAATGAAGTCGACCGCGTAGTTGTTGTGCTCGTCGATGCCGGTGGCGATCGCAAAGATATTTGGATCGAAGATAATGTCCTCGGGCGGAAAGCCCACTTCGTTCACGAGGATGTCGTAGCTGCGCTGGCAAATCTGGCACTTGCGCTCGAAGGTGTCGGCCTGGCCGTTTTCATCGAATGCCATCACGACGGCCGCCGCGCCGTAGCGGCGGATCAGCTTCGCATGGTGGCGAAACGCCTGCTCGCCTTCCTTCAGCGATATCGAGTTCACGATCGCCTTGCCTTGCACGCATTTCAGTCCCGCTTCGATCACGTCCCATTTGGACGAGTCGATCATGATCGGCACCCGTGCGATGTCCGGTTCTGACGCGATTAGGTTCAGGAAGCGGACCATTGCGGCGCGTGAATCGAGCATCGCCTCGTCCATGTTCACGTCGATCACCTGCGCACCGTTCTCCACCTGCTGGCGCGCGACGGCGAGCGCGTCGTCGAACTGGCTGTTCAGGATCATGCGCGCGAAGGCTTTGGAGCCGGTCACATTGGTGCGTTCGCCGACGTTGATGAACAGTGTCGTGTCCGTGACGTTGAACGCTTCGAGCCCGCAAAGGCGCATCGTATGGTCGGTCATGAGTCGTTTTTTTCTTGATAATGCGCCCATGTGCGTGGCTTGACGTCCGCCAGGCGCGCGGCGATCGCTGCAATGTGCTCGGGCGTTGTGCCGCAGCAGCCGCCAGCCAGATTGATGAGGCCCGTGTCGGCGAATTCCTTGAGCAGTCCGGAGGTGACCTCCGGTGTCTCATCAAAACCGGTCTCGCTCATCGGGTTCGGTAACCCGGCGTTCGGATAGCACGACACGTACGTGTCGCACAGCTTCGCCAACTCGGCGATGTACGGCCGCATCAGCGCTGCCCCGAGCGCGCAGTTCAACCCGAAGGTTAGCGGCCGCGCATGGCGCAGCGCGTTCCAGAATGCCTCGACGGTCTGTCCGGACAGGATTCGTCCAGACGCGTCGGTCACCGTGCCGGAAATCATGATCGGCAGCACTTCGCCGGTATCCTCGAACAATTGGTCGAGCGCGAACAACGCGGCTTTCGCATTGAGCGTATCGAAGATCGTCTCCACCAGGAATAAGTCCGCGCCGCCATCGAGCAGCGCTTGCGCTTGCTCGTAGTAGCTGTCGCGCAATTCGTCGAAGGTGACATTGCGCGCGCCCGGGTCGTTGACGTCTGGTGAGATGCTCGCGGTCTTCGGCGTGGGCCCTATCGCCCCGGCGACAAAACGTGGCTTGTCCGGCGTCGAATACCGGTCGCATGCAGCGCGCGCCAGCTGGGCCGAAGCGATATTCATTTCGATCGCAAGCGCCTCCATTCGGTAATCGGCTTGGGCAATCCGGGTCGCGCCGAACGTGTTCGTCTCGACGATATCCGCGCCGGCGGCCAGGTACTGCTCGTGGATCTGACCGATGATCTGCGGCTGCGTAATCGACAGCAACTCGTTGTTGCCCTTGACATCATGGTCCAGCGTGGCGAACCGTTCGCCCCGGTAATGGGCTTCGGACAGCTTGTAGCGCTGGATCATCGTGCCCATTGCGCCGTCCAGTATCAGGATGCGGCGCGCGAGCAGCGCGGGCAGTGCGCTGCCCCGGGTGTAGCGAAGGCTGTATGCGTTTTGCATGGAATGAATGCACGAATCGCGGCTGGCCACGTCGCGTCACGTCGTGACGGTCGGCGGCGCGTGCCCAAATGCGCCACAATATAACATCTAAAAAGAAAAAACCCACTGGACATTGAACTGACCCGAAAAGTTGGGCAGCTTCGGAAAGCTAGGGCTGACTGGGCTGGGCCCTGTATTGCACACGGCCCAGCCCTTTTAGTTTGAGTTTGATGCGATCGTGGTTGTAGTCGTGGATGTAGCGTGCCAGACTGAACTGCAGTTCATCCAGGTTGCGCAAGCGCTCAAGATGGAAAAGCTCGGACTTGAGCGTGCCGCGTCAATCGCGCCAGCGCCTTTTTGAGCATCGCGCTCACTACCTCGAACGCCGCACAGCGGCTGGTCTCGTCAGCGACGATTTCGCCGTTGTACAAGTCCAGCAGCGGCAAAAGGTCAAGCTTATGCCCGCCTCAAGTTCGTCCAAATAGCAAATGGGCTGGCTCACACCACTGGCGACATTAGCGTATTGCTGGTTATCGAGAACCAGCAACTTGAACGATATTCACTGCGCATTGCGCGCGAGCGTGATCACTTGACCGACTAAGCGAAGTGCGGCGTATTACAGGCGATTGTCAAGTCATGTGATCCGCTTGGCTGAAATGTATTAGCTGAAACGACCTGACATGCTACGCACATTGAGTTATTGCCTGGCAGATGCCCGCTGTCGTTACCCGCTTGCATCACTCGCCTGTCATACCGCGGCTTATCCGCCAGCTTATGTCCTCCGCCAAAAACCTCGCGCTTGTGAAGTATCGTTGCGCGCCTGTGCCTACTTTTCGCTAGCCTGCTGCGCAACTTTGCTACGCGTGGTGTCTTCTTTACTTCTTGCTGAGCTTGCCGATGGACTTCGATCTGAATGCCGCTTTAAACGACTATCAGGCCTATATCTGCGCGTTAGAGGCTCGCCCGGCACCCGCCTCGTCGGCAGCACCGCCGCCGCAGCCATCCAACGCCGCGCTGACACCCCTTTTGACCAAGCAGCCCACCACCTACCAGGACTTGCCGACCGAAATCATCGCGCGCATTGGTGACTACGTGCCCGTCCAAGACGTGATGCCGTTTGCCACCGTTGACCGGCGCACGTATCATGCGATGCAGACTCGACGCCTTGTTCATAGCTATTGGCAACGAGCAAAACAAGCGGTGACCTTTCAGTCGATCCACCGCCTGCTCGATGAGATGAACGGCACGTTCGCTGATCCAGCGCAGTACGCCGACCCCCTGGACGCGCTGTGCCAACGTTTGAAAACGTTGGAGGCCGGGCGCACCCGCGTATTTAAGCGTTTATTCGCAGCCGCGCAGCGTATCCCGCAAGACGGCGTGCAGATACAAAAAGCGCTGCTGCTCATGCACCGGGATTTCACCTATGAGCGCGAATGGATGGAACTGTTTGACTTTGCCTACGCACTGGCCGAACAGCGCGAGCCCGGGCAGGACAATGTATGGCCGGAACTGGCGCTTGGGCTGTCGAATTTTTCCCTCGACACACCTGAAACCCCTACGTTTGCTCAGTGGTATTACAAGATTCTGGCACGGCTGCCGTCGTTGAGCGTAGCCGAGCAAGCGCAGATCATTCCCACATTGGTCCGTTTACTAAATAAATTTAACCAAGCAGACCCGCGCGTCATTGAACTTTATACGCTCTTACATGACTACGCGTTACGCTTGCCCCCCTCTCATCAAGGCGCATCGGTCGGCGCGTTGGCAAGTTACGTGTGGCGCTTTCCGGAAGCGGAACAATCCGCGCGGTATGCGCAAATGCGCGATTGGGCGCTGTCGCTGCCTGACGACCAATGGGGGGTCGCGCTGCAGCGTTTGCCCGAAGGACTAGGTAGTTTCTCACCTAAGCGACAAGCGCAGGAGCTGGCGTTGCTGGAACGCTATTTGACGCGCGTGCCGACGGCGCAGCGCACGCAAGCAGCAGTCGGGTTAATTAGAAGTATCTATTTCATCAATGACACGCTAGCCAAGCGGGGATGGCAGCAGGGATTGAGTCTACTGAACGGGGCGGGTGAAGCTGCTTTATGGGAGGTACTGAACGAGCTTCGGGCCAATGGGGTGCTATGGCGCCGGAACAATCGCCAATGGAAAGTGGCGATGGGCGAGATCACGCGCTTTATGAAAGCCAACCAGTTTTCCAAACCAGCCCAGGCGCGGATCCAAGACAGTGCGTGCTGGCTCAGAAGTCGGCCAGATTAATAGCTGAATCTGCATCATCAATTATTTGATCCTCACGTTGTTTCGGCTGCTTGCTGGTTATCACTGTTAGCTTCGCACAAGCTTCTTCAGAAGTGTGAGTTGTCAACAGACGATGTAACAATTTCCGCATATTGGCATGGCACTATCCGCCAAGAACATGGCGTTCACAGTCCATCGCTGTGCTCAGCTTCCCGTTTTCAGCTAGCCTGCTGCGCGGCCTCACTTCGTATTGCGACGTTTTTTATCGACTGCCGAGCTTACAGATGGACTTTGACCTGAATGCCGCTTTGAACGACTGCCAAGCCTACATGTGTGCGTTGGAGTCGTGCCCGCAGCCTGCTGCGTCGGCACCTCCGCCGACACTAAAACCGGCAAGCGGTGGGCTGGCGAACCTGCCGGCCAACCGGCCCACGACATATCATGACCTACCGCCTGAACTGATTGAGCAGATCGGTGACTACGTGCCCGTCCAAGACGTGGGAAATTTTTCAGCAGTCGATCGTCGCACGTACCATGCGATGCAAAGTCGGCATTCAGTCTACCGCTACTGGCAACGAGCCAACCAAGCCGTGAGCCTCGCGTCAGTCAACCAGCTGCTCAATGAGATGGATGGCACGCTCGCCGATCTGGCGCAGCACGTCGAGCCGCTTGACGCGTTGCGTCAGCGTCTGCAAGCGTTACCAGAAGCCGAGCGCGGCGGCGCAGCGCATTCCGAAGGATGGCGTGCAGATACAAAAAGCGCTGTTGTTGCACTCATTGCGCGATTTTCAGTGGAACCAGCGGGTTGAATTATTCGATTTTGCTTACGCGATGGCGCAGCAGCGTGCGCCCGAGCAGGACAATGTCTGGGCGGAACTAGCTGACAGTCTGAACTTTTTTTGCTTCGCTCACCGGAGGTTGTCGAGCGTTATCAGGCGCTCGTGGCTCGGCTTGCGTCCTTGAGGATGTCTGAGCAAGCGGAGCTGATCCCGGCATTGTGTCGGCGAATGGTTCACTTTGCTGGAAGCAACGACCGCCTCCCTGGGCTGTATGCGGTGTTACGCGGACACGCGTTGCAGCTGCCGCCCTCTCATCAAGGCGCATCGGTTGGCATGTTAGCCAGCGCCATATGGGTTTTGCCGCACGCGGAGCGGCTCACACAGTACACGCAGCTGCGTGATGTGGCACTGTCGCTGCCTGACGAACAGTTGGGCGTTGCGCTACGCGATCTTCCAGAGGGGTTGACGAAATTACCACGCGAGTATCACGCAAACGAACTCCAGTTACTGGAGCCGGCATTGCTGCGCGTACTGCCAGCGCAGCGCGCGCAGGTCGCACTCGGCTTTCTAACGTATACCCACAGATTGGACGATGCACTAGTAAAGTGGGCTTGGCAGCAAGGGTTGAGTCTACTGAATGGCACGGGCGAAGCCGCCTTATGGGATGCGTTTAGCAGACTTCGGATCATGGGTTCGCTAAATATTTTAAACGATCGTCAATGGAATATAGCGGTGGTTGAGATCACCCGCTTTATGGAAGCCAACCAGTTCTCTGAGCCGGCTCGGGCGCGATTCCAGGACAGCGTGCCTTGGTTCAGAAGTGTGCCACGTTAATTTGCGGCTGAACCCGCATGCTTCGTTTATTCGGGGGATCCTTCACGAGTCGAACAAAGTGATGCCAGTTCACCGCCTACACCCGCTGGGTGAACCACTACCCTAAGTAGGATTCACCATGGACCACCGGATACCCTTCTCTTCCATTAATGTAGGCGCCAGCACATTATCTGCGCCACCCGCCGTGACAGATTAAGTTTGGGCGACTGTCACGCTCGATCGATCCGGAGCTAGACGCCGCGCTCATTTCTAGCCATATGATCATTATGATTAATATGGCAAAGGAGGGTGCGATGATTACCGAAGTCAATGCCGTGAACTTCCGACAAAACCTAGGTGAAATGCTCAATCAGGTACAGTATCGCAACGACAGTATCGTGATCAATAAGGACGGCAAGCCGGTCGCAGCGCTCGTCGACGCCGAATTATTCGCCCGCATCCGGCGTATGCAGGACTGCTTCGATGCGCTCAGCGACCGAATCGCCGAAGCCTATGCCGGTATCAGGCTTGGCTTACTCGAGCAGCATGCCTGGGCGCATCGTCGCGGCTTGGCGCCAGGGCGGGTTGGAGGTGGCACTGTCGCACTACCTCTTAAACGAGATGGTCCGGGTTCTACCGCGGTTGCCTAGGGCAGGCATGACACCGGCGCAAATTCGCGACCTAGCCGACAGTTTTATGTTATTGGCCGATGTAGTCGAGCCAGAGGGCGCACAGGGCGCAAGTTTGCGCGATTCCGCTGATCAGCCCGTATTACTTACGCTGCTGGCAGCGAAAGGGCAGTATCTCATTACGGGGGACAAGGATTTGTTGGCGCTGGCGGATCGGTATCCCATCGCCACGCCTACGGATTTCTGGACGCGCGATGGGACCTAGTTGAAATGGGCTGGTGATGCGAGTTCTAGAATGCACGACCTGTAGCTACCTTTTATTCCGACAGTGAAAGGGGCGCCGTACCTTTCGTAAAAGAGGTATTCGTATTGAAATGGATCAGATTTCGCCTCGCTCGATCAGCCGCGCCAGCGTTGATATGTCAATGCCGTAATTTTTCGGCTCGTGTATTGATCCGGCACGCTCGCGTTTGAGTAGCACGACACGATCGCGCGTAAGCGTTGCGGGATCGTCTTGCTTTAGCATTTGGCCTTCTGACACGAGGACCCACCGCATGCCGCTAGAGCTACTTTACGTTACGAACCGGGTTGTCACGATCATTCTGCCCAACGCGCCGTTTGTCGATGGGCCAAGGCGGCCGATCCTGTTGCTTCCCATGCCACGATCACGTTCGAGGATGCGCGTGAGGAACCGTCGGCGTTTCTGATTCTCATGGATGATGCCGATGATCCGGAGCTATGCCCGCGTAACCAAACGCTCAAGTTGTTCCGGGATTGATGTGAGGTCCGCGTTCACACCGTTGTTCTAAATACGCCGATACACCACTCGAGCACGATGACTGATCCAGATGCCACGGCAGCAGTTCATCGATCCGGTTAATCGGATGATCCGCGATGCGCCCCAGCTCATTTCGCAGATACGCCTGTAGACCCTCCAGGTGTAGCTCGAGTTGGTGATCCAATTTCTCTGATTTGTGGCCGAACTGTATGCGTCACAACTTGGCAATGAGCCGCTTCAGATGCTCGGCTTCTGCAGCGCGCGAAGTGTGCCGGACTCAAGCAAATGACGCCGCTGCCGACTGGCGGCCATATGAAGGATGCCTGCTCGAGTCGCATCATTAATAAGCACATGCCATTGTCGCTCCACCACAACAGCTTGAGCAAATCGTCGCGCTTGCCGCAAAAACGAATGGCCGTACCCAATGCCCGCGTATGGCCGCCTACTTAAGCAGCGCGCGCTTACCCAACGCATGTCTCGCAAGGGCAGTTATCTGGATAATGCCGCCATGCAGGATTTCTTCGGCACGCTTCAGTCTGAATTCTTCCATCTTGAGCGCTTGCGCAACCTGGATGAACTACAGACCAGTCTGGCACGCTACTCCACTACTACCACCACGATCGCATCAAGCTCAAATTAAAAGGGCTGAGTCCTGTGCAATACAGGACTCAGCCCAGTCAGCCCTAGCTTTCCGAAACTGTCCAACTTTGCGGGGTCGGTTCACATCCGGTAGGGGGCTTGGGGAGTCCGCCAGCGATCGAAGATCAGTGCAGCACGACGGGCTGGTTCATTAGGCTGTCGAATTGCCCGAGGAATTCGTCGACTTCCTCCAGCGACGGTTGCGCTTGGATCAGGCGCTGCACGTGCTCGCGAAAGCGCGCCGCCATCGAGCCGTCGATGAATATCTCGCGCTGCGCATTTTTGTCGACGATCTCGAATCCGCCGGACAGCATGGTGCCGTGCTCAGCTTGGGGGGCAAATTCGACAACGCAGTAGTTCGGGCTGTTGTAGATCATTTGCATGGCGACACTCCTCAATTCTGTTGCTCTGCCACGGTTTGCACCGTAGATGGAGAGGTTAATCAGAAATTCAAGGGGCCGACCCGGAACGGGTATTCCCTGCGATTACATTACGTTATGTTGTTGAGCTGACTGCCGTTCCGAATCTACCGATTCGACCGCCGGTGCGGAAAAGGATTCCAGCGCTAGGCCGACGCACTGAACGGCCAAGCGAAGCATCCGCGCTACGGTTGCGCCGGTGCTTGCCATGGCGATGATTCAGCATGGCCTATGCCCGGCACAGACGTGGGTGCATCGGCGGTCGCGGGCGCCGGACGCTTCTGAGCAGGCTCGGCCGGGGCGACGGTCTTTTCTTCGGACATGCCGGTCGCCTCGGATAGGATGGGCCGGCCTGTCCCGCTGTTCGCCGGCAGCTTGCCGTGCCATAGTAATTCGACTTGCGTGCCGTTTGGCTCGGTTTGCACTAGCCTGACCGGCAAGTAATCGAGCATGGGGCAGAGCCATACGTCGATGCGTCGTCGGTCGCCATTGCGGCGTGGCAGGCGCATGAAATGTAATGCATCAACGAATCCTTGCCGAGTCTGCACCGATTCGGTGCCAATCATCTCGATCGACCAGGTCTCGCCACTGTCGCTGTCGGCGACGAAAAACTGACGTGCGACGCCCGGTGTATAGGCCGACGGGTTACCGCGCACGAGGCTGGCTAATTGCATCACCATGCTGAAGCGGTCTTGCGCGCCGTCGGACAGTGGCACGATTTGAGGCGAACGCGAGAACGCGATGCGTCCCGGCTGCGTGTCGCGCTCAAAGCGCGTCGTATCGGTGCCTCGGCGCCCGCGCTGTTCCACGTAGCGTTGTGGCGCGAGCCCGAATGCGTCGACGCGGCCCTCGCTGGTGAAGCTGTATGTGCCTACGAACGGCAGCGTCATCGAGACGACCATTTGGTAACGTGTGCCATTGGTGGTCCAACGCAGCGTGCCAGCCTGATTTTGCACGCCATTGTAGAAAGTGTCGTACCGGATATCTGCGCTCGGGGGCAGCGCGAATTTTTCGCCGCCGGGCGTGAGCGGCGCGGAGGCCGGCGACAGAGCTGAGGCGGCTGATGTGCTCGAAGCGGTCGAAGTACCAGAAGTAGCCGAAGTAGCCGAAGTATCGGCTGCGCGCGACGCCTCGTCCAGCGGCGACGCGCCGCTCGCCACCGCGTCGCGCGTGGCCGGCTGCGGTTGCCAGCTGGCGCCGTATTCGCCGGCGAGCGGGCCGCGTGTGCCGGCAAAGGCCTGTGCGGCCGTGTCAGCCGGTGTGTGCGGGGTCAGCGCGCCCGGCCCGGTGTTGTCTTTCGCGCGCGGTGTCCGGGTGGGCGGCAGGCCAGCGGTGTCGGCGCGCGTAGCACGGGACGTGTTCGGCTGTGGTACCACCGCTTGCAAGACATCGCTGGACGGCAGGGCTGCCGCGCTGGACGGCGAGAGAGGCGCCGCGTGTGGCGCATCACCGGTCACCGACGCGGCGCGCTCGTGCTGCATCGCCGAGTCGATCGGCCGCGGTATCAGCACGGCGACCTGGATGGGGATCTCGC
The DNA here is from genome assembly GCF_021498065.1 of Mycetohabitans sp. B3. NCBI lineage: Bacteria > Pseudomonadati > Pseudomonadota > Betaproteobacteria > Burkholderiales > Burkholderiaceae > Mycetohabitans > Mycetohabitans sp. B3. The sequence goes on along the minus strand of NZ_JAHLKN010000039.1, from coordinate 161,850 downwards.
TCGGCATCAGTGCGGGGTTCAGTCCAGGCACGCGTTCTAACCACACGCCAGCTAGCGCATGGGCGAGCAATACCAGCGCCAAGGTGACGACCCAGCGCGTGGCTGGCCCGCGTGCATGCCGGCGGCATGAGTGGCTGGCAACGATCGTGCTGGGCCGCCGCGATGCGGCGTGCGAAGACAATTCCGCCATGGATTTCCAAGCAGGCGGGCACTACGCGTTGCATGCGCGATCGTACCCCAGTTCATAGGATAGCCATTGCATAGGACAGCCATTGCGCGCAGTCGCGCAGTGCCACGTCGATTTCGCCGCCCCAGCGGATATCAAACGTGCCTTCCTGTCCGGCCGCGATAAGCGCGAGCGCTCCAGTGGCATCGAACACTGGCCTGCAGAACGCATAGAGCGGCGGCAGCAGCATGCCCTGCGTCCGTGCGGCACCGTGTTTGCGAACCGTGGCAAATAGCGCTTTGGCATCCGCTGCGTGCGCGGGGCATTGGGCAGTTGCGACGCGCGTGCATCGCGCAGTTCGTGCTCGATTATCGCCGCTGCACGGCAGGTAGGTAGCAAACAGTCGCTCAGTGGCCGAACTGAGCAATGGCATTACATCGCCGAGCTTGAGCGAGGCTTTGGCTGGATGGCTCAACTCCGTCCAGTGTACGACAGTCGGCCCTGATTGCCCCAAACTGCGATGCCCACCGTCTGGTCGAGCTGATCACGTAGTCTGGTCAATGCGATTCGCGAGCTTCATGCCGTCCACGCGCACGAGTCGCGCCAGGCCCATCTGCAGCGTAAAGTCGCCGAGTTCGTAGCGCTGTGCCAAATCGCGCAGCATCATTGCATGTGGTTTGTTGATCAACACCGCGAGCAGCTTAAAGCCGACCTCGATCGACTGAATGCCAGAGCGCACCTTGTCTTCGCCGATATCGCCGCGCTCGTTTTCAACTTCCTCTCCCATTGTGGCGGGCGTCTGCTAGTGTTCAGACTATCGGGCGTGCCGCCCGCTTCCGGACAGGCCGATGAACGATTTTCCGAACGACCTACACTACGCCCGCTACGAAGCGCTAAAGCTGCGCCGACACGAGCATGGGATTCTCGAAGTGATCATGAGTGGTGAAGGGGCCAACAAGAGCGCGTTGGCCACCGCCGATGAACGGATGCATCGCGAACTGGCGGATATCTGGCGCGACATCGACACTGATCCGCACACACGGGTAGCGATCATCCGCGGCGAAGGTAAGGGATTCTCCGGCGGCGGCAATCTGGCATTGGTCGAGCAGATGGCCAACGACTTCCAGGTGCGCGCGCGGGTATGGCGCGAGGCGCGTGACCTCGTCTACAACCTGGTTAATTGCAGCAAGCCGGTGGTTTCAGCGATGCACGGTCCGGCGGTGGGGGCTGGCCTGGTGGCCGGCTTGCTCGCCGATATTTCAATCGCCGCGAAAAGCGCGCGCATTATCGACGGACATACGCGGCTGGGTGTGGCCGCCGGCGATCACGCGGCGATCGTCTGGCCGCTGCTGTGTGGCATGGCCAAGGCCAAGTATCACCTGCTGCTGTGCGAGCCGGTGTCCGGCGACGAAGCCGAGCGTATTGGCCTGGTGTCGCTGACGGTCGACGATATCGACCTGGTGCCGAAGTCCTTTGAGCTGGCGCAGCGATTGGCCAACGGCTCGCAAAGCGCCATCCGTTGGACCAAGTACGCGTTGAACAACTGGCTACGCAGCGCCGGCCCGACGTTCGATACATCGCTGGCGCTGGAATTCCTCGGCTTCGGTGGGCAGGACGTGCACGAAGGCATTCATTCGCTGCGCGAGCGTCGCGCGCCACGGTTTCCAGACGGTGCGCCGTTCTGACTGGACGATGCCCATTATGACCGAGCGGCAGAGGGAGGCAGGATCAATGAGCGAGTCAGGCGACAATAACCCATTTTCGTCATTCCCGCAGTTTTCGCCGAATGCCGGCTATCAGATGTTCGACAGCTTGCTCAAGCTGATGCGCATGCCGGACAGTTTTGCAGACGGCGGCGGGTCGACGTCGTCACCGCTCGGGCCCAGGCCGGATATCGTCGCGCAGCTGATGAGCGTCGAGGAGCTCGATAAGCGCATCATCGATCTTCAAGCGGTCGAACAGTGGCTCAAGCTCAACTTGTCGATGCTGCAGTCGATGATCCAGGCGCTGCAGGTGCAACGCTCGACGCTTGCGACGCTGCGCGCGTTCGGCGCATTCGTGCAGGCGCCGATGACGTCTGCGCCGGACGGCGCGTCTGGCGCAGGCCGTCCGTCGGGCGAGTCCGGCATAAGTGGCGATGCGCGCGGTGAGCCATGGTCGCCGCCGGCCGCAGCGGGTCAAGCAAACGAAGCAAATGGAGCGGATGATGCCCGGCGGACCGGCTCGCATGCGGCGCCTGCGGCTGACGATCCCCCAGAGCAAGCGGCGGCCGCGGATCCGTTTGCGTTCGCAAGGGCGTTTTACGATGTCGCGAGCGATGTGGTAAAGGGTGCGATGGAAGGCGCGGCCGGCGCCACCAGACCTGCCGACGCGGACCCGGCCGCCCCTGGCGAGGCATCGCCGCAACGGGACGCGCCGGCGGCGCACGGGATACGGGCGGCGCAGACGGGCGAACCGGTTGCCGGACAGCGGGGGCCCGATACGCAGGACGGCGCGCCAGCGGATCGCCGTACACCGGATACGTCGCGGGGTGAAGCCGCCGCCGCTGCCGCGGCGGCTGGTGCCGGCGAGCGCGCGGCCGCGTCCAGGGCTGGCGAGCCGCTCGACGTGTCAGCCTGGTGGAACTTGCTGCAGACGCAGTTCGAGCAGATTGCCCGGTTCGCGGTTGCGCCGCATACGATGCCCGGTGCATCGGTGTCGGCCGACGATATCAAGGAAGCGATGCGGCAGCGGGTCGACGAGGGGCTGGGGCGTTCGTCGCCGAGCGCTTCGGCGGGAGCGGGCCGATCCGCTACAAAGGTCCGCGCGCTGTCCAAGCGCGCGGCAGCAGCTGCAAGCGGATCGGCGACCCAGGGCGGCGCCATGGCGGAAAGTGGGATGGCTTCAAGCGGCACGTCGGTGGCGGCAGGCAAGTCGGCGAGGCGCAGCGGCTCGGCGAAGCACGGTGGCTCGGCGAAGCACGGCAGGTCCGCTGCGAAGGATAAATCTGCGACGCGCATCAAGTTGGCGACGGCGACGGGTCGCAAGGTCCCAACGGCTCGCAACGCTGCCACTCATGGTAACGCCACGAGTGGCACGGCCACGACAGGCAATAAGGCCGTGACTGGCAGTAGCGCCGACGCGGACAATAGGCCGTCAGCGGCCCGCAGGCGCACCAAGGGAACAATGCCGGCGGCCAGCGTGCGCGGGCGCCGCGGCCGGACCGCCGAATAGCACCGGACATCGATGCCGGATGCTCCCGCGCCGCTGGCTGCCCGACCCTTGCGTAGATCGGCCAGCAGACCGTGGCCAGCGTGTTGCTCGACCTGTAGACCGCCATCGTCATACCCCATGATGTGGCCGGCACCTGCGAACCAAACGAACCCATCTTGCCCTATTGTCCGGGATTTGTCCGCGTATAGCTGCGAATTTGTCGGTTACAAACCGCTTTCTTCTGTCCCCAAAAGCGTGAATTAGGGTTAGGATTGGCGGCCACGTTTGAACAATAAGGGGCGCGCCGCATTGGCGAAGCTTCACGACACCTATGGCCAAGCACATTTCCGCCGATGGGCAAACGGCAGAGGCAGCAGATTGGGGGCCGGCGCATGGCGACGGCGCGAGTGGCCGGATGCACAATGACGATACTGGCGTGCCCGAGCCGTCACTATCGCCGGTCGGCATTGGTGCCCTTGCCCATGAAATTGGTTTGACGAAGGATACGTTGCGCGTCTGGGAGCGCCGATACGGTTTTCCTCGGCCGCTGCGCAACACGGGTGGCGAACGCCTGTATCCGGCCGAGCAGGTCCGCAAGCTGCGGCTTGTGAAGCAGTTGCTGGAGGCCGGGCATCGTCCGGGCAACGTGTTGCTGCATTCTGAGTCGGTTTTGCGTACGATGGTGCGCCAGAGCACGCCGGTGTCACCCCACGTGGACTTGGTGCCGCTGCTCGAACTGATCGATACCGAGCGTTGGCCGGCGCTGCGCGACGAACTGATGTGGCGCCTGGTGCGCGTGGGCATCGAGCGCTTCATCGACGAAATCGCGATCCCGCTTGGCGCGCGGGTAGTCCAGGCGTCGGCGGGCGGATCGCCGAGCGCCGCGCATGCGCCGGCACTTGGACAAGTGCTGCAGGACGTTTTCCGACGTGCGGTGCGGCTGCTCACGGATGGCGTACGGGGCCGGCCCTGCGCGTTACTGGCAGCGGTCCCGGGCGCGGCGCATGATGTGCAACTGGCGATGATGGAAGTCTTGTTTGTGCTCTCCCGCTGCCGTTGCACGGTGATGAGTGCTGGTGTATCGATTGATGAGATCGCCGACGCGGCGCGCGCTAGCGATGTTGACATGGTCGTGTTATCGATGGCAGCCGCACCCGACGCCGAGTCTGCGGCGCGCGCGGCCAGCGAGCTGCAGACTCGGCTGCCGCCGCAAGTGCAATTGTGGACCAGCGGCGGCAACGTCCCGCGCCGCCTCGCGCAACAGGGGATCCAACACTTGGTGTCGATGACGCACATCGATAGTGCAGTCGCGCAGTGGCGTCAACACCGCGTGCTATCATAAATAATTGGAACGCCGTACATTGGCGCCGCGCAACAGCCAAACACGATGGATAACAGACGCTGCGTGGCAACGCGGATTCTCTCTCGGAAGGCGTCGCCCGCTGCGGCATTTTTCCGCACCTGGGCGGGCCGCGCTCACGTAAAATCCTGCGTTTGCCCGTCTGCCGGGTCGAACCATGCGGCGCACGATATCGATGACGGGCGCAACGCAGTCTACGCTTTTCAGGTTGATAGGGTGGCACCATGAACACCATGCTTTATCCGGAACTCTACCGCTCGCTCGAATCGGTTCGCTGGGATATGGAAAAGGACATCCCGTGGGACAAGTTCGATGGGTCGATGTTGACTGACGAACAAGCGAACACAATTAAGATGAACGCGATCACCGAATGGTCCGCGTTGCCGGCGACGGAGATGTTCCTGCGCGATAACCATAACGACAGCGACTTCTGCGCGTTTATGAGCGTCTGGTTCTTTGAGGAACAAAAGCATGCGCTGGTATTGATGGAGTATCTGCGGCGCTTCCGCCCCGAGTTCGTGCCGACCGAGCAGGAGTTGCACGCGGTGCGCTTCCCGTTCGACCCGGCGCCGCCGCTGGAAACGCTGATGCTGCATTTCTGCGGCGAGATCCGGTTGAACCACTGGTACCGCCGTGCGGCCGAGTGGCATACAGAGCCGGTAATCAAGCACATCTACGAGACGATTTCACGCGACGAGGCGCGGCATGGCGGCGCCTACCTTCGGTATATGAAGAAGGCACTGGCCACGGCCGGCGACTCCGCGCGCGCCGCATTCGCGAAAATCGGCGTGCTGATGGCGTCGGCTCGGCGTACCGAGAAGCCGCTGCACCCGACGAACCTGCACGTGAACCGACAGTTGTTTCCGCGGGACACCGTGCAATCGCGACTGCCCGACCCGGAATGGCTTGAGCGCTGGCTGGACGAACAGATCCGATTCGACGACACGTGGGAAAAAAAGGTGATCGAGCGGATCCTGCACAATTTGTCGCTGCTGTTCGAGCGCACGTTCACGACGGCGCAGGAATTGAACCGTTACCGCAAGGAGTTGGTGGCGCGACTGCAGCGCGATACCGACGTGAGCGGCACAGCGCAGCCGGCGTAGGCCCATGCCGGCTTCATTCGAGCGCAAGATCGTCGAGTGGCAAACGTTGCTCGGGTGCCGAGCCTCGCTCGGTGCGCCGGTCGTGTTCACCAATGGTGTGTTCGATATCCTGCATCGAGGGCATGTGACGTATCTAGACGATGCCCGCGCGTTGGGCGCGTGCCTGGTGGTCGGCGTCAACAGCGATGCGTCGGTGCGGCAGCTCGGCAAGGGCGACGATCGCCCGATCAATGCGGAAGCGGACCGCATGGCGTTGCTTGCCGCGCTGGAAAGCGTTGATTACGTTGTGATGTTCGACGAGCCGACGCCGATCGAGTTGATCCGCGCGTTGCGCCCGGACATTCTGGTCAAGGGCGGCGACTATGACATGGACAAGTTGCCGGAATCGGCATGGGTGCGCAGCTGGGGCGGCCGCGCACTAGCGATTCCGTTTGAGCACGACCGCTCGACGACGAAGCTGTTGCAGCGCGTACGCTCCCGCTGATCACGGGCTGAGCGCGTACGCGGCCATCCCCGAATCCTGGCCCGGCCCGCCGATCACCGGCTGTGGCTGTGGCTGTGGCTGTGGCTGTGGCTGCGGTTGCGGCTGTGCCGGGTCGAGCGGCTGGGCGCGCAGTGCATCCGGACGTACTTGGCTGCTCCGGCGAAACGGCTCCCTGGGACCGGCCGCCGGAGCCGGGCCAAACGCGCCACTGAGCGTCACGAATCCGAGTACGTTCGCCACTAGCAATCCTGCAATCAACCAGCGCAGCATCTGCGATTCTCCGTGCTTCTTCTCTAGAGGGGCCGCTGCGTCAGGCGCCGTGCCTGTGCGCCGTCACCTCGTCCTGCGCAATCAGCGCGAGCCCAGACAGTATCAAATGATCGTGCCGCGTGTGCGGCACAGTCAGCGCTGGCGCCAACGCGTCGGCGGCGCCGCCGCCAAGCACCATGCGTACCGACGCGCCGCCGAGTTCAGCACGCCATGTCAAGTAAGCATGCTCGATCAAGCCGGTTTGTGCGAGCGCACATCCGGCGCACAGCGACGCGGGCGTGTCGGCGCCGAACGTCAGGCCCGGCTTGCCGGCCAGCGCGGAGCGTGCGCCCGCCGGCGTCAGCGTCGGCAACTGCGCGGTATGCTCGCCGAGCGAGCGCATCATCAATGACCATCCCGGTGCAATCAAACCGCCGACAAAGATGCCGTCAGCGCGCAGCGCTTCGATCGTTGTCGCGGTGCCGAGCGTGACGATCAGCAGATGCTCACGCGGGTAGGCCGCACGTGCCCCGATCATGCCGGCCCAGCGATCGGTGCCCAGTTGTGCCGGCTCGCCATATCCGTTTGTCACCCCGCACTGCGAGCGGCGCGATACGATGGTCGTGCGTGCGATGCCTGGCCAGCGCGCATCGAGCATCGTCGACAGGCGCGCGGCGACGTGCTGGCCCGCAACGTTGGAGATCCAGATATCGGCTGGTGTCGGCAAGTCGTCCCACTGCAGTTCCGCCGCGCGTGCGGCGACGTCGCCCTGCGCGTCGTCTAGCGGGTTTTCGTGCGAGAACGCGCCGAGTTGCCGCAGACTGCCATCGGCATGCACCAGCGCCCATTTGGTGCGGCTATTGCCCGCGTCGATCACTAGGCGGTGGCCGGTCGTGCCGGCAAGGTCAGAATCGATCATGGCGGCTTACGCGTCGTCGTTGTGCGGCTGTTGTTCACGCGCGCATCCGGTAGCGGGCGGTTTGCCAGCGCCCGGGAGCGCGGGGGCGGGCGCGTCGGACGCGGGCACGCCGCCGGGGGGCAATCCGGACGGACGCAGTCCTGCGGTGGATACGGCAGCCGTTGGCAGTGCGCCCGTGCCCGCACCGCAAGTAGACGAACCGGGCGCCGGCTGCGCCGGCGCATCGATGCTTGCGGCAAGCCGCAGCGACACGTCGCCTGTGGCGATTGCCCGGATTGCTTGTGGCGTGCGTATCAGCAATTGTCCTTGTTCGTCAACGCCGTATGCGGTGCCGCGTGCCATCTCGTCGCCTTGCTCCAAGACGACGACTTCCTGGCCTGCATACGCATGCTCGGCGATCCAGGCGTCACGGAACGGCTCGAAGCCATGCCGGCCGAAGCGCTCCAGTCCGACTGCCAGCGCATTGAGCACTGCGCCGAGCACGGGGGTGAGCGCAGCATGCGGCCACGCGCGGGATAGTGCACCAGGCATGGTCGGCAGCGTGGCGCGAAGCGTTTCGTGCAACGACGCAATCTGCTGCTCCAACTCGTTGGCGCCATTGATGTTCAGGCCCACGCCGACTACCAGCGCGGTGGCGTCGCGCGTACTCCATACGGTTTCCACGAGCACGCCGGCTAGCTTTGCGCCGTCCAACAGGATGTCGTTTGGCCACTTGAGGGAGAGCCTCCCGCTGTCATCCAGCGGCAGAGTACGCAGCCCGTCCACGATCATTGCACCGAGCGCCAGGCTCAGCCCGGCGAGCCGGGCTGGCGCGCGCGGCATCAAGTAGCCGAGCGAGAACAGCAGCGCATTGCCCGGGGTGGCCAACCACGGCCGGCCGCGCCGCCCTCGTCCCGCCGTCTGCGAATAGGCAACGCGCACGCTTGGCTCGAACGGCACGCCGCGTGCTTTTTTCAGCCGTGCGGCGAGATCCGCGTTGGTCGAGCCGGTCTCGTAGACTACCTCGATTGCCCAGCGCGAAGGCCATGGGTCGAGCAGCTCGAGGAGTCGCTCGCGTTCGATGTGGCGGGCCGCCGGCCGCGGATCGCCGCTGGCGGTGGTCTCACCCGGGATGCCGGGCGGATCTTGGAGGGAAGAAGGATTGGACATCTTGCTATTGTAGCGAGGCTGTGCTGCGCCTTTCGATACAATGACGCTACGTTGACCCTTTGCCGTGCCCGCTTTGGATTTCGAGACGCCGCCGCTGCTCACTATCGATGCCGTAAAACCGAGCCAGGACCGGTCCGTGCCGTCAGGTACGGCGATTCGCCTAGGTGGCCAATGGACCGCGCTCTCGCTGGCGCTGGATCAACGGCGCGGCGGCATCGCAGCCAAGCTGCGCACGATGCGCGACGCGGCGGCCCGGGCCGATACGCTGTGGGACCTGTCGCCAATCCAGAGGCTGGATCATGTCGGCGCACAGGCGCTGTGGCAGATTTGGGGACGGCGCTTGCCGCCCGGCATCAGCTTGACCAGTACGCAGCGCGAGATCTTCAACCGGATCACGCTGCTTGAGGCAACGCGTGAACCGGCCGAGCCGGCGGCGGCAATCGATCCGATCACACGGCTCGGGCTCGCTATGTTCGATTTTGCCGGGCACCTGCGCGACGGCATCACACTGCTCGGTGGCCTGGTGATGGATGGCGGCAGGCTGCTGCGTGACCCGCGCCGCATCCCGTGGCGCGAGATCTCCGCAAACGTCTACGCGGCCGGTGCGCAAGCACTGCCGATCACCGCGCTGGTTGCATTTCTGATCGGCATCGTACTGTCGTATTTGTCCGCACAGCAACTGAGGTTGTTCGGCGCGAACGCTTACATTGTCAACATCCTTGGGCTGTCGATTATTCGGGAGCTTGGCCCGGTGCTGGCGGCGATTCTCGTGGCCGGCCGCTCCGGCTCGGCGATCACCGCTCAGCTGGGCGTGATGCGCGTGACCGAGGAGTTGGACGCAATGCGCGTGATGGGGATCTCGCATGGGCTACGGCTGATTTTTCCGCGGGTGATCGCGCTGGGTGTCGCGATGCCGTTGCTCGTGATGTGGACCGACGCGATCGCGCTGACCGGCGGGATGCTGGCCGCGCAACTGGTGCTCAATATCGACATGAGCTTCTTCATCCGTTCGTTGCCGAACGTGGTGCCGGTGGCGAATTTGTACATCGGCCTGGGCAAGGGCGTGGCGTTCGGCATGCTGATCGCGCTGGTCGGTTGCCACTTCGGCTTGCGCATCAAGCCCAATTCGCAAAGCCTGGGCGAGGGAACGACCACGTCGGTCGTGTCTTCGATCACGGTCGTGATCCTGGCCGACGCGGTGTTCGCAATCATGTTCCAACGGATCGGGTTGTCGTGAGGCGTGCATGATCCGACCGCACGCGCTGACCTCGATGGCCCTCGCACACGGCGCGCCGCCGGTGGCCGAGCCTGTTATCGAGGTGACCGACCTGACCAAGCGCTATGGCCGTACGGTAATCCACGAGCACCTGGACCTGGAGGTGCGGCGCGGCGAGATCGTATCGCTGGTCGGTGGTTCCGGCTCCGGCAAGACGACGCTGATCCGGCAGATTCTCGGGCTCGAGGCGCCAAGTTCGGGCACGATCCGCATCTTCGGCGAGGATACCGCGACGATGAGCGAGCACGCGGCCCGATTGCTACGCAGCCGTTCGGGCATGTTGTTTCAGCATGGCGCGCTGTTTTCCGCGATGACGGTTTTCGACAACATCGCACAGCCATTGCGCGAACTGGGCAAGATCCCGCCGGCGCTGTTGTCGGATATCGTCATGCTGAAGCTCGAAATGGTCGGGCTCTCGGGCCGGCACGCAACCAAGATGCCGGCCACGCTGTCCGGCGGGATGGTCAAGCGCGTGGGCATGGCACGCGCGTTAGCGTTGGAGCCGGAACTGCTGTTCCTGGACGAACCGACTGCCGGCCTGGATCCCCAGGCCTCAGAGGAGTTCGTCGAGTTGATTGCGACGCTGCATCGCGCGCTCGGCCTGACGGTGGTGATGGTCACGCACGACCTGGACACGATGGTGTCGTTGTCCACGCGTGTGGCGGTGCTGGCCGATCGCAAGGTGATCGTCGCGGCGCCGCTCGAGCAAGTTGCCGGCGTCGACCACCCGTTCATCCGCGAGTATTTTTTGGGCATGCGCGGCCGTCGTGCACTGCAGGCGCTGCCAGCGTCGCGCCGTGCCAAGCTGCCGGCGGACGCGCTCGAGCCGATACCCGACGACGCATTGCTCGAAGTCGAGCATGCCGCCCGGCGTGGGCATCGCGGCGAGCATCGTCGACCGGGCGTTGGCGTGGAGGGAAGCTGAGATGGAAAACAAGTCACATGCATTCTGGGCCGGGCTGTTTACGATCGTGCTGCTGGCGGCGATCGTGTTGACGATCGCGTGGTTCAGCATGGATCGCACCGAGCGCGTTCCGTATGACTTGGTCGCCACGACGAATGTAACCGGCCTGCGCGCCGACGCGGCGGTACGCTATCGCGGACTGGCGGTCGGCAAGGTGCAGAACATTCACTTCGACACGCACCGCCCCGGCCGGATCGTGATCCGCATCCTCGTGGACAAGCGCGTGCCGTTGACCAACTCGAGCTTCGCGTCGCTCGGCTTTCAGGGCGTGACTGGGTTAGGCTTTATCCAGCTGGATGATACCGGCGACGATCCGCACCCCCTGAGCTCGTCCAACGAGAACGTCGCGCAGATTCCGATGCGGCCTGGCTTGGTCGACGATCTGCAGCGGCATGGCGTGGCCTTACTCAATCAAATGGAGAAGATTGCGGTCAACCTGCAGCAAATGACCGACGAACCGAACCGTCGGCAATACTTGGCCACCGCGCGCAGTATCCAGGATGCGGCCAGCGGTGTGGCTGCGCTCACGCAGCACCTGGAGCCGGTGACACGCAAGCTGCCGGGTACGATCGACGAGCTGAACCGGACGATGGGTTCGGTCAACATGCTGGCGACCAGCCTGTCCAACCCTAATGGACCCGTTGCGGCCAATCTGAATCGGGTGGGCCAGGCGGCCGAGCAGGCGGGTGTGGCATTGGCGCAGCTTAATACATCGATGCAGGAGCTGACCGCGCGAGTCGGCTACGAGACGTTGCCCCGCGTGAATTCGCTGGCCGACGACGTCAGGCAGGCCATGCGGTCGGTCAACAGCGCGGCAGGCGCGATCAACGCGAATCCGCGCGCACTACTGTTCGGTGCACCATCGCCCGAGCCCGGGCCCGGCGAGCCGGGTTTCTCGTGGTCGTCCGGCTCCCCGCACTAACGCGCGCACGTTGCCGCACTGCACGGTGGGCGTCCATTCGACAAGGATCATCGATGTCATTACGTATTATTAGTTCGCTTGCGGTGTTGCTGGGCGCGTTCACGTTCGGCGGATGCGGCACGGCCGGACACCGCGCGTCGCCGGTGGCCCATCGCTACGATCTCGGCGCGCCGGCCATGGCGGTGTACCCCGGTCCCATGAGCCCGAACGGGGCGGCATCTCGCGCTGGCGCCGCGTCGCCGGCGTTCGGTCCGTTTAAGCTGGTTGACATGGGCGCGCCGGCGGGCTTGGATTCGGACGGCATCGTCTACCGGCTCGCCTATGCGCACGCGCAGCAGCTGCGCACTTACACGTCGAACCGCTGGACCGCGACGCCGACACAGTTGCTGACGCAACGTTTGCGCGCACTGCTCGGCGCACGCGGCGTGGTGGTTTCGCCCGGCGACCCGGTGTCGGCACCGGTGTTGAGGGTCGAGTTGCTGGACTTCGAGCAGATCTTCGACAAGCCCGGCGCGAGCCGTGGCGTTGTCGCGTTGCGTGCGACGTTGCTGCGGCGGGGCGGACAGTTCATGCAGGCGACGTTCCGCGCTGATGCGCCGGCGCCGTCCGCCGATGCGATCGGCGGTGTGCGCGCCCTCGCGCAGGCCAGCGACGTTGCGCTGTCGCAACTAGTTGACTGGCTGGCCAGTCAGCCGGCGCTCGCGCGCTGAGCGACGGGGGCACGGCGTGCCGGTTGCCCCGTCGTTATAATTGACTCAATGCCGATGGCGGGACCGCTTTCCAATGACTTCTTTTTATCAGCACCATGTTTTCTTCTGCTTGAACCAGCGCGATCCGGGCGAGCGCCCGAGTTGCGCAAACTGCGGTTCGCAAGCGATGCAGGAATACGCGAAACGGCGTATCAAGGCGTTGGGCCTTGCCGGTGAGGGCAAGGTGCGCATCAACAAGGCCGGGTGCCTGGATCGGTGCGAGCTTGGTCCTGTGCTGGTCGTGTACCCCGATGCGACGTGGTACACCTATGTTGATGAAGCGGATATTGACGAGATTATCGATTCGCATCTGGTCGGCGGCCGGATCGTCGAGCGCCTGTTGATCGACGCGCCGCGCGGCGGAGTGTGACCGGATGAACGCGCAAACGCAGAAGTATCGGATCGATGGTCCGGTCGGCAAGATCGAGATCGCGATCGATCGTCCGGATCGTGGCGACGCGGGGGGCGAGCCACGTGGGCTGGCGTTGGTTGCACATCCGCATCCGCTGTTCGGCGGCTCGTTAGACAACAAGGTCGCGCAGACACTGGCGCGCACGTTGGTGCAACTCGGCTACGTGGCGGTGCGACCGAACTTCCGCGGTGTCGGTGCCACCGAAGGCGAGCATGATGACGGGCGCGGCGAGCAGGATGACCTGATTGCAGTGATCGATCACGCGCGCATGCTGCCGGGGCTGGCCGGTGTGCCGCTGGTACTGGCGGGTTTCTCGTTCGGCACATTCGTGCTGTCACACGTGGCGCAGCGACTGCGCGAACGCGGTGACGCGATCGAGCGCATGGTATTCGTTGGGACCGCGGCGAGCCGTTGGCAGGTCGCTGACGTGCCGTCCGACACCATCGTGATTCACGGCGAACTCGACGATACGGTGTCGATTGCGTCAGTGTACGATTGGGCGCGGCCACAGGAACTGCCGGTCGTGGTGATCCCGGGTGCCGAGCATTTTTTCCACCGCAAGCTGCACATCCTGAAGCGAGTGATTGCCGAGCGCTGGCGCGTATAATGGGTGCCGCGTCGCTGCCGCTGCACAGGCGGGGGGCGCATCACCCGTGCCGAGCCGGTGTTGGTTCGCCGCGTGGACACGAACGCTTGGTTCGTTCGCCAGTCCAATCGGCTTGCGCCGCGGGCCGCCGTAGCGGGCCGCTTCCCGAACTCCCCCGTTTAACGTCGATTCGATTGCTATGCGTTTGACCTTTGTCCCGACCGTTGTCGCCCGCGCGGCAACGCTCGCGTGCGTGCTGCCTGCCGCACTCGCCGCTTCCGCTCTGATTGTTCCCGCCGACGCGCTCGCGCAAGTGCCGCCTCCGGCTGTCAATGCGCGCTCGTGGGTGCTCGTCGATGCCAGCAGCGCGCAGACGCTTGCGTCGGCCAATGCCGACGAGCGGGTCGAGCCCGCTTCGTTGACCAAGTTGATGACCGCGTACTTGGTGTTCGATGCGTTGAAGACCAAGAAGATCTCGATGGACCAGACCGTGATCCCGAGCGAGGCGGTGCGTCGCGTGCGCGCGGACGAGTCGCGCATGTTCATCGAGGCGAACAAGCCAGTGACCGTGCACGACCTGGTGTACGGGATGATCGTGCAGTCGGGCAACGACGCGGCGATCGCGTTGGCTGAACTGGTTGGCGGCAGCGAAGCGCACTTCGTGCAGATGATGAACGAGGCGGCGCAGAAGCTGGGCATGAAGAACACGCATTACGCCGACGTAAATGGCATGCCAAATCCCCAGCACTATACGAGCGCGGCCGACCTGGCCGTACTGTCAGCGCACCTGATTCGAGACTATCCTGAGTATTATCCGATCTTTGCAGTCAAGGATTTCACGTACAACAAGATCAAGCAGCCGAACCGCAACCGTCTGCTGTGGATCGACCCGACCGTGGACGGGGTTAAGACCGGCCATACGAAGGCGGCCGGCTTTTGCCTGATCGCCAGCGCGAAACGGCCGCTGCCGGGGGTGCCGGACGCGTCGCGCCGGCTGGTGAGCGTGATGATGGGCGAGCCTAAGGAGCACGATCGCACGCAGGACAGCCTGAAGATGCTGAACTACGGCTACGCGGCGTATGACACGCTGCGCCTGTACAAGGCCAATCAGGTCATCGATTCGCCGCGCGTGTACAAGGGCCAGCAGGACGCGGTGCCGGTCGGCGTCAAAAGCGACCAGTACATCACGGTTCCGAGGGGGGTGAGCGACAAGATCAAGCCGGTGCTCGAGCGCCATGGTCCGCTGGTCGGCCCGATCGCCGACGGGCAGGTGGTGGGCACGGTGAAGGTCGTCGCCGATGGCAAGGTACTGACGCAGTTCCCGGCCGTGGCGCTGCAAGCCGTGCCGCAGGCCGGCATCTTCGGGCGCTTGTGGGATTCGGCGCTGCTGACGCTGGCCAAGAAGTAAGCCGAGGATTAGGCGATCGGCCGCCGAGGCCGGCGCGCCCCGCGCGGGTGCGTCGTATGCATGAAACCGAGGATTGAAGGAACACTGTCATGAACTCATCCAGCGAATCACTGCTGCAGTTTCCGTGCGACTTCCCGATCAAGGTGATGGGCAAGGCGCACCCGCAGTTCCAGCAAGTCATCGTTGAGGTGATTCGGCAATTCGATGCCGAGTTCGACGACAGCCGGGTCCAGAGTCGGCCGTCCAACGGCGGCAACTACGTCGGCCTTACGGTGACTGTGCGTGCGACCAGCCGTACACAACTCGATGACCTTTACCGGGCGCTGACCGGGCACCCGATGGTGAAGGTCGTGCTATGACAACTGGGCGAGCGTCGTGCGCGGATAATCGTCGTGCGTGGCGCGCCGTCGCGATGCAACGCGGTGGCTAGTGCCGCCATCGCGCGGCTGCACCCGTAACGCGTTGTGTGGCGCCGATGTGCGCTGATGTAGCACTTACGCGGCGGCCGCGGACAAGGGTACGCCGCTCGGGCATTGCGCGTACAGGGCGCGAAAGCGCCCGGCTTCCTCGCGCAGCCATTCGCGTAACACCGTGACCCGGCGTGTCTCCAGCAGCGGTGCTGGACAGACGAACCAGTACGTCCCCGGGCTGGGACCGTCTATGTCGAATAGCCGCACGAGCCGACCGTTGATCACCTCTTGCATCGCCAGCGAGCGGCGCACCAGCGCAATGCCCTGTCCCTCCAGCGCGGCTTGCAGCAGCATCGACGAGTCCTGGTATAGCACCCCGCGCCGCGGCTCGCTCCAGCCGCTCAGACCCGCCGCCTGAAACCATGGACCCCACATCTCGTCGTCGTTGCGCAGCAACGTCAGGCCGGACAGGTCGGCCGGCGTTTTCGGCAGCCGGCCGCCGTTGAAGTCGGGCGTGCATACGGGGAAAAACACCTCGTCGAGCAACGGCTCGACGAACAACCCCGGATAGTTGCCGCCGCCAAAACGCAGCGCAACGTCAACATCGTCCCGGTTGAAGTGCGTGATCGCGTTGGTGGACAGCAGCTCGACGTCGATTTCCGGGTGCCGCTCGATAAAGCGTCCGATCCGCGGCGTCATCCAGCGTGCGGCAAACGGCGGCAGCACGCTGATCACGAGCCGGCGTTGTCGGTCACCGGCGCGAACCGCATCGGTGGCCGCGGCAATGTCGAACAGGGCGGCGCGCACCTGGGCCGCATAGCGGCGCCCGCAGTCGGTCAACGCGACCCGCTTGCCATCACGCTTGAACAGCGGCATGCCGAGTTCGGCCTCCAGCGCACGGATCTGATGGCTGATCGCGCTGTGCGTCACGAACAGTTCCTGCGCGGCGCGCGAAAAGCTCTCGAGCCGGGCTGCGGCTTCGAAAGCCTTCAACGTGCCTAGATTGGGCAATTGGCGCAGGTCCATGGCGGTTCCTCTTCGATAGGTGGCGGGCGTCGCGGCGCTGGCCGTGCTTGTTAATTATGCTCACAAGCCGGCGAAAAAACATCGCTTTGCGCCGGGGCTGGCCATCGCTACGATTCTAGTTATCCTGGTGCATCCGGGGCGTGGGCAGGAGCGTACGATGAAACCCCTTTATTCAAGCATCACGTTCGAGGTTCAACCCGGGCAGACCGTGCCATTGCGCGTGAGCCGGGGCGTGGCGCTCACCATCGAAGGCGAGCGCGTTTGGATCACCCGCAGCGCGGACGAGCACGACTATTGGGTGGCCTCAGGCGAATCGCTGTCGCTGCGGCCTGGCGAGTTGATGTGGCTCGGCACAGAAGGCACGCGCACGGCGCGGGTGACCGTGGCTCTGCGCCCTCACTATGCTCAACGCGTTGCGTCATGGTGGTCGCGACGGCTGTCCGCCAGCCGGTTCAGCTGGCATACCGGATGGCTGTTAGTCTGATTGTCGCGGGTACGGGCGGGCGGACTCGCTTTTCGGTAAACTGACGGGATCATGCCCGCGCCGTCATTTGAATTTAACACCGAGCTTGTCGCATTGGCGGCGATGTCCAACGATGTCGTCGTGTGCTGGCGTGGCCTCGAGCCCTACGAAGCGAGCTTCGACGCGATGCGCGCGTTCACCGCCGCACGCACGCCGCTCACTACGGATGAAATCTGGCTGGTTGAACACCCGCCGGTCTACACGCTGGGCCAAGCCGGCGATCCGGCCCATCTGCTGGCCGCGCATAACGGTATCGCGCTGGTCCAGGTCGATCGCGGCGGGCAGATCACCTACCACGGGCCGGGCCAAGTCGTCGCGTACCTGCTGGTCGACCTACGGCGGCGCCGGCTATGGGTTCGTGACCTGGTGACGCGCATCGAGCAGGCGGTGATTGACACGCTGGCAGCGTATAATCTAGTCGGTGAGCGCCGGATCGGCGCACCAGGCATCTATGTCGCCGCCGGATCTACGCATCGCCATGCCGGTGCGAAGATTGCAGCGCTTGGCCTGAAAATCCGCAATGGCTGTTCGTATCATGGCGTGAGCCTTAACGTGCGGATGGATTTGCAGCCGTTCCGCGACATCAACCCATGTGGCTACGTCGGTCTCGAAACGATCGACATGGCTTCGCTCGGCGTGTCGGCGCACTGGCACGACGTGGCAAGAACACTCGCCGAGCGGCTGACCGGCAACCTGCCGCCGGTTGCCGTCGCCGCATCGCCCGATGCAGCACGCGAAAGGGGCAACCCCGTGGTTGGCTGAGCAGGATGCGGCCGCCACTGCACTGGATTTCGACATGACGACTGCTGTTCCCGACCCATTCGCCACCCTCGCCGCATCTGCGGCGCACGCTTCTTCCGCCACCTACGATCCGAGCGCGAAGCAGAAGGCTCAGGCTAAGACTTCGCGGATCCCGATCAAGGTCGTGCCGATCGACAAGCTGAAGAAGCCGGATTGGATCCGCGTGAAGGCCGCGACCGGCAACTCCCGCTTTTATGAGATCAAACAAATCCTGCGCGAGCACAACCTGCACACGGTTTGCGAAGAAGCCAGTTGCCCGAATATCGGCGAATGCTTCGGCAAGGGGACGGCGACGTTCATGATCATGGGCGACAAGTGCACGCGCCGTTGCCCATTCTGCGACGTTGGGCATGGGCGACCGGATCCGCTGGATGTCGACGAGCCGGTGAACCTGGCACGTACCATCGCCGCGCTCAAGCTGCGCTACGTCGTGATCACCAGCGTGGACCGCGACGACTTGCGCGATGGCGGCGCCGGGCATTTTGTTGAGTGTATCCGGCAGGTGCGGGAGCTGTCACCGCAAACCCGGGTCGAGATCCTGACGCCGGACTTCCGAGGCCGGTTGGACCGCGCGCTGACCATTCTCAACGCAGCGCCGCCGGACGTGATGAACCACAATCTCGAAACCGTGCCACGACTATACAAAGAAGCGCGTCCAGGTTCCGACTACGCACACTCATTGAAGCTGTTGAAGGACTTCAAGGCGCTGCATCCGGACGTCGCGACCAAGTCGGGGTTGATGGTCGGGCTCGGCGAAACCGAGGAGGAGATCTTACAGGTCATGCGCGACTTGCGGGCGCACGATGTCGACATGCTGACGATCGGCCAGTACCTGCAACCCTCGGAGCACCATCTGCCGGTGCGCGCCTACGTGCATCCGGACACCTTCAAGATGTACGAGCGAGAAGCCTATGCGATGGGTTTCACGCACGCGGCCGTCGGCGCAATGGTGCGCTCTAGCTATCACGCGGACGTACAGGCGCAGGGCGCGGGTGTCGTCGCGGGCTGAAGCAGCGGGCGCCATCGCCGGGTGACGCGCGGGCGTCGTCGCGAACCGAGAGAGGGGGCCGGTCCACCAGGTTGCCTGCGCAGGCCTATCGTCAGGCTGCCAGCGCTTTTTCCAGCAACTGGTCGAGTTCTGCGAATTGCGGCGGACCGACATAACGTTTCAGGATCTGGCCGTCGCGGCCGATCACGAACGTGGTCGGTGTCAACTGGACGTTGCCAAACTGTTTAGCGGCGGAACCATCATCCATCGCCACCTTGAACGGCAGTTGCCGCGTTTGCGCATAGTTGGTCACGTACATCGGCGGATCGTATTGCATCGCGACGGCAACGAATTCGAGACCCTTGCCCTTGAACCGGTTGTACGTGTCGACCATCTGCGGCATTTCCTTCACGCACGTGTCGCAACTGGTCGCCCAGAAGCTGACTAGATAGACCTTGCCCTTCAGGTCCTCGGTGGTCAGCTTCTGACCGGACAGCAGCGTGAAGCTCGCTACGGGTGCCTGCTTGTGCGTACTAAAAGCGAAATACGCACCGACGGCCAGCGCGATGACGACAAGCGCGGTTGCGATCCATGAACGGGATGGGCGGGAAGTGGCGGGCTGGCTCATCGGCGTATTTTCGGCTGACACAACGCCGGTGGCGTCGCTGGATAGCATAACAACGATAGCCGACATTCTATCGCTGATTCGCGGTACCCGTGAGGCGTGCGTGCCCGCTGTGGCCTGATCGGCGCGTCGGCGATAATTGTCGTTTTTTTGCGTTATGCCGCGTCGATCTCCAGCCGTGGCTGCGCGACGGGGGCTGGTCCAATGTTAAACCGACGTTTATGCTGGATGATATGGGTTATTTCTCTGCTGATAGTCGCCTGTTCGCCACAATTTGACTGGCGCACGGTGCGCAACGACGAGGGCCACTATACGGTGATGCTGCCGGCCAAGCCGTTGCTTGACGAGCGAGTGCTTACGATCGCCGGGCACACGCTGAAGATGCAAATGCAAACGGCGACGGTCGGCGACGCGATGTTCGCCGTTGGGGTCGTGACGCTTCCCGCCGACGATCCCGCGCTTCGTGCACAAGTGCTCACGTACCTGCAAAACGGTCTGGCGCGCAACGTCGGGGCGCAGCCCATGTTGTACGTGGTCCGGAGTCCGGGCAGCCATGACGCCGGGGGTGAAACGCGCATCGCGATGGATGTGGCCGGTCCGGTAGCCCATATGCAAACACAGGAGCAGCGCGTGATCCACGCGCAGTTTGTTGCGCGTGATCGACACGTGTACCAGGCTGCGGTCGTGTCCAGGCGTGAGCTCGACCCAGTGCAGTTGGAACAGTTTTTTGCGTCGTTGAAGGCGGATTGAGGCTCTATTTTTTCAATATCTGGAGCAACCTTGTGGTTGCGCTGCGCACCTATGTTCATTTTTCAAATGAGCTATGGACACTAACCACACGATTCTTATTGGTTTTTAAAGCTGTCCACATACGCTGTGGATAACTTTGTTGAAAAGTACCCGGGTCGCGGCTCGGGAGCACGCTGTGACGTCACGTGTAGAGGGGGTAATGTGATGTCAGGCAGTTCATGCATTTCTTTTATTTTCATGGAGTTGCGGTAAACCGTCGGAGATCTGCCGGATTCGGCCCAGAAGCGGTACCGCTATCAAAACAGGTGTGCATAAGTCAAGGGTTGTTTTCTCCCGAAGGTTGGCTTTCGGGCTGAATTCTCACATGCTGGTGCGCCCGGGCGGGCTATGTGCTCGCATGCGACCGGCGTGCGGTTGTGAGTCGCGGCCAGGATCAGACCGTGATCGACGCGCGCCGGTATTGCACCGCCTCGCCGACGTGGACAGCGAGTACGTCATCGCTCAGATCAAGGTCGGCGATGGTGCGCGCAACGCGGCGCACCTTGTCGAAGGCACGCCCCGACCACCCCAGGCGCTCGCCGCAGATTTGCAGTAACGCTTCGCTGCGCGGATCGAGTGGGCACCAGCGGTTGAGGTCCTCAGCATTCAACGCGCAATTGGCCTTATGCTGGCGTGCCAATTGACGTTCGCGCGCGCGCCGCACACGCGCCGCGATCACGCGGCTCGCTTCGCCGCGCGCGCCGGTGCGGCGGGCAAGCTCGGCGGCCGACAGCGAAGGCACGTCGATGACGATGTCGATCCGATCGAGCAGTGGTCCAGACAGCCTGCCGACATAGCGGGCGATCTGATCGGGCGTGCATCGGCACCGTCCTAGCGGATCGCCGCGCAAGCCGCAAGGGCACGGGTTCATCGCGGCAACCAGTTGACATGCGGCGGGAAAGTCGGTTTGCGCAGCTGCCCGAGAAATCGTGATCTTGCCCGTTTCGAGCGGCTCGCGAAGGGTCTCCAGCACCGCGCGGCTGAACTCGGGCAGCTCATCGAGGAACAGTACGCCCAGGTGCGCTAGTGTGATTTCGCCGGGCCGTGGCGGGTTGTAGCCGCCGACCAGCGCGGCGGCGCTCGCACTATGATGCGGCGCGCGAAACGGACGGCGCCGCCAGTCTGCCGCCGTGAAGCCACGGCCGCTGGCGGACCGCAGCATTGCACAGGCCAGCGCGTCGTCGTCCGACATCGGTGGCAGTATGCCCGGCAGACGTTGCGCCAGCATCGACTTGCCGGCGCCGGGCGGTCCCACCATCAACATGTGATGCGAGCCGGCGGCAGCGATCTCCAGCGCCCGGCGCGCGGCAGGTTGGCCGATCACATCGGCCATATCCGGTGCGGGTTGTGCGGGTAGGGCGACGCCGCTCGGCTGCGCGCGCTCGATGCGAGCCTCGGGCTCGCCTTTCAGATGCGCGACGAGCGTGGCCAGGTCGGCAGCTCCGTACACGGCCACGCCTGGCGCCAGCGCGGCTTCCGCCGCATTGTCCAACGGCACGTACAGTTCCGGGTACGCCGCGTCGGGCCCAGCCTGTCTCGCGGTGCCGCACGCCATCGCGAACGCACCCCGGACCGGCCGCAGCGTGCCGCTGAGCGATAATTCGCCGGCGAATTCGCGGCCGGTCAGTGCATTGCACGGCAATTGCCCGCTCGCGGCCAGGATGCCCAGTGCGATCGGCAAATCGAAGCGCCCGGATTCCTTCGGTAAGTCCGCCGGGGCCAGATTGACGGTGATTCGCCGCACGGGCACGTCGAAACCGCAATGGGCCAATGCGGCCCGCACCCGCTCCCGGCTCTCACGCACTTCCAGGTCAGGCAGCCCGACGATCGCAAACGACGGCAGGCCGTTCGCCAAATGGACTTCGACAGTGACTTCGGGCGCGAGCGCGTGCAACGGCGCGCGGCTGCGGACCACGGCTAGCGACATGGCTCTTCCTTGCGGCATGTCGCCGCCGATCGGAATGTCCCGGAGCTTGCGCGCCTACACGCTGTCCACGCGCGCGGACAGCCTCTGCTCGAGCTCGGCCACACGCCGCTCCAGTTCCTCGAGCCTGAGCCGGGTGCGGGCTAGCACCTGGGCCTGGGTGTCGAATTCCTCGCGCGTGACCAGGTCCAGTTTGGAGAAGCCTTGCGACAGCATCGCCTTGACGTTGCGCTCGACATCCTTCGCCGGCGAGTTTTTCAGCATTTCGCTGAAGCGGGTCTGCAAATCGTTGAACACGTCGTTTGGCTGTTTCATCACTATTCCTCAATCTAAAAGTGGCATAAAGCCTGTGCATTACCTCTGATTGCCGCCATCGCGGCGCGATGTGATGCACGGCGCGTTTTGTCGCACAAATGCACGATTTTGGTGCAAAATCGACCAGACGCCTGTTTTTGGCGCAGCTCACCGCGGGCGGTTTGGCTGCGTGCCATCCCGGTCGCGCAGCCGATGGAAAGACTCTAGCACGTCCGACACGCCGCGTTGTCACGGTGAGTGCGGCGTTGACCATCCGGTCGAGCCCTGCTGGGCGCAGTGTCCGCGATGTACCACGTTGACACTTTCAAACCACTTGCAGTCCGTGGGCGCAGCATACGGCATGATCATTGCTTTAAGTGGCCCCAGCGCAAGAGGTCAGCCACCAAGAGGATTCCATGAAACTCATTACCGCAATCATCAAGCCGTTCAAGCTGGATGAAGCACGTGAGGCACTGTCGGCGATCGGCGTCTCGGGCATGACGGTGACCGAGGTCAAGGGCTTTGGTCGCCAAAAGGGGCATACCGAGCTGTATCGCGGCGCCGAGTATGTCGTTGACTTTCTGCCTAAAGTCAAGATCGAGGCCGCCGTGGCCGAGGACGTCGTCGAGCAGGCGATCGAGGTGATCGAGTGTGCGGCGCGTACCGGCAAGATCGGCGACGGCAAGATTTTTGT
Organism: Mycetohabitans sp. B3; assembly: GCF_021498065.1. Taxonomy (NCBI): domain Bacteria; kingdom Pseudomonadati; phylum Pseudomonadota; class Betaproteobacteria; order Burkholderiales; family Burkholderiaceae; genus Mycetohabitans; species Mycetohabitans sp. B3. Next base: position 138,837 of record NZ_JAHLKN010000039.1, on the reverse strand, counting down.
CACGCCGATCGAGCAGGTGATCCGCATTCGTACTGGGGAGACGGGTGCCGACGCGCTTTGACGCAAAGTGTCGGGGCCGCGCAGCGTCTGCAAACGAATTCGAATGAAGGGCAAGGAACAAGAGAAATCACTATGCGTAAGATTTTGAGGACGTTCCTGATAGTCGTATTGCTGTTGGCGGCTGGCATCGGGCTCTCGGCGCCGGCGTTGGCCGACGGCGCGCCGGGTGCCGTTGCAGCGTCCGCGCCCGAGTCGAGCGCGACGGATACGGCCCATGCCGCCAGTGCGGGGCCGGCCCCGACCCCGGTGGCGGCCGAGGCTGAAGCGCCGAGTGCTGCGCCAGCCATGGGCGCCAGCGCCGAACAGGCGGCCAGCGCGCCTGCCGTACCGACGGCACCGGTGGTGCTTGACGCATCAAAGATCAACTCTGGCGACACCGCATGGATGCTGATCTCCACGGCACTCGTGCTGTTCATGACGATCCCAGGGCTCGCGTTGTTCTACGGCGGTATGGTGCGCAAGAAAAACGTACTGGCGACCCTAATGCAGAGCTTTGCGATCACCTGTCTGGTGACGATCATCTGGGTGGTGCTCGGCTACAGCTTGGCCTTCACGCCCGGTAACGCGTTCATCGGCGGGTTCTCACGCGTGCTGCTGTCGGGCATGAGCTTTGTCAAGGGTGACAAGGGCGTCACGCTGACAGTGAGTCATCTGGCCCCGACGATCCCCGAATCAGTCTACATGACCTACCAGATGACTTTTGCGATCATCACGCCGGCATTGATCTGTGGTGCGTTCGCGGACCGGATGAAATTTTCGGCGATGCTGGTGTTCATGGCCCTGTGGTCGATCTTGGTGTACCCGCCGATTGCGCATATGGTGTGGGAGCCGACCGGCTGGCTCTCCGCAGCAGGCATCCTTGACTTTGCCGGCGGCACGGTTGTGCATATCAACGCAGGTATTGCCGGGTTGGTCTGCGCGCTGGTGTTGGGCAAGCGCGTCGGCTACGGCCGCGAGGCGATGGCGCCGCACAATCTAGTGCTGACGCTGGTCGGTACGGCGATGTTGTGGGTGGGCTGGTTTGGCTTCAACGCGGGCTCGGCGCTCGCCGCCGACGGTCGCGCCGGTTTCGCGATGGTAACCACGCAGGTCGCCACGGCCGCCGCGGCGCTCGCGTGGATGTTCACGGAATGGATTGGCAAAGGCAAGCCGTCCGTGTTGGGCATTGCATCCGGTGCGGTGGCAGGTCTGGTCGCGGTGACACCCGCATCCGGCTTCGTCGGCGTATCGGGCGCGCTGAGCATCGGCATCGTGGCCGGCGTGCTGTGCTTTCTGTCGGCGACATGGCTCAAGAACAAGCTTGGCTATGACGATTCGCTCGATGCATTCGGCGTACACGGCGTTGGCGGAATCATTGGTGCGGTTCTCACCGGCGTGTTCGCGCTTAAGGATATCGGCGGCGCCGACGGCAGCGTGATCCTGCAGCTTAAGGGCGTGGTCACCACGCTGATCTACAGCGGCCTCGTGTCGTTCGTCCTGCTTAAGATCATCGACGCGGTCATCGGCCTGCGCGTGACCGAGGAGGAAGAACGTGAGGGACTGGATGTGGTGCTTCACGGCGAGCATGTCGAATGAACCTGTGGCGTGCCCGGCGGGCAGCAGGCACGCCGTGGCGGGCCAATCGCGCAATAGCGAGAAGTGGCACAGCGTTTGACCCGTCGCGAAGCGGGTTTTTTATATCCGGTTCCCGCCATTGAACGTCAGCCATGAACTTCAGCCGTATCGAGCAGTATTGGCGCTGTATTGAGTAGTATTTGAGCGGCGTCGAGCGGTATTAAACTGCATCGAGCGGTAGCCACTCTGCCGTCAGAGCGGGTAGGGGCGGTGCGCGGCGATGCTGACGCGGACCTTGCAACGAGGCAAAACACCCCCATTTGGAAGAAGCAACCCTCTACAATTGCTTTTTTGAGCCTGTAAGCCTCGAGTTTCTATGGTTCCGCACCTCGTCACCGCGCTCAATGGTCCACTGCTCGACTTGGAGCGGCGGATTCTGGACGCCACGCCCGCGATTGAGCGCTGGTTCCGCCTCGAATGGCAGGAGCACACGCCACCGTTCTATTGCTCGGTGGACCTGCGCAATGCCGGCTTCAAGCTTGCGCCGGTCGATACGAACCTGTTTCCGGGCGGTTTCAACAACCTGCCCCTCGAAGTGCTGCCACTCGCCGTGCAAGCCGCGATGGCGGCCATCGAGAAGATCTGCCCGGACGCGAAGAATCTGCTGCTGATCCCGGAGCGCCATACGCGCAACGCGTTCTACCTGGACAACCTGGCGCGGCTCGTCACGATTATGCGCCAAGCGGGTCTGAACGTGCGGCTGGGCACGCTGGACGAAACCGTCACCGAGCCTGTTACGCTGCCGTTGCCTGACGGTCAGGCTCTGGTGGTCGAGCCGCTGGAGCGCTCGGCACGCCGTCTCGGGCTGAAGAACTTCGATCCCTGCTCGATCTTGTTGAACAACGACTTGTCGGCTGGGGTCCCGCCTGTGCTGGAGAACCTGCACGAGCAGTTTCTGCTGCCGCCGCTGCATGCCGGATGGGCGGTGCGGCGCAAATCGAACCACTTCGGCTGCTACGATGAGGTGGCTAAGAAGTTCTCCAAGTTCATTGGCGTCGACCCGTGGATGCTTAATCCATACTTCACTCGCGTGTCGGACATCGATTTCACCGAGCGCTTGCATGACGAGGCGCTGGCCGACGCGGTCGACGCGGTGCTGAAAAAGGTAGCGAAGAAGTACCGCGAGTACGGGATCAAGGATCGGCCGTACGTGGTGATCAAGGCCGATGCTGGCACCTATGGGATGGGCTTGCTGACCGTGCACGACGCATCGGAGCTTGCCGGGTTGAACAAGCGCGAGCGCAACCGGATGGCGGTCGTCAAGGAAGGGCTGCAGGTGCACGACGTCATTGTCCAGGAAGGCGTGCAGACGTTCGAGCACGTGAACGAGGCGGTGGCCGAGCCGGTCGTCTATATGATCGATCGCTACGTGGTCGGCGGCTTCTACCGCGTCCATGCGGGTCGTGCGCCGAATCAGAACCTGAACGCGCCGGGCATGCACTTCGTGCCGCTGGCCTTTGAGCATACGGCGCTGCCGGACGTGCACGCCAAGCCCGGTGCCGCGCCGCCCAATCGCTTCTATATGTACGGTGTTGTTGCTCGCCTGGCATTGCTAGCTGCATCGGTCGAATTGGAGAAGACCGATCCCGAGGCGATCCTGGTGTGACCCGCTGGCGCACGCGGGCTTCCACTGCGCGATAATGCACGCTGGATAGCCGCTTTGCGCCGGAACGACCCAATGGACATTCTCTTTATTGCCGACCCGTTGTCGCAGTTCAAGATCTATAAGGACACGACGTACGCGATGATGACGGAGGCCGCGCGCCGCGGCCATGCGCTTTATGCGTGTGAGCCGCGGCACCTCGCGTATGCGGGCGGCGGCGTCGAGGCCACGGTACGGCGTTTCTCGATTGTTGGCGATCACACGAACCCGGGTCAGTGGTACGACGCGGAACTCCCGGAGAATCGCGGCCTGGGCACATTCGGTGCGGTGTTGATGCGCAAGGACCCGCCGTTCGACATGGAGTATGTGACATCGACCTGGCTGTTGGAGATCGCCGAGCAGCACGGCGCGCGCATTTTCAACAAGCCGCGAGCGATCCGCGACCACTCCGAGAAGATGGCGATCGGCGAGTTCGCGCGGTTCACCGCGCCCACACTAGTCACGCGCGACGCGGCACGGCTGCGGGCATTCCACGGCGAGCACCGCGACGTGATCTTCAAGCCATTGGATGGCATGGGTGGCACGGGCGTGTTCCGGATACGCGAGGACGGCATGAACCTGGGCTCGACAATCGAGATGCTCAGCGACCATGGCGCGCGCACCGTGATGGCGCAGCGGTATATCCCGCAGATTAAGGACGGCGACAAGCGGATCCTGCTGATTGGCGGGGAGCCGGTACCTTATTCGCTGGCGCGGATCCCGCAGGGCACCGAGATCCGCGGCAACCTGGCCGCTGGTGGGGTAGGCTGCGCGCAGCCGCTGGCGCCGCGTGACCGCGAGATTGCCGCCGCGCTCGGCCCGGTGCTGGCCGAGCGCGGCCTGCTGCTAGTGGGCTTGGATGTGATCGGCGATTGGCTCACGGAGGTCAACGTGACGAGCCCGACATGTTTTCGCGAGATCACCGAGCAAACGGGGTTCAATGTCGCGTCGATGTTCGTCGACGCGCTAGAGCGCGCGGTTGGCTGACACGGGACCGAGACGATCTGCGCCAGCCTGATAAACTATTGAAGTTCATGGCGATTTTGACGCAGGCTGACATGGCTGGCATCTTGATCATTGCCCACGTGCCACTGGCATCGGCGTTGCGTGATTGTGTCGCGCATTTCTACGGCAGTTTGCCACCGCGCATCGGCGTGCTGGACGTGACACCGGACTGCGATCCGGTCGCGGCGCTGGCCGGCGCGCACGCGCAGCTACAGCAGGTGACCGAGCACAATGGTGCACTGGTATTGACTGATATGTTCGGGGCGACACCGGCCAACATTGCGGCGCAATTGGCGGCATTGCCGCACGTGCGGGTGGTGGCGGGTGCCAATCTGCCGATGTTGGTGCGTGCGGTGTGCTATCGGACGCTGCCGATCGACACGTTGGCGGACAAGGCACTGCAAGGCGGAGCCAAGGGCATCCACGGCGTCGTGCCGGGCACGCCTGCCACAGCGGCGTGCCTGCCGTGCGCCGAAATGGCGTCGGCGGCCCACGGGACTGCGTTGCCGCCGTGCAGCGCCGATCTGCCCGCGGATCCCGCGACGAGTATGCCGTGCGGCCCGACGGGCTGAGCGGCAGGCGCGCGTGCCGCATCGAGCCTGCGTGCGCCCGATGCAGGCTTTCCATCGTTTCAATCCCAACCAGAACATGATTCAAAAAGAAGCAACGATCGTTAATAAATTAGGGCTCCATGCACGGGCATCGGCCAAGCTGACGCAACTCGCTGGCAGCTTTCGGTGCGAGATCTGGATGGCGCGCAACGGCCGACGGATTAACGCAAAGAGCATCATGGGGGTCATGATGCTCGCGGCAGGTATCGGCAGCACGATCACCATCGAGACCGAGGGTCCCGACGAGCAGGCGGCGATGGATGCGATCCTCGCGCTGATCGCGGACAAGTTCGGCGAAGGTCAGTAACGCCAAACAATCGGTGCTGGCGGCCAGGTAGTGTCAACGCGTGCCGCGATCCCTACTGCGACATCGCGGCGCATTGCCCGATACTGCATCGCGGGCTGCGGCCAAACAGGGCAGAACCTATAATGGGCGTGACGGTCTGAGGCTGCGTCAGACATTGGCCGGGCAGACATGATGGCGCCCAGCGCGGGTTGGTTGACCACGCGCGTCCGATGCCCCCAATTGCCCAAACACAACTAGAGGAGGTGCGCGTGTCGTTCACGCTGCATGGAATCCCTGTATCTCGAGGCATCGCGATCGGCCGCGCGTACCTGATTGCGCCTGCCGCGCTGGACGTTGCCCATTATTTAGTCGAGCCCGACCATGTCGAGGCCGAGGTGGCCCGCTTCGTCGCGGCGCAGCAGGCTGTCCACGACGAACTCGATACGTTGCGAGCCGAGCTGCCGGCGGATGCGCCCAGCGAGATGGGCGCGTTCCTCAACGTCCACACACTGATCCTGCACGACGAGATGCTGGTCGAGGCGGTAATCGAACTGATCCGCGTGCGGCGCTACAACGCCGAATGGGCGCTCACCGAGCAGCTGGAGCGCCTGGCCAAGCACTTTGACGACATCGACGACGAGTACCTGCGCGAGCGCAAGGCAGACCTGGAGCAGGTCGTCGAGCGCGTGCTTAAGGCGTTGGCCGGATCACCGGCGACCGCCGTGATGGCCAACGGCGCGCGGTGCGGCATCGATGAGATGATTGTGGTCGCGCACGATATTGCACCGGCCGACATGCTGCAATTCAAGACGCAGACGTTTCGCGGGTTTGTCACGGACCTGGGCGGGCGCACGTCGCATACTGCAATCGTCGCGCGCAGCCTGGGCATCCCGGCGGCGGTGGGCATGCAGCACGCAAGCTCGCTGATTCGGCAGGACGACATGATCATCGTCGATGGCGAGCGTGGCGTGGTGATCGTCGACCCGGCGCCGATCGTGCTGGAGGAGTATACATACCGACAAAGCGAAAAGCTGCTTGAGCAACGCAAGCTGCAGCGGCTGAAGTTTTCGCCGACGCAGACCGTATGCGGCACAAAGATCGATCTGCTGGCAAATATCGAGCTGCCGGACGATGCACGCGCCGCGCTGGACGCCGGCGCAGTCGGCGTCGGGCTGTTCCGCACCGAATTTCTGTTCATGAACCCGCGTGGCGAGTTGCCGGAAGAGGAACAGCAATTCGATGCGTATCGACGCGTCGTGCAGACGATGAACGGCTTGCCGGTGACGATCCGCACAATCGACGTTGGCGCCGACAAACCGCTCGATTCGCGCGACGAATTCGAGACAGCGCCCAACCCGGCGCTTGGTTTGCGTGCGATCCGCTGGAGCCTGTCTGAGCCGCAGATGTTTCTCACGCAGTTGCGGGCCATCCTGCGTGCCTCGGCGTTTGGGGCCGTGAAGATTCTCGTGCCGATGCTCGCCCATGCGTGCGAGATCGACCAGACGCTGGACTTGATCGCGCAGGCCAAGCACCAGCTCGACGATGCGGGCCTAGCATACGATCCGAACGTGCGGGTCGGCGCGATGATCGAGATCCCGGCTGCCGTGATCGCGCTGCCTCTGTTTCTGAAGCGCCTCGACTTCCTGTCGATCGGCACCAACGACCTGATTCAATACACATTGGCGATTGATCGCGCGGACAATGCGGTCGCGCATTTATATGACCCGCTGCATCCCGCGGTACTGCAACTGATCGGCATGACACTGCGCGAAACCAGGCGAGCCGGCGTGCCGGTGTCGGTGTGCGGGGAAATGGCCGGCGATCCGGCGCTGACGCGGCTGCTGCTCGGGATGGGGCTGACCGAGTTCTCGATGCATCCGAGCCAGTTGTTGCTGGTCAAGCAGGAGGTGCTGCGCGCGCAATTGAAAAGTCTGGAAAAGCCGGTCGAGGACGTCCTGGCGTCATACGAGCCGGAAGAAATCCAGGCAGCGCTCGACCGGTTGCTGCAAGCGTAACGCGGCGGCGTGCTACGGCGCGGTGTCAGCGCCGCGATGCGGCACGCCACACACCAGGCAATCGGCCTGGCGGCCGATACGCATCGTCTGCCAGTCCATCGTCATCGCGTCGAGCATCATCAGCCGTCCGACCAGCGTACGCCCGATCCCGGCGATCACGCGCAGCGCTTCGGCCGCTTGCATCGCGCCGATGATGCCCACCAACGGGGAGAACACGCCCATCGTCGAGCATGCGACTTCATCGAACGGCTGGTCTGGCGCGAACACGCACGCATAGCAGGGTGAAGTCGGATCGCGCGCATCGAACGTACTGATCTGCCCGTCAAAGCGCAACGCCGCGCCGGATACCAGCGGCACGCGATGCCGGACGCATGCGCGATTCACCGCATGACGGGTCGCGAAATTGTCGCTGCAATCGAGCACGACGTCGGCGTGCAGCACCCATTGCTGCAGCAGTGCATCGTCCGCGCGCGCGCGGATCGCGTTCACGCGTACGTCGGGATTGATGCGGGTGAGCGTTGCACGTCCCGAGGCGACCTTGGCCTGTCCGATGGTGTCGCTCGAATGCAGAATCTGTCGTTGCAGGTTGGTCAGATCGACGGTGTCGGCATCGACCAGCGTCAGCGTGCCAACGCCCGCTGCACCGAGGTACATCGCAGCCGGCGAACCGAGGCCGCCGGCCCCGATAACCAACACGTGCGCGTCCAGAAAGCGCTGCTGTGCCTCAATACCGATTTCGTCGAGTAGGATGTGGCGCGAATAGCGCAGCAGTTGGTCGTCGTTCATTGCAGCATTCGTCGGAGTTCATGCGCGGCGTGTCGGCAACATCACCGCCGACACGCCGCCGCCGGCGTGTGCGATGTCGGCCGACAACGCGCGCCTGGTGTCTAGCGTGGCGCGGACGCGCCGGCGGGCGCCAATGCCGGGACATGGTCAGTACTCGGCACCGCAGGTAGCGCGGGCTTCACCGCGATCGGCGCGGACGCGGAGCGGGGCGGCTTATTCTCGGCCATCTTGCGCTCGGTCAGCGACTTGGAGACTTGCACCGGTTCGCCCTTGAGCTGGTGCATCGCCTGCTGCAGCATGAAGTCATCGCTGCTACCGAACTCGATCGGTGGACGGCTGCGTTCCTTCTCGCGCTGTTCCTGCGTCTTCTTCGAATTCTGCTCCTCAAGCTGACGCAATTGGTCGAGCCGGTTCTGCTCGCGCTTTTCCTGCTCGGCCTTCTCGTTCGGGTCCTGCGTGTTGGCCAGGTGATTCGAATAATCGACCTCGCGCGTGACCAGGGCATCGTCCGGATCGCCGTCCGCGAACTGGTCGACCGGGATGTCGGGACGAATACCCTTATTCTGGATCGAACGGCCGCTCGGCGTATAGTAGTACGCGGTCGTCAGGCGCAGTGCAGTGTCGGCGGTCATTGGGCGCACCGTCTGCACCGACCCCTTGCCGAACGTGGTCTTGCCCATGATCAGCGCGCGATGCTGGTCCTGCAGTGCGCCGGAGACAATTTCGGAGGCCGACGCCGAGTACGCGTTGACCAGCACCACCATCGGCACCGTCTTGTAAATCGCGGGCAGGTTCTTTAGCGGGTCGCTGTCGAAGGTCGACAACCGATAGTTGTCGAACGTGTCGCGATAGGTTTGCTTGGCATCGGCGATTTGGCCATTGGTCGACACGACCACCGAATCCGGCGGCAGAAATACGCCGGCCACGCCGACCGCGCTTTGCAGCAGGCCACCACCGTTGTTGCGCAAGTCCAGGATCAGGCCCTTGAGCTGCGGTTGCTGGTGTGCGATATCAGTGAGCTTAGCCGCCAGGTCCGGCACGGTGCGCTCTTGGAAGCTTGTAATTCGCACCCACGCATAGCCCGGTTGCACAATCTTTGTCTTCACGCTCTGGACTTTGATCACCGCGCGAGTGACGGTGATCGGGAACGTGCGCTCGTCGCTCTTGCGATAGATGGTCAACGTGACCTTCGTACCCGGCTCGCCGCGCATCTGCTTAACCGCCCGGTCCAGCGTCATGCCGCGCACCGGCTTGTCGTTGACCCGCGTAATCAGGTCGCCCGGGCGGATGCCGGCGCGAAACGCCGGCGTATCCTCGATCGGCGAGATGACCTTCACCAGGCCGTCCTCCTGCGAGATTTCGATGCCCAGCCCCGCGAAGCGCCCCTTGGTCTGTTCCTGTAATTCCTGATAATCAGTCTTGTCCAGGTACGATGAGTGCGGATCCAGGCTTGACACCATGCCTTTGATCGCCGCGGTCAACAGCTTCTTGTCATCGACTGGCTCGACGTACTCGTGCTTAATTTGGCCGAATACCTCGGCGAACAGCCGCAACTGATCTAGCGGCAGTGGCGCGGTTGTGCTGGTCGCGGCGGACGCCGAAAATTGGAGCGTGGCGAACATGCCGGTCGCGAGGCCGGCGGCGATCAGACCTGCGTTCTTCAGAGTCTTGCGCATAAAGTAAACAGTTGCGGTGGCGTGTTATGACGCGCGGCAGCGCCCGGCGGGCGCTCATCGGAGAGCAAGTATAACCGCCGTTGGACAGGCCACTGGCGGCACGGTTCGGAAAATTAGGCAGCCTTACCCTGGTTCGCGACCGCGGCCTGCGCGTTGGCGATCGCCGCTGCGTCACCTAGATAATAGTGCTTGATGGGTTTGAGTGCTTCGTTCAACTCGTAGACGAGCGGCACGCCGTTCGGGATGTTCAGCCCGACGATATCGATATCCGAGATGTCGTCCAGGTATTTGACCAGTGCGCGGATCGAGTTGCCATGCGCGGCAATTAGCACGTTGCGGCCCGACTTGATGGCCGGCGCGATCGATTCGTTCCAGATCGGCAGCACGCGCGCGACCGTGTCCTTCAAGCATTCCGTGAGCGGCAGCGACTCGCGCGGCACCTTGGCGTAGCGCGGGTCATTGTACGACGTGCGCGGATCGGACGGCTCGAGCGCCGGCGGTGGCGTATCGTAGCTGCGCCGCCATATCAGCACCTGTTCGTCACCGTACTGCGCTGCCGTTTCAGCCTTGTTCAGCCCGGACAGCGCGCCGTAGTGCCGCTCGTTCAGGCGCCACGAGTGCACGACGGGGATATACATGAGATCCATTTCATCCTGCACGTGCCACAGCGTGCGGATGGCGCGCTTGAGCACGGACGTATACGCGATGTCGAACGTGTAGCCGGCCTGCTTGAGCAGCACGCCGGCGTGCCGCGCTTGGGCCGCGCCTTTGTCAGTGAGGTCGACGTCGACCCAGCCAGTGAAGCGGTTTTCCTTGTTCCACGTCGATTCGCCGTGGCGGATGAGGACGAGCTTGTACATGTCAATGTGAACGGTAGTCAGGAAGCGGTAGGCCGCCGGCGCACGCCGATCCAACGGCGCACGTTAGCGCATCATACGGATATTTTATAATGTTGGATTGTCTTCTTTGTGCGAATGCCATCCGTGAAATTTTTCACCGAGCCAGCTAACCTTGTATTGATCGCTATTGCCCTCATTTCCGGAGGACTGCTGCTGTGGCCGGTCATCACGCGGCGCGACCGCGGCCTGTCCGCCGCGGACGCCACGCAACTGATCAACCGCCGTAATGCGGTCGTTATCGACTTGCGCGATGCCGATGAATTCGCGCAGGGTCACTTACCGCAGGCGCGTCATCTGCCGTTCGACGAGTTGAAGAGTAAAGTTGCGCAAGTGGCCAAAAACAAGAACACGCCAGTGCTGCTAGTCTGCCAAAACGGCGGGCATTCGGCCAGGGCGCAGCATGTGCTGAAGGAAGCCGGTTACGCGGAAGTGTTCATGCTGCAAGGCGGCGTCAACGCGTGGCAGCAGTCCGGCATGCCGGTCGTCAAGCAAGGAGCGGCGAAATGAACAAGGTGGTCATGTATAGCACCCAGGTCTGTCCGTATTGCCAGATGGCTGAGCGGCTGTTGAAGTCGCGCGGTGTCGAGCACATCGAGAAAGTGCTAATCGATCGCGATCCTGAACGTCGGGCGGAAATGATGGAGCGCACCGGCCGGCGTACAGTGCCGCAAGTCTTTATCGGCCAGACCCACGTCGGCGGCTACGATGACCTGTCCGCGCTCGACCGTGCCGGCGGGCTGATGCCGCTGCTCGAGGCGGTTTGACGCTCGTCTGATTGACACCTTTGCCGACGCTCCCGCGGCGTCGGCAAGCCGTTATACGCGCGCGCCCCGGTCTCGCTTGGGCCGCGCCATTCGCGCGGCGTGCAGCGGCTCGATGCCGGGCGCACCCGCCCCTTTCACCGAAGGAAAGTTCATGTCCGACCAGCAGAACAACCAGCCGTTCTTTAACATCCAGCGCATTTACTTAAAGGATTTGTCGCTCGAGCAGCCGAATTCGCCAGCAATCTTCTTGGAGCAGGAGATGCCCGGCGTTGAAGTCGAAGTCGACGTTAAGGCGGAGCGGCTTGCTGACGGCGTGTTCGAGGTGATCGTGACGGGCACCGTGACGGCGAAGGTCGCCACCAAGGTTGCCTTCCTGATCGAGGCCAAGCAAGCTGGTATCTTCGACATACGCAACATTCCGAACGAGCAGATCGATCCGCTGATCGGCATCGCCTGCCCGACGATTATTTTTCCGTACCTGCGCTCAAACGTCGCCGATGCGATCACCCGTGCCGGCTTCCCACCGATCCACTTGGCCGAAATCAACTTTCAGGCGCTGTACGAGCAGCGGCTGGCGCAGGTCAATAACCAGCCAGGCAACGGCGCGGCCAACGAAGGCTCCGCGACCACGCACTGAGCGCGGCGCAGATGATCGACGCACGGCCGATCGCTGTGGCGCCGAGTATCTGGACGGACTGCAACGAGGTTGCTGATGCGAGGTACCGGAAATGAAAGTTGCCGTACTCGGCGCCGGTGCGTGGGGCACTGCGCTGGCCAGTCACCTCGCGCAGCGCCATGACACGCTGCTGTGGGCCCGCGATCCGGCTCTCCTAGCCGACCTTGCTGCCGCGCGCGAGAATCGCCGCTATCTGCCAGGCATTGCGTTGGACCCCGCGCTGCGCTACGAGTCCGACCTGGGGAGCGCGCTGCAACATGCGCTTGCGGACGATGCGCTGTGCGTGCTTGGCACACCGGTCGCGGGGCTGGCCGACGCCTGCACCGCGATGCGCAATGCGGGCCACGTGCCGTCACACCTTGTTTGGTTGTGTAAGGGCTTCGATGTGGACACGATGCATTTGCCGCATCAGCTCGTTGCCGATGTGCTAGGCGCGCACCCGAGTTGCGGCGCGCTGTCTGGCCCGAGCTTCGCGCGGGAAGTGGCCCAGGGCCTGCCTGTCGCGTTGACCGTCGCCAGCGCGAGCGCCGAATGCCGGCGGCGCACCGTCGATGCATTCCATCATGGCTCGATGCGCGTCTATACTGGAGACGATGTCGTCGGCGTCGAAGTGGGCGGTGCGGTCAAGAACGTGCTGGCAGTCGCCACCGGCATTGCCGACGGGCTCGGGCTCGGCCTGAACGCACGTGCTGCGCTGATCACGCGCGGGCTGGCGGAAATGACGCGATTCGGCGTCGCGCTCGGTGGACGGTACGATACCTTTACTGGTCTGACCGGGTTGGGTGATCTAATCCTGACCGCGACCGGCGATCTGTCGCGCAACCGCACCGTGGGTTTCCAACTGGCGGCTGGACGCGCGCTGGATGAGATCTTGGCCGCGTTGGGGCATGTCGCCGAAGGGGTGCGATGCGCGCGCGCGGTATTGGCCATTGCGCGTCAGCATGGAATCGAGATGCCGATTACCGAAGCCGTCTGCGGCGTGCTGTTTGACGGCGTGGCGCCCCGCGCCGCAGTCGATGCGCTGTTGCGGCGGGATGTGAAGGCCGAGACGAACTGAACGGGGGCGGGCGAGTCGAGGTGTTCGTTTGCCGGGCACGGCATGTAGGAGGTCATCATGCAGTCAGCCCAACTGTTGATCGGCGGTTGTGTGCTTCGAGCGCGGCAAGCCGATATCACGACCCTAAAGGTTGACGCGATCGTCAACGCGGCTAATACGTCACTGCACGGTGGGGGCGGGGTCGATGGCGCGATTCACCGCGCGGCCGGTCCTGAGTTGCTTGAGGCGTGCCGGGCACTCGGCGGCTGCCGCACCGGCGATGCCAGGATCACTGGCGCGTACCGGTTGCCGGCGCGGTATGTGATCCACGCGGTTGGCCCCGTCTGGCACGACGGCGAGCACGGTGAACCCGACTTGCTGGCCGGTTGCTACCGCCGCGTGCTGGAATTGGCGCACGAGTCCCAGTGCCGCAGCATCGCGTTTCCGGCAATCAGTTGCGGAGTTTTCCATTTTCCGGCGCCGCAGGCCGTAAAGATCGCCGTATCGACCGTGATTGACACGTTGCGCGCCGTTCCGGCGCTCGAGCACGTGATCTTTGCGTGCTTCGATGCGGCCATGCTACGGCTTTACGAGGCGGAACTCGCGCGCTAAGAGATAACTGGCGACGACTATCGCGCCGTTCAGGCGCCGCCCTCGAAGCCATGTTGCCGCCACGCCTCGAATACCACGATGGCCACCGTATTGGACAGGTTTAGGCTGCGGCTGCCGACGCGCATCGGCAGGCGTACACGCTGGTCGGCGGCAAAGTGCTGCAGCACTGTGTCGCACAGGCCTCGCGTTTCGGCGCCGAATACAAACCAATCGCCGGGATGGAACGCGCGGTTTCCGAACATCGACGAGCCTCGGGTCGTGAATGCGAACATCCGGGCTGGGTCGGGCTGCTCTGTGGCGAGCAGTGTGTTCCAGTCTCGGTGTACGCGCATCTGCGCGTATTCGTGATAATCGAGACCGGCGCGGCGCATCTTCGCGTCGTCCAGTGGAAAGCCCAGCGGCTCGACCAGGTGCAGCGTGGCGCCAGTATTCGCGCAGAGGCGAATGATGTTGCCGGTGTTCGGCGGAATCTCGGGTTCGACTAGAACGACGTTGAACATGGAATGAGTCAATGAGGTGGCTGGCGTGGGTGTTGCCGGACGAGTGCCGGTCGTGATCGTGGCCGCCCGGGGCTGATTATGCGCGCGGCGTGCGCAGCGCGACGAAATTGGTGACGCGTCGCGCGCCAGCATCCTTGAGCATTCGCGCGAGCGTATCGAGCGTCGCCCCGGATGTCATCACGTCGTCGACAATGCCCACGTGTTGGCCGCGGACCGTCTTGCGCAGCGCGAATGCGCCAGCCAGGTTCGCGCGCCGGGCGGTTGCACCGAGCAGCGCTTGTTGCCCGGTGTCGCGCACACGCACGACGGCGCGCGGATCGGCGCGCACGCCGAGGCGCCGGGCGAGCGCACGTGCGATCTCCCAAGCCTGGTTGTAGCCGCGCGCTGAGAGCCTCGGCGCTGAAAGTGGCACGGCGATCAACACGTCGGGCAACTCAGGCAGGTCTTGCGACGCGAGTGCCAGCCGGCGCGCGAAATCGCGCCCAAGCTCGATACGGGAGCGAAATTTCAAGTCGGCCACCAACTGGTCGAGCGGCGGCGCATAATCGGCAAGCGTCACGGTGGCGTCGAACGCCGGTCGTGCCTGTACGCAAAACGAGCATTGCGTTGCAACATTGCGTGGCAGTGGCAGTGGCAGTGGCAGTGGCAGTGGCAGTGGCAGTGGCAGTGGCAGTGCGCAGCGCGGGCAGCGCAGCCGTGTTTCATTCCAGTAAATTTCATCGCAGGCGTTGCACAGTACATCGTGCGACAAATTGCCACAGAGCGCGCACTGCGTTGGTAATGCAGTGCGCCAAGCGCTGCGACATAAGCCGCGCAGCGTGGCTACCCAGCGGCGCTGCCCACGGCCGGTGCGCGGCGCGACGGGGGCGCGGCCTGGGTGGGCGATGCGCACCGCCGCCGCAGCGGGCCACCCGTGGCCCTGCTGTCGGCCACTGCTGTGATCGTTGACGGATATACTGTCGCGGGCTGGTGTGGGCAACGGGGTAGACTGCTTCATCAAGAAATGGAAAGGGATACTGGCTCAGGGCGGTCGAACGAGTATACTGCGGCCCTTCCCGCAAGCCTATGCTCATGCCAACCGATCACGACCGCCCGACGGACCAAGACACCGATGTGGGCGCGCAGCGCACCCCCAGGTTGCGCCAGCTCAGGCAGATTTTTGATCGCCGTGCCGCGCAATTTTGCGACGTGGCGTTCCTGCCGCGCGAGATCGCGCAGCGCATGCATGAACGATTGCAGTACATCAAGCTGCAGCCGGCGCGGGTGCTCGACGCGGGGTGCGGTGCGGGCGAGGACATCGATACGCTGCGCGTGCGCTTCGCGCAGGCCACCGTCTATGGCGTGGACCTATCGCGAGCGATGCTCGGCGCCGCGCACTCGTCGAGTTGCGGCGGCGCCGACGCGGCGTGCGGGCAGCTCGCCCCAGCAGGCGGCTGGCGTCGCTTGCTGCCGGCCGCACTGCGTCATCTCGCGCCGGGCCGCGCCCAACCGCGCGACCGGGTGCAGGCCGACTTCGGCGCGCTGCCGTTTGCGCCGGAGCGCTTTGACTTGCTATGGTCAAATCTGGCGCTGCAGTGGCATGCGCGTCCGGACCTGGTGTTTCCCGAGTGGCATCGGGTACTGAAAACCGGCGGGCTGCTGATGTTTTCCACGCTCGGTCCTGATACGCTGCGCGAGTTGCGTGGCGCATGGGCGGTCGCGGATGGCGGCGCGGCGCAGCACGTGCTCGACTTCGTCGATATGCACGACTGTGGCGACATGCTGGTTGCCAGCGGCTTCGAGATTCCGGTGATGGACATGGAGACACTCACCATCACGTACTCGTCTGCGCAATCGTTGTTGGCGGATGTGCGCCGCTGGGGGGCGATGCCGCCGCAAGGTGCGCGGCGCGGCGACGCGCGCGCCGATGTGTCGCGTGGCCTGATTTCGCGCGGCACGTATCGTCGCCTGCTCGACGCGCTGGAAGCCCAACGGCAGCCCGACGGCACGATACCGCTCACCTTCGAGGTGGTCTACGGTCATGCGTGGAAGGCGGTGGCCCGCGTGACGCCTGAAGGCCATGGCATCGTGCGCATCGACGAGATCGGCCATCTGTCGCGCGGTGGGCGCAGGACGTCTTCCTGATGCATCGGCAGGCGCGCGTGGGCGGCGAGACCGGTACTTCGTTATCCCGGAAATCGCTGCTGAAAATGACTGTCGCAAACTGCGTCAAAATGGCGCAGAGGCTTGTCGGGCAAAGGTTCGAGCCGGTTTGGCGTTGCTTGTGGATGGCCATGAACCCGCCTATAATGCGTCAGTTTGTCACCCGGGGTTCCGCAATATGGAGGCGATGGGCACGTAGCATACATTTGTCTGTGCCCGGACCATCTTTTGATTCGACGGGTGAGCGCCGGCAACGTCACGCAATTCGAGTTCAACCCGCGCTGTGTCCGGATCGAGCCGGGCCGCGAGTCGCGACAATATGTGACCGTGGCATCGGGTCGGGTGTTGATATCGGTTGGGCGGCATCTTGCGTTCGGCCATCGCGCCGAATTTGCGCGCGAGTTGCGCGCGCGGCTCAAGCAGAGCGCGTCGTGCGGGCACTGGGGCAGCAGGGCGGAAGGCGAGTCTGAATGGTAATTTTGGGTAAGGAAGCTATGAAAACAATCAAGCGAGCCCTCGTGGGCATGCTTGCCGCGAGTACGTGGCTCGTCGCAGGCACGGCCCAGGCGGTCAATGACATGCCGGGCGGCCCGGCGGTCAACCAACTGAATTTCCAGCCGCCCGTCACCAAGATCGCCGAGGAGCTCTACGGCTTGCATACGATGATGTTGATCATCTGCGCGGTGATCTTTGTCGGCGTGTTTGGTGTGATGTGCTATTCGATCCTCGTGCACCGCAAATCGAAAGGCTTCAAACCCGCCCACTTTCATGAAAGCACCACCGTCGAAATTATTTGGACCGTCGTGCCGTTCCTGATCGTCGTGCTGATGGCGTTGCCTGCGACGAAGGCGGTGGTCGCGATGAAAGACACGTCCAACGCGGATTTGACGATCAAGGTCACCGGCTACCAATGGAAATGGGGTTATGACTACGTGAAGGGGCTGGGCGAGGGGATCAGCTTTCTGTCGACGCTGACGACGCCACGCTCGATGATCAACGGCAAGGAGCCGATTTCCGATACCTATCTGCAGGAAGTCGACAATCCGCTCGTTGTGCCGGTGGGCCAGAAAATTCGGATTATCACAACGGCCGCGGACGTTGTGCACTCTTGGTACGTGCCTGCATTCGGTGTCAAGCAAGATGCGATTCCCGGCTTCACGCGCGAAACCTGGTTCAAGGCCGAAAAGGTCGGTACGTATCGTGGTTTCTGCACCGAGCTGTGCGGTAAAGAGCATGCGTACATGCCGGTTGTCGTTGAAGTCAAGAGCGCGGACGACTATGCGAAATGGGTCGCCGACGAGCAAAAGAAAATGAGCGCGTCCGCAAACGAGCCGAACAAAACGTATACGATGGATGAACTGAAGGAGCAGGGTGCAAAGGTGTACGCGGCCAACTGTGCGGTTTGCCACCAACCGACCGGCAAGGGCACCGGGCCGTTCCCGGCGCTTGACGGCAGCCCGGTCGTCAAAGGCCCGATTGCCGGACACCTGAACGTCGTGCTGAATGGAAAGGGACAAATGCCGGCGTGGGGGCCGACGCTAAGCGACGTCGACATTGCGTCGGTCATGACGTTTGTGAGCAATACGTGGGACAACCACAACGGTGTGGTATTGCAACCACGGCAGGTCACAGACGCGCGCAACGGCAAAATGCCCGCCGTCGCGGTAGCCGGCAACGGCGCCTGATGTCCCGCATGCAACCGTTGATTCGGCCCCGGAATTCGTTTTAGGAGAAGTGTTATGTCAACGATCGGACACGACGTCGCGGCAGGTCACGATCACGCACACGACCATGCGCACGAGCATCCGCATGGCTGGCGGCGCTGGTTGTTCGCGACCAATCACAAGGACATTGGCACGCTGTACCTGATTTTCTCGTTCGTGATGTTTCTGTCGGGCGGGGTGATGGCGCTGCTGATTCGCGCGGAGTTGTTTGAACCAGGCCTGCAGATCATGCGGCCCGAGTTCTTCAACCAGCTCACGACGATGCACGGGCTGATCATGGTGTTCGGCGCCATCATGCCAGCGTTTGTCGGCTTTGCGAACTGGATGGTGCCGCTGCAAATCGGCGCGGCCGACATGGCGTTTGCGCGGATGAATAACTTCAGCTTCTGGCTGCTGCCGGTTGCCGCGGTACTGCTAGTCGGCTCGTTTTTCTCGCCGGGCGGCGCGACCGCCGCGGGATGGACGCTGTATGCGCCGCTGTCAGTGCAAATGGGGCCGGGCATGGATCTCGGCATCTTCGCGGTGCACATCATGGGTGCGTCGTCGATCATGGGCGCGATCAACATCATTGTGACGATCCTGAACATGCGCGCGCCTGGCATGACGCTGATGAAGATGCCGATGTTTTGCTGGACCTGGCTGATCACCGCATTTCTGTTGATCGCGGTGATGCCTGTACTGGCCGGTGCGATCACCATGTTGCTGTTTGATCGGCATTTCGGCACGGCGTTTTTCAATCCGGCCGGCGGCGGTGATCCGGTGCTGTATCAGCACATCTTCTGGTTCTTCGGTCACCCCGAAGTCTATATCATGATTTTGCCGGCGTTCGGGATCATCTCGCAGGTCGTACCGGCATTCTCGCGCAAGCCGCTGTTCGGCTATAGCTCGATGGTGTATGCCACGGCGTCGATTGCGATCCTGTCGTTCATGGTGTGGGCGCACCACATGTTCGTGACCGGTATGCCAGTCACCGGCCAGCTATTTTTCATGTACGCGACGATGCTCATTGCGGTGCCCACTGGCGTCAAGGTATTCAACTGGGTCGCAACGATGTGGCGTGGTGCGCTCTCGTTTGAGGCGCCGATGCTGTTCGCCATCGGCTTCATCTTTGTGTTCACGATGGGCGGCTTTACCGGATTGATCCTGTCGATGGCGCCGCTCGATGTCCCGCTTCACGGCACGTATTACGTGGTCGCGCACTTCCATTATGTACTCGTTGCCGGATCGCTGTTCGCGCTGTTTGCTGGATGGTATTACTGGTCGCCGAAGTGGACCGGCTGGATGTATAACGAGACACGCGGAAAGATTCATTTCTGGACGTCGATGATCTTCTTCAACATCACGTTCTTCCCGATGCACTTCCTTGGGCTGGCCGGTATGCCGCGCCGCTACGCTGACTATCCGGCGCAGTTCACCGATTTTAACCAGATTGCGACGATCGGTGCATTCGGTTTTGGGCTTGCACAAGTGTACTTCCTGCTGGCGGTCGCATTGCCGGCGTACCGTGGTCATGGCGAACACGTGAAAGCGGAAGACCAACCATGGGATGGTGCAACGGGTCTTGAGTGGACCGTGCCCAGCCCGGCGCCATTCCATACGTTCGAAACGCCGCCGACGGTTAAATGAGCATTGGACGGTAATCGAAACGAACATGCTGTTACTGTGATGGGGGCCCTGGTGGGCGCCGGGGCCGCAAAATGATGCGAACGGATTCACAAAAAAGACGAACGCCAGCTGAGCAACGTGCGGCCAACCGCCGATTGCTGGCTATTTTGATCGGGATTGTTGCCGTCTTCTTTATGAGTGTCGTGCTCAAGCATCGGGTCGCATGAAAAGTGGGAGGACGGTCATGTCGGATCGGCCGCAGGACTTGAAGGCGGGCGCCGTCGCGCGTTTCACCCAATCGATACGCGCGGTGCTATGGTCGTTTTTTGGCGTACGCAAGGGCAAAGATCATGAACGCGATCTGGCAAGCCTGAACCCGTTGCACGTGATCGTTGCGGGCGTTGTCTGCGCTGCGGTGTTCATCGGGATCCTGCTAGTGGTCGTTCACTGGGTGACGCAGCCGACTTCTTAATCGCGAAAGCCGGCGTCGGTGGTGGACAAGACAGGACCTGCATCAAGAAAGAACTGGACTGAAGTGGAGAATCAACAATGAGCGGACAAAACGAGAGCCCGTATTACTTCATACCCAATCCGTCGCAGCATCCGATCGCCGCGGCAGCGGGCTTGCTGGTCATGCTTGGCTCGCTCGCCGGCTGGATTAACGGCGTGTCGCTCGCGCCACTCACGTTTGCACTCGGTCTCGCGTGGTTGTTATTTGTGCTGTGGCACTGGTTCGGCGATTCGATCGGTGAGTCCGAGATCGGGATGTACGGCAAGCGCGTCGATACGTCGTATCGGTGGAGCATGAGCTGGTTTATCTTCTCCGAAGTGATGTTCTTTGGCGCGTTCTTTGGCGCGTTGTTTTATGCGCGGCAGTTCGCGTTGCACGACCTGGGTAATCTCGATGCGAAGTTGATATGGCCTGACTTTGCCGCAGTGTGGCCGAACAACGGCCCGTCCAATCTGGTCGCGCATTTCAAGTCGATGCAGCCGTGGCCCATTCCGACGATCAATACCGCATTGCTGCTAACGTCGGGCGCGACGCTAACGGTTGCGCACCATGCGTTGCGCGACGATCATCGTAACAAGGCGATTGTGTGGCTGGCCGCGACGGTGTTGCTCGGCGTGATTTTCCTATTCATGCAGGGATATGAGTATTTTCACGCGTACAACGAACTGAACCTGAAGTTGACCTCCGGTGTCTACGGCTCGACGTTCTTTTTGTTGACTGGGTTTCACGGTTTTCACGTGACGATGGGCGCGTTGATGCTGGCCGTTGTGCTGGTGCGACTGATCCGTGGACACTTCAAGCCCGATCATCACTTCGCGTTTGAAGGCGCCGCATGGTATTGGCACTTCGTTGACGTCGTCTGGCTTGGACTGTATGTGGTTGTTTACTGGTTGTGATATTCACTGTGACAAAACGCCGCCCTTCTTCAAGGCGGCGTTTTGCATTTTGCGGGAAGCGACGACATTTATCGTCCGTACGGAATGCCGGTCGACTCTATCCAACCTATCCAGTGCGCGAATAGGATGAACAGGAACAGTGAGATGGATAAGCCAACGCGCGTCGCGAGCGACCACACCATCCGTTTGGTGGTGCCGCGGTCGCGCATCATGAAATAGAGTGCGCACGCCATACTGGCAATAATCAGTGTGAACGCGATGGCAACAAGGATACCCATGAAGAAGGCCGAAAAAAGCTGTTTGGATATTATCCCACTATGTTGGATGGTACGCGCTGTCGTGCCGGCATGCTGAAAATCCGCTTTTGGCCAGCGTTGGCGGTGCTGATCGTTATCGCGGTGACCGTCCGGCTCGGATTCTGGCAGCGTGACCGTGCACACCAGAAAGAGGCGCTGCAGGCGCGTATCGAGCGGTTCGAGCATGCGACCCCGATATCGCTGGATGGTCGTAGATGGGCGCTGGCGGACATCGAGTTCCACCGCGTCGTGGTGCGCGGCCGGTTCGTGCCGGATGCGACGGTCTATTTGGACAATCGGCTGTACAACGACCAGCCCGGCTTCTATGTCGTCACGCCGCTGAAGCTGGCGGCTGGCGGCTACGTGCTGGTCAACCGGGGCTGGCTGCCGCGCAACGCGCAGCAGCGCAGCGTGATCGCACCCTATCGTACGCCTTCCGGCGAGGTGACGATCGAGGGCGTGGCTCGGGCGGATGCGTCGCGCGCGTTCGAACTCGGGCGAGGGGGGGCGGCGCCGCACCAGTCGATCCGCCAGAACCTGGATGTGGGATCGTACGCAGCGGAGACCGGTTTGCCGCTGGAGCCGTTTGTGCTGCAACAGACCAATGACACGGCGGACGGGCTGGTGCGTGACTGGCCGGCACCGGACACCGGTGTCGAACGTAACTATGGCTATATGGTGCAGTGGTGGGGCATGGCGTTGGCGGCGCTTGCCTTTGGGCTGTATGCGGCGCGCCGCGCTGCGCGGGGCGGCAACGACGCTCAGGCATGATCCTGCGCGGTGACTTGGTGACTTGGTGACTTGGCAGTGTGGCAGTGTGGCAGTGTGGCAGTGTGGCAGTGTGGCAGTGTGGCGGCGCGTGCAACGCGTAGCCAGCGCGGCAACCGATGTTGTGAATGAAGTGTGAAGGAGTGTAGCGTTGACCGATTCTTCTCGATCGGAACCCGGTTCCGAGGTGCCCTGTACGCGCCGCGTCGACCCGATGGTCACCGGCGGCGTGCCCGCATCGCATCGTGGCAGGCGGCGTACGCGGTGGATGCTGCTGTTGCTGGCCGCGGTTTGTGCCGCGCCCGTCGTCGCATCGTACTTGATGTACTACGTATTCAAGCCCGGCGGTGGCTCGACTAGCTACGGCCAATTGATCCAGCCGCAACGGCCGATTCCGGATCATCTTATCGTGCGTGATGAAACGGGTCATCCGATGCGGCTCGATTCGCTGAAAGGGAAATGGCTGATGTTGTCGGTCGATCCGAGTGCCTGCGATGACGCGTGCGCGAAAAAACTGTACTTCATGCGGCAGGTGCGGGCGACGCAGGGCGCCGAACGTGAGCGAGTCCTTACTGTATGGCTGCGCACCGACGACGGCGCGATACCGGCGCGCGTCGCTGGTGCGTACCCGGACACGCCCAAGCTGATCGTGCCGCCGGCGCAGGTCGCCGCGTGGCTGCCGCCCGATCCGGATGTGGCTGGCGATTCGATCGCCTCGCACATTTACTTGGTTGACCCGAACGGAAACTTGATGATGCGCTTTCCGCGCGATCCGGATCCGTCGCGGATCAAGCAGGACCTGACCAAGCTGCTCAAATGGTCGAGAATCGGCTGAACGGTCGGGCCGCCTTTCGATGAAGTCCCTACACCATTGCCATGTTTGTCGTTGAGCTTGCGTTGATCGGCGTGGCAGTCGCGCTGTTGCCTTTTGGCTGGATCCTGTTGCGGGTGCGCTCGGACCGCTATCGCAAGCTGGCCTGGCTGACGATGTTCCTGACGCTGGACCTCGTGATGTTCGGTGGCTTCACGCGCTTGACCGACTCGGGCCTGGGCTGTCCGGACTGGCCCGGCTGCTATGCCAGTTCGTCGCCGTTTGCTGCGCATGCGTCGATCGCCGCCGCGTATGCGGCGATGCCTAGCGGACCGGTCAGTGTGATGAAGGCCTGGATCGAGATGACCCACCGCTATTTTGCGATGGCGATTGGGCTGCTGATCGTGCTGATGACCGCCATCGCGTGGATCCGACGATGGCGTGGCCAGCCCTTGCCGGCTTCGCCGTGGTGGCCGACCGCGTTGCTGGCGCTGGTGCTGGTGCAGGGGGCATTCGGTGCGTGGACCGTGACGTTGAAGTTGCAGCCGGTGATCGTGACCACGCACTTGTTGCTTGGCCTTGGCTTGCTGGCGGCGCTCGGCCTGTTCGCGGCGCGCATGACGCCAGCACCGCAGCGGGAGCCGGCCGCCAGCCGCGGTTCCGTGGCCGCGCTCGTCGCGCTTGCACTATTGATCGCGCAGATCGCACTCGGTGGCTGGGTCAGCACGAATTATGCGGTGCTCGCGTGCCCCGATTTCCCGACCTGCAATGGGCAATGGGTGCCGCCAATGGACTTCGCGCAGGGATTCCACCTATGGCGGGCCCTCGGCCTGGATGCCAACGGCGAGGTGATCACGCAGGACGCGCTCGTGGCGATTCACTGGACCCACCGCACGTTCGCGATAATCGTCATTGCCTATCTGCTCGGATGGGCGTGGCGCATCCGGCGCGTGAAGACGCTGACACGGTTGGCCGATGGCGTGCTGGCGGTCGTCGTGCTGCAGTTTCTGACCGGCCTGTCCAACATCGTGCTGCAATGGCCGCTGCCCGTCGCTGTCGCGCACAACGGCGGCGCGGCAATCCTGCTGTTGCTGGTTGTCATGTTAAACTGGCGCATTGCCTCCAGCCGCGCCGTTGCCGCCTCGTCGGCGGAATCGAGCCCCGTCACCGCGTGATTCACGAATGGACAGTACAACGCTTCGTCACTCGTCCGGCAGCCGCATCGCACAATATTTTGCGTTGACCAAGCCGCGTGTCACCCAGCTCGCCGTATTCTGCGCGGTGATCGGCATGTTCCTGTCCACGCCCGGCATGGTGCCGTGGCAGAAATTGGTTGGCGGCACGATCGGCATCTGGCTGTTCGCCGGCGCGGCGTTTGCGATCAATTGCCTGGTTGAGCAGCGTATCGACGCGATGATGCGGCGTACCGCGTGGCGTCCGTCGGCGCGCGGCGAGATCACACCGGCGCAGATTCTGACTTTTTCCGCGGTGCTAGGTGGGCTGGGCATGGGGACGCTGTACACGTTCACGAACGCGTTGACGATGTGGTTGACGTTCGCGACGTTTATTGGTTACGCGGTCATCTATACGATCCTGCTGAAGCCGGCTACGCCGCAGAACATCGTGATCGGCGGCGCCTCGGGCGCGATGCCGCCCGCGCTGGGTTGGGCGGCAGTGCAGGGCACGGTGCCGGGCGACGCGTGGATCCTCGTGCTGATCATCTTTGTATGGACGCCACCGCATTTCTGGGCGCTGGCGCTGTATCGTCGCCAGGACTACGAGAGCGCGAAGTTGCCGATGCTGCCCGTTACCCATGGCGTGCACTTCACTGCGCTGCATATCCTGTTGTACACGCTCGTGTTGTTCGCCGTCACGCTGATGCCATTCGTGTCAGACATGAGCGGGGTGCTGTACCTCGCCAGCGCGGTCGTGCTCGGCGTACTGTTTCTGAGCTATGCATGGAAGATGTATCGCGACTATTCGGACGAGATTGCGCGCAAGACATTTCGGTATTCGATCGTCTATTTGTCGCTGTTGTTCGTTGCATTGCTGATCGATCACTACGCGCGCGGTTGGATCGGCTTCTGATGTCGGCGCGCGCTTTTTCCCATCTTCTGGCAGCGGCCCGGGTAGTATCCGGTCTACGCGAAGCGGCTCGTGCGAGCCACGGCGGGTTGCGGCGCGCGGTGGCCGCAGTCATGGTCGGCACGGCGCTCGCATTGGTTGGCTGCGGCGACAAGCCGGCGTTCATGAACGTCGACATCACTGGCGCGAGCCAGTTCGGCACCGACTTCGCGCTTGCCGATACCAACGGCCACGTACGTACACTGGCCGATTTCAAAGGCAAGGTGGTGGTGCTGTTCTTCGGCTACCTGCACTGCCCAGATGTGTGTCCGACGACGATGGCCGAACTTGCACAAGCGATGCAGCAATTGGGCGACCAGGCAAAACGCGTGCAGGTGCTGTTCGTCACGCTCGATCCAAAACGCGACAGTGCACCGTTGCTCGCACAGTACGTTGCGGCGTTCAACCCGTCGTTCATCGGCCTGCGGCCTGCCAACGACGTGCAGCTGTCGAAGGTGACCAAGTCGTTTCGCGTGTACTACGCGAAAGAGCCGGGCAAGGATGGTGCCGATTATACGGTGGATCACACTGCCGCGAGCTACGTGTTCGATCCCGCCGGCAAGCTGCGGCTGTTCGCGCGCGACGGCCAGGGTTCGATGCCGTGGGTGCACGATATCAAGTTGTTGCTCGACTAGGTGGCCCGTAGTCGGAGTTGGTAATCGGTGGTCGGTGGTCGGTGGTCGGTGGTCGGTGGTCGGTGGTCGGCGTCGGTGGTCGGCAGCCAGTAGCCCGATGGTCTCTCCCGTAAAAGCATAAGCGTATGCGTATTCGGTAGTTCACTTCGTTGGTGCTGCCATGCGACCATCGCGTTCTCAAAATCGAAGTGGGGTACCCATGCTACGCAGAACACTACTGAAAACGCTGTCCATCGTCGCAATGGCAGCTGCATTGTCGAATGTTGCGCGAGCCGATCCGGTGCTGCGCGTGGGCACGATGAGCGGCCCGGACGCGCAGATCTGGGCGAAAGTGGCGAAGGTGGCGGCGAAGAACGGCTTGAAGATTAAAGTCATCGAATTCAATGACTACGTGCAGCCGAATGCCGCGCTTGATGCCGGCGACCTGGACGCGAACGGCTTCCAGCACCAGCCGTTCTTGGACAGCCAGATCAAGCAGCGCGGCTACAAGATTGTGAATGTGGGCCTAACCTATGTGTCGCCGATGGGCTTCTACTCGAAAAAGTTCAAGTCGTTGAAAGACCTGCCGGAAGGCGCCAAAGTCGGTATCCAGAACGATCCGTCCAACGGCAACCGCGCGCTGTTGCTGCTGCAGAAATACGGGATCATCAAGCTGAAGGCCGGTGCGGGCGTGGGCGGCGTGAACGCGACGCCGCTGGATGTGATTGAGAATCCAAAGAAGATCAAGCTGGTCGAGTTAGATGCCGCGCAGATGCCGCGCTCGCTCGATGATCTGGCTGCCGCAGCAATCAATAACAACTACGCGGTGGGCGCTGGCTTCTCGCCGATCAAGGATGCAATCGCGATCGAAGACCTGAAGGGGCCGTATGCGAACCTGATTGCCGTGCGCGTGCAGGACAAGAACAAGCCGTGGGTGAAGAAGCTGGTGGCCGCGTACGAGTCCGACGATATTCGCAAGTTCCTTGAGACGCAATTTAAGGGTGCGATCTTGCCCGCCTTCTAAGGCGTGACGCCCGTGGCCGGCTGCCGGGCAGGGGGGTCCGGCTACAGGGCCTACCTCCACACGGGGTCGCTCGCCGTATGGGTGGCTTACCGCGCCCGGCCATGTCGGCCGCGCATGAAGGCGCTGAGCCCGCATAAGCGCCGCGCCGACGAGCTCGCCCTTGGGGCGCGCGATAAGCGCATGTTCACGGCCGTGTCCTGCGACGACGCGCTCGCTATCACGGTGCATACGTTATCCACTAACCATAGATCCCGGTTTTTGCCTTTCCCTCCTTTCTCGCACGTACAGAACGCGTGCGGCTGGCCGACGGCACACTGGCGGGCAGCACCCTGACGATGGACCAAGCGCTGCGCAATCTCGCCTCGATTGGTTTGCCGATCGCCGACGTGGTAGTGAGCGATCGTGAACTGACGCTCGTTACCACGTACGTCGAAGGAGAAGCCGTTGTCGACGATGCTTAACGAGGCGTTGGCCTTGTCCGAAGTCGTGGCCGCGCAACTAGCCCCGGCAGTGTGACTTGCGCAGCGCTGCAGGCGCTGGCCGGCTAACTCGCGGGTTGCCGATACGTTCCACATCGTGTGCGGCCATGCCGGCCGAGCGCTACGCGAAGACGATGGTGACGCGGCTGCTAGTCGCCGGGCGTTCGACCGTGCTTGTGTCGATGGTCCCGTTAGGGGGCGGCATTCGAAACTGACCGCCCTCCTAAGGCGCGAGTTAGCGCCGCGCGTACGGCCGAAGTACGCTGCCCGGAATGGGGCGTCGCGCGGCCTTTCTCCCGCTAATGCCCGGCCGACAGTCCGCATGCCGACGCTTCATGCGGCGTAGGCGAGGTGCGCGGGAGCGGTGAAAACCGTCAGCCGGCACCGGCCGTTTCAGCGCGTTACTTCTTCGCGTTAGGCTCTGTCAGTCTTTGTGCGTCGCGATGCGACTCGAGCCACATCGCGTTGATGACGCCGAACGCGAGTGCGACGCCAATACCCAATATCCAGCTGAAATACCACATGCTCTGCTCCGTCAGATCGGTCGATTGAAGTAAGGCGGCTCAGTACATCGAGTGCGTGTTGCTTTGCACCCCTTGCTCGGTGACCTTGCCGCGCATCACGCGATAGACCCAGCTGGTGTACAGCATAATCAGCGGCACGAACACGATCACCACGATCAGCATGATGCCCAGCGTGCGGTGGCTCGACGTCGAGTCCCACAGCGTCAGGCTGCTGGCCGGGTCCAGCGACGATGGCATGATGAATGGGAACATCGAGAAGCCAGCGGTCAGGATCACACCGGTCACCAGCAGCCCCGTCATGATGAAGCCCACCACGGTGAAGCGCGATGAGGCAAGCGCCAGTGCGAGCACGCCGGCCACGATGCCCAGCGCCGGTGCGAGCATCATCCATGGGTAGGCGATGTAGTTGGCCATCCACAGGCCGGGCGCGGCGGCCACGCGCTTGAGCAGCGGGTTGGCCAGCGCGTCCAGCGGCGCCGCGCGGGTGATCTCGAAGCCGGTGATGCGGGTGGCCACAAGAATGCCGGCCATGATGAACAGCACGACTGTGATCAGCGACGCGATGCGCAGCACGTGCGACGCGCGGCGCGCTACTGCCCCTTCGGTCTTGATGCGCAGGAACGCGGCGCCGTGCGCGACCAGCATGCCGACGCTGACCGCACCGCACAGCACCGCGAACGGGTTCAGCAGCGCGAAGAAGCCGCCATGGTAGCTCACGCGCAGATCGTCGTCGAAGCAAAATGGCACGCCTTGCAGCAGGTTGCCAAACGCGACACCGAACACCAGCGCCGGAATCGCGCTGCCGGCGAACAACGCCCAATCCCAGCTCGTGCGCCACCGCGGATCGTCGCGCTTGGCGCGGTACTCGAAGCCGACCGGTCGCATGAACAGCGCGAACAACACCAGCAGCATCGCGAAATAGAAGCCGGAAAAGGAAGCGGCGTAGACCAGCGGCCACGCGGCGAACATTGCACCGCCGGCCGTGATCAGCCACACCTGGTTGCCCTCCCAGGTGGGGCCAATCGCGTTGATGATCACGCGGCGTTCGGTGTCGGTTTTGCCGATGAACGGCAGCAGTGTACCGACACCCATGTCGAAGCCGTCGGTGAGCGCGAAGCCGAGCAGCAAGACGCCGATTAGCACCCACCAAATGACCTTCAAAGTCGGATAGTCAAACATAGTGATTTTGTCCAGTAACAAAGGCTTCGATCCACGGCATCAGGCTTGCCCTGCGTGAGACAGCTGTCGGGTTTCGTAAGCTGTTGCGTCGTCATGCGGCTGCGGCTGCTCGTGGTGGTAGCGGCCGGTATGCAGCGACGACGGCCCGAGTCTTGCATACTTGAACATCAGCGTGATCTCGACGATAAATAGCACCGTGTAGAACAAAACAAACCCGCCGATGCTCCAGTAAAGGTCTGAAGGCGCCAGGCTGGAGGCTGACGAGAACGTCGGCAGTACACCGGCGATCGTCCACGGCTGGCGGCCCATTTCGGCGACGATCCAGCCAAACTCGGCGGCGAGCCACGGCAACGGGATCGCCCAGACGCACCAGCGCAGGAACCAGCGCCGGCTCTCATGCGCCACGCTGCGCGTGGCGCAGAACCAGAAGGCGAGCACAAATGTCACGAGGAACAGGATGCCCAGACCGACCATCAGCCGGAATGACCAGAACACCGGTGCCACGGGAGGAATCGAGTGCTTGGCTGCCTCGGCGATTTGCGCGTCAGTCGCATTCAGCACCTCCGGTGCATAGCGCTTGACGAGCAGCCCGTAGCCGAGGTTGTTCTTGTGGGTGTCAAACACCGCGCGCGTTGCATCGGACATGTCGCCCTGCTTCATCTTTTGCAGCGCTCCGTACGCGACGATACCGTTACGGATGCGCTGCTCGTTCTGAGAGATCAGATCGCGCAGCCCGATCACGGGCTCATCGATCGAGCGCGTGGCGATTAGTCCCAGTGCGTAGGGTATGCGCAGCGCGTAGTCGGTGCGCTGCTCGTCCTGGTTCGGCAATCCGAATACGGTGAATGCAGCCGGTGCCGGCTCGGTGGTCCATTCCGATTCGATCGCGGCGAGCTTGGCTTGCTGAACTTCGCCGGTCGTGTAACCCGACTCGTCGCCGAGTACGATCACGCACAGCGTTGAGGCCAGCCCAAAACCGGCCGCGACGGCAAACGAGCGCAATGCGAAGTCAACATCGCGCTTCTTCAACAGGTACCACGAGGATACACCGAGCACGAACATCGCTGCCGTCACGTAGCCTGCCGACACAGTATGGACGAACTTGACCTGCGCGACCGGATTGAACACCACCTCAGCTAAGCTGGTCAGTTCCATGCGCATCGTTTCGTAATTGAACTCAGCGCCGACCGGATTGTTCATCCAGCCGTTGGCGATCAGGATCCACAACGCCGACAGGTTCGAGCCAAGTGCGACGAGGAACGTGACGATCAGATGCCCGACGCGCGACAGCCGGTTCCAGCCAAAGAACATGAGTCCAACGAACGTCGATTCGAGGAAGAATGCCATCAGACCTTCTACCGCGAGCGGCACGCCGAAAATATCGCCGACGTAGTGCGAGTAGTACGACCAGTTCGTGCCGAACTGGAACTCCAGCGTGATGCCGGTCACCACGCCCATCGCAAAGTTGATGCCAAACAACTTGGCCCAGAACTGGGTCATGTCCTTGTAGATCTGCTTGCGGGTCATCACATAGACGGCTTCCATGATGACCAACAGCCAGGACAGACCCAGCGTCAGTGGGACGAAAAGAAAGTGGTACAGCGCAGTAATGGCGAACTGCAGCCGCGAAAGGTCGACGACTTCGCTACTTATCATGATGATCACCTGAAGCGGGCGGATGTGTTGCGGGCACCGACAACAGCGCTTGCGCGACCTGGGCCGGCGGCAGTTCCATGTGCGGTGCCTGGGGATGACTGAACAACGTGTACTTGAAGACGAGCAGGATCGCGACCTTGGCCATCACAACCAGTGTCAACTCGCGAACCAGTCCAGGGCGGTGCAGGATCGCGGCTAGCAGACCGGAGCGCTGCGCAGGGTCGGCACGGTCGATATCGGTGCTATGGCGAACGTCATGGCTAAACATAGTGTTTCGTGGGCTGCGCGGCAGGCGCGACTTCAACGAAACTTATTTTATAGATGGGGGGAAATGAGGGGCAGTTATTGCAGCGCGTCAAACCGCCGCATTTTCACCACGCTGCGGCCTCGCGCATCAGTATTGTGTCGATTTGTCGCGGTGCAAATAAAAACCCGGCCGAAGCCGGGTCCGGTGAGTGCACGCGGCAAACGCTCACGCGTATTGCTGCAGCGCGCCGCGCATTTTCTTCATCGCACTCGCCTCGATTTGGCGGATGCGCTCAGCGGACACGCCGAACTCGTCGGCCAGTTCATGCAGCGTCGCGCCGCCCGAGCCGTCGTCCTGCACCTGCAGCCAGCGCGCTTCGATGATACGACGGCTACGCGCATCGAGGGATTCAAGCGCATCAGCCAGGCCTTCAGTCTGCAGCAGGTCGCGCTGGCGTGACGCGAGCACCGCGGTCGGCTCGGTACGCGAGTCGGCCAGGTAGGCGATCGGCGCGAATGATTCCTCGCCGTCCTCGAACTGTCCTTCGAGCGCGATATCGCCGCCGGCCAGCCGCGTCTCCATCTCGGTCACTTCTTCACGCTTGACGTTCAGTTCCTTCGCGAGCCCTGCGATCTCGTCTGGCGTGAAAGGTTGCATGCCCTGCTTGTGGCTGCGCAGGTTGAAGAACAGCTTGCGCTGCGCCTTTGTCGTTGCGACTTTCACCATGCGCCAGTTGCGCAGGATGTATTCGTGGATCTCGGCCTTGATCCAATGAATCGCATACGACACCAACCGTACGTTCTGACGCGGATCGAAGCGCTTGACGGCCTTCATCAGGCCGATGTTGCCTTCCTGGATGAGATCCGCGTGAGGTAGGCCGTAACCCAGGTAGTTGCGCGCGATCGACACGACCAGCCGCAGGTGCGACAGCACCAGCTGGCGCGCGGCATCCAAGTTGTTCTGCTCGCGGTATTCGGTCGCAAGGCGCGTTTCGTCGGTCTGCGACAACAGCGGGATGCGGTTGACTGCCTGAATGTAAGCGTCCAGATTGCCCAGCGTACCCGGCAGCATCGAATTCGAGGCGAGCGCCAGCGCGCCTGCGCCAGCCGGCGTCAAGCTTGCAGAGCTCGGTAGGCTCATTGCGTTGCTCACTCGTGTTACTCCTTGTATCGGCAGCTTCATGCGCTACTGCGCAAACGGCGTTCCGCTACATCTTAGCACTCAATGCCACAGAGTGCTAAACCGTTAGGCTGACAGTGGCGCAGCCGGTTCTGTTTAACTATTGATATGGATATTCTAATAGTTTTTTTGACCCGCGGACGCGGATAGAAGTTTCCTCCGGCGTGCGGGCTGAATATAAGGGGCAGAAGGCGGCAAAGAGTACGCGGTGAGCAGCGATCCGCGCGGCAACCTAAAATGGCGGGCGAACCACGTTGTCAGTGCTTGCTTAATATTTGGAGAACAATGAGTACGTTCACGACGAAGCACGGCCCGGCGGCGCCAGCGCAGCGCGTGCTGCGCGCAGCGTTGGCGGCACTGGCGCTGGCTGCCAGCGCGGCAGCCCATGCGGACCGGTTTGGCGTCCAACTCGGCGGTGGGATCGGCGACCGCCACATCAAGAAGGGCGACCTGGCGCTGGTATGGGATCCGGACATGACGTGGTGGGATACGGGATCCTGGCACTTTGCGCTGGTCGGCGAAATGCATGTGTCGTATTGGCATACGGACGAAGGCGATGGGCATTCGAACATCGGCGAGTTTGGTATGACGCCGGTGGTGCGTTTCATCAAGAACAGCGGCCAGGTCCGTCCGTATGTCGAGGCCGGCGTGGGCGTACGGTGGTTGACGCACCCGCGCATCTCAGCGCGTTTCACCGTCTCGTCGGCGTTCCAGTTCGCGGACATGGTTGGCGTGGGCGCGCAGTTCGGCGAGCGCCAGCAGTACCAGGCGGGATTTCGTTTCCAACATGTGTCCAATGGCGGTATCAAGCAGCCGAATCCTGGTATAAATTTCACCCAGCTTTATCTGCAATACAACTTCTGAAGCGGGCGTCACGCTCGGCCCGTTTCGCGTTCGAAGCGAGGCACAGATGGCGGCCAAGGTTATTGAGACGATCCGGGGATTGGAGCGCAAGCGCTTTCAAGCGATGGTTGACGGCAACAGCGAGTTGTTGGACACGTTAATTGCCGACCACGCCAGCTATGTGCATACGAATGGCAAGCGCGAAAGCAAACAGCAAGTGATCGATTCGATCGTCGGCGGCCGGCGGCGCTATCGGCAGATCGAGGTGCAGAGCCAGGAGATCGTGCCGCTGTCCCACGATATTTGCATGGTGAACGGGCGCGTGCTGATCGAGATGGAAGCCAACAGCGGCGCACTTGTGTACCCGATTGCCTACACGGCGGTTCAGGCAAACGACAACGGGCACTGGCGTCTGGTCGTCTGGCATGCGACGCGCTGCGCGGTGGAGTGAGCCGGCGCCACCGGGCGTCGTGTCCGCAAGCCGGAAGGCGGCTGCGGCAGCGGGTTGCCGCGTGCCAGTCGTCGCTGCAGTGGCGAGCGTCATCCGCTTGCCGCCATGGGCTGGGTTTTCAACAGTAGCGTGCGACCCAGATCGGTGCTCACACCGGCGCGTCGGCTATGGACCGAGTAGGCCATCGGCACGAGCGCAGGCGCATGTCCAGCGTTGCATCGCAGGCGTAGCCGGCGGCCTGGGTTCATCGTTGAGCGCGGGCTGCGTTGTTGTCGCCCTTGCGGTCCGGTCAAAGCCGAACGGCCGATGAGGCGATAGCATGGTCGCTGTCAAACGACCGGCGAGGGCTTGCTCAACGGCGGGTTGATGCGGTTTCTGCCGGACGCAGGTCGGTCCGAATGTCAGCGCGAAGAAAGGATTTTGCGGCCCGATGCGAAACACTGTGCCGTTGTGCGAATGCGCGTGAGCGACTCGCGCATGAGGTAATTTGGCCACGATGCCAAAATGCTATATTGATGTCGCGTACAAAAAGTACGCTATCCGAAGCAATATGGAGATTAATATGGGATACAAAGTAATGAAGGTAGTGATGGCGGTTGCGTTGACCGTATCGGCCGTGACGGGTATTGCTGTGGCAACGAGCCAAAGCAGCTATGCGTGTGGCACCATGGCCCGTTATTGCAACTAACCTTGCGGTGCTATAGGAGTATTTGCAGCAGGTAGCAACGTGTGTCGCTGCGGCTATCCGACGCTGTCGCAGCGATACGCCAGCACAACGTAGCGAGCGAATCACAAACATGTCGCCACGCGTTGAGCCGTTGCATGGAACATAGCGTGTGCAGGCAACACAGGTGGACAGCGTTGCTGATCGGCCGCAACGGTCGATGCGCTTACGCGCACGGTGCCTGTCCCGATTCCCTCCATCGGGCAACGCGCTCGATGAGTTCGACTTGCTTCACGATGGCCTCGGGTGCCCTCGCGTGACCATCCAGTACGTCCGTTATCCATCGCGCGGTCGTTGCCGCATCCAAAGCGTCGGGCAGTTCGACCACGGGTGCTTGCGTCGATGCACGTTCAGCATCGACCAGCGTCTCGCATACCTGATCATGCAGCCAATCGACCTGCACCCGGCGCCGGGTATCGGCCGCGGCTTCTCCTTCGGTTCCACGCGCCAGCAACACACCACCGGCTGCTGCCTGCGGGAAATCGCGGAACAGCGCTGACAGGCTGTCACGGTAAGCCGGATGGGTATAGTTGACCAGCCGCAGTCCCGGTTCGGCGAACGGTTGTAGCAGCTTGACCAGCGTATGGGTCGTAGTGCGCACGCCGAGTGTCGCGCGTAGCCCGAGCAAGCGGGACATCTTGGGCGCGAGCACGTCGATCGGCGCAAATGCGACCCGCGCGTGAGCGAGTGCCGGGTCGATTTCGTCGATCGAGCGCGCAGCCGGCAGGTCCAATTCGGCAAAGATTTCGGCGCTGGTCACCCGTCCCGGGTCCACTGTCACGCCATGCACGAGTACCGGCACGCCGCGACGCGCAAGCAACAAGGCGAGCAGCGGTGTGAGGTTTGGTTGCTTGCGCGCGCCGTTGTAGCTCGGTATCGACACAGGGCGGTAGTGATCGCCGCGCGTGGCGAGTGGTCTGAGCGACGCTTGCGCCGCAGCAAGCATCGCCGCAAGCTCCTGCGGCGTCTCGCCCTTGACTCTGTAAGCGAGCACCACTGCGCCCAGCTCGACATCGGAGACGCGCCCGTCGAGCATCGCGGTATAGAGCGCATAGGCATCGTCATGCGAAAGCGCGCGGGCGCCGCGCGCTCCTCGCCCGATCTCCTTAATCAACGGCGCACAACGAAAACTTGCGCCGCCGGGCGTGCTGTCGGATAACGGGTTCGATTCAGTCATGGCATCGGGCGACCAATGCACCGGCTATGTAAGCGCATGTGCCGATGCGATCAGCCGCTTCACTTCGGGAATGCAGGAGCCACACTGAGTATCGCATTCGAGGCTTTCTGGCAAGCGCGCAAGGCATGCCGCGCCGGACTGGCGATCGCCACCGGTTTAAACTTGGGTGTTTCGTCTAAGGCGTACGCCTCGCCGGTTGTTCCGCGGGCGGATACCGATGTAGTGCTCACACTCGTCAGGGGAGCATGTGATGGCTTATTTATTCGAGGTGCCCAACCCCGCGGTGCCGGTGGTGCAGTCGTCCGATGTGTTTCCGGTGCACCGTATCTATTGTGTCGGCCGCAATTACGAAGCGCACGCGCGCGAGATGGGCCACGACCCGCAACGCGAGCCTCCCTTTTTCTTTAGCAAGCCCGCCGACGCAGTGCTGTATGTGGCGCCCGGGACCGTGGGCGAATTTCCGTATCCGCCTGAGTCGGGCGAGGTCCATCACGAGATGGAACTGGTCGTGGCGATCGGGCGTGGGGGGCGCGACATCCCGGTGGAGCACGCACTGGAGCATGTGTACGGCTATGCGCTCGGGCTTGACATGACACGCCGCGATTTGCAGGCGCAGGCTAAGAAGTTGGGCCGTCCCTGGGACATGGCCAAGGGTTTTGACCTGTCTGCGCCAATTGGGCCGATCCATCCGGTATCGCAGGTCGGGCACGTCGATGCCGGCCAATTGTGGCTGACGGTCAATGGCGTGCCGCGACAGCACGCGGACGTGTCGACGATGCTCTGGCCAGTGCCGGAAACGATCGCCTACTTATCGCGGTTCATTGCTCTGGCGGCGGGCGACCTGGTCTATACCGGAACGCCGGAAGGGGTGGGGGCGGTGGCGAAGGGCGATGTGCTCGAAGGCGGCCTGGACGGATTCGACATACTGACATTGCGTGTAGTCTGACACGCGCGCTGTAGGAGCAAGTTCATGAGGCACAAAAAGACGCGTGGTGCCGCCACTGGATCGAGACGGGCTTCAGCGCGTTTAACGCGCAGTTGGCGAACGATTCGCGCATCGGCAAGTTTGCGATCGGCGACACGCCGACCCTCGCTGACCTGTGCATCGTGTTGCAAGTTTTCAACGCGCAGCGCTTCAACATCGACCTGGCGCCCTTTGCCGCGATTCAGCGCCTCTTCGACAACGCGATGCAATTAGACGCATTCCGCCATGCTGTGCCCGCCGCTCAGCCGGATGTCAAATGAGCTGGGCTGAATCATTGCCGGTGTTCGGATCAACCTATGCGTCGGGCTTCGGATTGTGCGCGAGCCTGATCGTTGCGATCGGCGCGCAGAATGCGTATGTGCTGCGACAGGGTCTCAAACGCGTGCACGTTGGGATGGTCGTCGCGATCTGCGCATCGATCGATATCGTGCTCATCGCGGCGGGCGTCGCCGGCATGGGCGCGTTGATGACTCGGATGCCGGCGTTGCTCGTGGTGGTCAAATACGTCGGCGCGCTGTTCGTATTCCTGTATGGCCTGCGCGCGCTGTACAGCGCGTGGAAAGGGCCGGGACACCTCGATGCATCGGATCGAGACGGTGCGCAGTCGGCGGTTGGCATGGCCGGCACGATCGTCGCATTATCGTTGCTTAATCCGCATGTTTATCTCGATACCGTCGTGCTGCTCGGCGCGGTCGGCGGCCGCCATCCATGGCCGGCCAACCTGTGGTTCGCGCTCGGTGCAATGAGCGCGTCACTCGTATGGTTCTGCGCGCTCGGCTACGGCGCGCGGCTGTTACGGCCGGTGTTCGAGAAAGACGTCGCGTGGCGCGTGCTCGATGTGCTGATCGCCTGCGTGATGGGTTGGATCGCGCTGATGCTGGTGTCAGGCGGTTAACCGGGAGGGGCACGCGTTGCGCCGCGTGCTTACCCGAGCAGCGCGTCGGCAAATTCGGCGGCGACGAACGGTTGCAGGTCTTCGACCTTCTCGCCAACGCCGATGAAATACACCGGCACTGGGCGTTGGCGCGCGATGGCGGCCAGGATGCCACCCTTGGCGGTACCGTCTAGCTTCGTGACGATGAGTCCAGTCAACCCCAGCGCCTCGTCGAACGCCTTGACCTGGGCCAACGCGTTCTGGCCGGTATTCGCATCAAGCACCAGCAGTATTTCGTGCGGGGCCCCGTCCATCGCCTTGCCGATTACCCGCTTGACCTTGCGTAGCTCCTCCATCAGATGCAACTGGGTCGGTAAGCGTCCGGCGGTGTCCGCCATCAGCACGTCGATGCCGCGCGCGCGCGCGGCGCCGACCGCGTCGAAGATCACCGCGGCCGGGTCACCGCTTTCCTGCTGGATCACAGCGACGTTGTTGCGCTGGCCCCAGATCACCAACTGCTCACGCGCGGCGGCGCGGAACGTGTCGCCGGCGGCCAGCATCACCGACTGGTTAAACGACTGCAGGTGCTTGGCGAGCTTGCCGATGCTTGTAGTCTTGCCGGCTCCGTTGACGCCGGCAATCATCATCACCAGCGGTTGTGTGCGGCCGAGCACCATCGATTGCTCAAGCGGCGTGAGCAATTCGATCAACAACGTGCGCAACGCCGCCTTGACCTGTTGTGCGTCAGTCAGTCTCTCGCTGCGGACCTTCTGACGTAGCGCATCGAGCAGGTAAGTAGTGGCATCCACACCGGCATCAGCCATCAATAATGCGGTCTCGAGCTCCTCGAACAGCGCCTCGTCGACCTTCACGCCGATGAAAATGCCGGTCAGGTTCGAGCTGGTTTTGGTCAGCCCCGATTTCAACCGGCTGAGCCACGAGCGCTTGGCGGTCGGCTCGGGAGCAGGGGGCGGCACGATCTCAACGATCTCTTCGTCCGCGCCGCCGACGAGCTGCTGCGTGGCGGTTCCAGCGGGCTTGGCGGGCGCCGGTTGCGGTGCCACGCCGGACGCGGATCGGGCCGAGACTTCCGCAAGCGGCGCCGCAGAGGCTGGCGAGAGTGCCGGCGCCGGCGAAGCCGCGGGTGAGGATGACGTCCCGGATGCTGATGAGGGTGCCGGCTGGACTGATCCTGCCGGCTGCGCTGATTCGAGGGAGGAGGGCTCGGGCCCTGGCGCGCCGATCGCGCCCAGCGTGCCGCTTGGCGCTGCCTCAGGGGCCGACGCCGGTGCTGGTGGTGTGACAGGTGCTGTGGTTGCAGCAGGTGCAGTGGTCGTAGCAGGCGCAGCTGGCGCACCACGCGCTTCAGACGTGTCCGGGGCGGCCGGCGTGCCGGACGTGGTGGTTTGCGAGGCGGAATCCGCTACGGGCGCGTCTTGCTTCTGGCTGGACGCATCGCTCTTCCTGAATCGTTTGAAAAAGCTGAACATGGTTCGCAATGTGGCGGTACGCGCGCCGCGGGCGGGCGACGTCGGGGCCGGCAACGGAGCGCCGGTGGCAGACCGGACATTCTAGCAGAGCGCCGCATGGGCTTCTGAGTTTGTGCTCCGGCTATGGTAAGGTTGCCTCTCCCCACCCCGGCGCGGGAGGATGGCTGGTTGCGCGCGGCGACGGCGTCCGTTCCCGCGTCACGACAGCCTAATGGAATGAATCGATGAACCACTCGTCCCGCACGCGCGCCCGTGCGCCTTTTGCCGCCCCCGACGGTGCGCAAACGCGTGCCGCCGGTGCCGCAGCATCGCGCCGCGTTGCCGCGACGCGTCACGCGCCGCACCAGGTCCGCCTCATCGGCGGCATCTGGAAGCGTACGCTGCTGCCGGTGCTCGATCTGGCGGGGCTCAGGCCGACGCCGGACCGTGTGCGCGAAACCTTGTTCAACTGGTTGGGCCAGCAACTGGATGGCCTGGTGTGCCTGGACCTATTCGCCGGCACCGGGGCGCTCGGCTTCGAAGCTGCATCGCGCGGCGCGCAACGTGTGGTAATGGTCGAGCGCGATGGGCGCGCGGTTGCACAACTAAACGCGATCCGGCAAAAATTGGATGCGCAGACGATCGAAATTGTGCAGGCCGATGCGTTGCGGCTGGCGGCCGGCCTCGCGCCGGCGGGGTTCGACATCGTGTTCCTCGACCCGCCGTTCAATGCCGAACTGCTTGGGCGCGCGCTGACGCTTGCGTTGCCGCTGGTGGCGCCTGGCGGTGCAGTTTATGTCGAATCCGATGCGCCATTGGCTGCGGTGCGGGACGCTCAAGCGCAGCAGGGCGTCGCTGCCACGCCCGGCTGGCCGTCGCTGCAGGAATGGCGCATCGTACGCCACGCGCGCGCCGGCGCGGTGCATTATCATTTGCTGCGGTGCGAAAATGGTGAATAATGCGCTTTCCAAAAACGAGCTGGCGGCGTTTTACCGCGACGTCACGCCGGCCACCGCTGTACCGGTCCCGCTTGCCGCCGGGCATTGGCGGCGAGTGCCAGCGCGACCGCGCATCGTGCCACCGGCTTGTTAAGCGAGAGGAGAATATTGATGGTAGTTGCGGTCTATCCCGGTACGTTCGATCCGCTCACTCGCGGTCATGAAGATCTTGTGCGCCGTGCTTCGAGCATTTTCGACACGCTGGTGGTCGGAGTCGCCGACAGTCGCAACAAGAAGCCTTTTTTCTCGTTGCAGGAGCGTTTGGACATCGCGCAGGAGGTGCTGGGTCACTATCCGAACGTGAAGGTGATGAGTTTCGCGGGGTTGCTCAAGGACTTTGTCCGCGCCAATAATGCCCGGGTGATCGTGCGCGGCCTGCGTGCGGTGTCGGACTTCGAATATGAGTTTCAGATGGCGGGAATGAACCGCTATCTGCTGCCGGACGTCGAAACGATGTTCATGACGCCGTCTGATCAATATCAATTCATTTCGGGCACGATCGTGCGGGAAATCGCGCAGTTAGGCGGTGACGTCAGCAAATTCGTGTTTCCTTCGGTGGAGAGGTGGCTCAAGGACAAGGTCGCCGGGGCCTCTCGGGCCGCGGCCGGCGGTTGAATTACCGCTTGCACTACTGACGCAGCGGCAGCGGTATTGTCGAAGCGGCGCGGTCTATCGCACCTGACTCGGAGGCCACCGAGCGGACGTTCTTACTTTGCACGGACCGGACATTCTCACGTTACGCTGACATGCAATGTTGCGCAGCCGAGAAGCAGGCCAGAAAAGTTATAATGTGTTGTTTTTTCTCGGAAAGTTGGTGGCCGTATGGCTTTGATGATTACCGACGAGTGCATCAATTGTGACGTTTGCGAGCCCGAGTGCCCGAACGGCGCGATTTCGATGGGGCCGGAAATCTATCTGATCGATCCGGATAAATGCACCGAGTGCATCGGTCATTTCGACGAGCCGCAATGTGTTCAGGTGTGTCCCGTCGAATGTATCCCGGTGAATCCCGAGCGGGTTGAGACCCGCGAGCAGCTAATGGACAAGTATCGCGCGCTGATGACGGTCGATGAGCGCGCCGACGGTGAGCGCTGAGCCACCCCGCGCCAATCTAATTGTCCTGTGCCGCCGTTGCGGCTTCTCTAGCGTACTTAAGCGCGGTGAAGTTGCATCATTGCGCGTTCCATTTCCCCGCTGACAATCAGCGGCATCACCGCGAGACTTTTGTCGGTGGCTGCGTCGATAAGTTGCTGTTCTTCCTTGCGCGGCGGTTTCAGCACGAAATTGACCACGTCAGGTTTGGCGCCCGCGCGCGCGCCCTCCGGAATCAGCTCCCGCGGATGGCCAATGCCGATACGCAGACGCCAATATTGCTGCGTTGACAGATGAGCGGAAATATCCTTCAAGCCGTTGTGTCCGCCACTGCCGCCGCCTAACTTCAGTTTCGCGACGCCCGGCGGCAAATCCAACTCGTCATGAACGACGAGGATGGATTGGGGCAGAATCTTGAAGAACTGTGCCACTGCCACCACGGACAACCCAGACCGGTTCATAAACGTTTGGGGTTGCAGCAAGTGGATTTCCTCGCCGTGCAGGCGCACCTTCACATAGGCGCCGTGAAAGCGCCGCTCGTCGCGCAGCGTGGCGCCTGCTTTGTGTGCGAGCTGGTCGATGAACCAGAATCCCGCGTTATGCCGCGTGGCCGCATATTCAGCGCCCGGATTGCCGAGTCCGACGATCAACTTGATCATGATGGTCGTGCCACTCGTGAATTCAGTTAAAAAAACCCGCCGGGCATGGCCTCGGCGGGTCACTTCGTCCCGCTGATCCGACTTCGTTGCATCGTACCGGCGGATCGAGAGGATCGATTCTACTATGTGACGGGCACGCAGCATTGCGTCCCCGTATGCAGTGTCCGTACTGCGTTATGCAGCCGGCGTGCCGCCTTCTGACGATTCACCTGCTTCATCTGATACCGCGCCAGCAGGTAGCGTCGCCGACACGATCACCGGGTTTTCCTGCTCGACGTGCGGCGTCAGTTCAACCCCGGCCGGCAGCTTGACATCCTTCGCGTGCAACGACTGGTTCAACCCGAAGTTGGCCAGGTCGACTTCGATGAACTCGGGCAGGTTGCCCGGCAGGCACGATACTTCGATTTCGTTCAGCACGTGCGTAATCACGCCGCCACCGAGTTTCACCGCCGGCGAGCCTTCCTGGTTCATGTAGTGCAGCGGGACCTTCACCGTGATTTTCGTCTTTGCGTCGACACGCTGGAAGTCCACGTGCAGCACCATTCGACGGAACGGATGATATTGGACGTCGCGCAGCAGTACTTGTTCGGTCGCACCGGCGATCTCGAGATCGAGAATCGACGAATGAAATGCTTCTTTGTTCAGCGCGTGGTACAGCGCATTATGGTCCAACTCGATCAACTTCGGTTCGGTGCCAGCGCCGTACACGATTCCCGGCGTCTTGCCGGCATTGCGCAGGCGGCGGCTCGCACCCGTTCCCTGCTGGCTACGCTCGAAAGCGACTACTTTCATGTTGTCTCTCCAATGACTGCCCGCGACCAGGCAGTGGGTCCGGGCAAATTGCCCGGGTCATCAAAACGGGACCATCGAATCCGACACGGATCCCGTCGGTCCCGAAATACGCGGCGCGCGTTCGTAACTGCGCACCACGGGCTGGCAGTGCCACTCGAGGGCGGCCTTGCCGGAATACAGCTATTCTTAATGTTCGGCGAACAGCGACATCACCGAGTCGCCGCGGCGAATCCGCGAGAAAGTTTCAGCCAGCAGGCCGGCGCATGACAACGCGCGAATCCGCGAGCATTCCAGTGCCTCCTTGCCCAGCGGAATCGTGTCCGTCACGACCAGCTCATCGAGCGCTGAGTCCGCGATGCGCTGGATCGCGCCACCGGACAGCACCGGGTGCGTCGCATACGCGAACACTTTCTTCGCGCCGCGCTCTTTCAGCACTTGTGCGGCCTTGCACAGTGTGCCGGCAGTGTCGACCATGTCATCCATGATCACGCACGTGCGACCCTCAACTTCGCCGATGATGTTCATCACCTCGGCGACGTTCGCCTTCGGGCGGCGTTTGTCGATGATCGCCAGATCGGTGTTCAGCTGCTTTGCCAGCGCGCGCGCGCGTACCACGCCGCCGACGTCCGGCGACACGACCAGCAGCTTGTCGTACGCTTGCTTGCGCAGGTCGCCGAGCAGCACCGGCGTCGCGTAGATATTGTCAACCGGAATGTCGAAGAAACCTTGGATCTGATCGGCATGCAGATCCATCGTGATGATCCGTTCGACACCGGCGATTTCCAGCATGTTGGCGACGACCTTCGCGGAAATCGCAACGCGCGCCGAGCGCGGGCGGCGGTCCTGCCGCGCATAGCCGAAGTAGGGGATGGCTGCCGTGATCCGTCCGGCCGATGCGCGTTTGAGCGCGTCGACCATAATCATCAATTCCATCAGGTTGTCGTTCGTCGGCGCGCAGGTGGACTGCAAGACGAATACATCCTTGCCGCGGACGTTCTCTTGGATCTCGACCTGGATTTCTCCGTCCGAGAAGCGGCTGACCATCGCTTTGCCAAGAGGAATACCCAGGGTCTTGACGACTTCCTGTGCAAGCGAGGGATTCGCGTTGCCAGTAAATACCATCAGGCCGTCACTGTTCATCGTGCACCTGCTACTCGGGGGGCGTGGCATGGGATGGAGCGTGTGGCGCTAGGGCAAGATCATGCCCGCGCTATGGGTAACTGGCAGGGGAGGAAGGACTCGAACCCTCGAATGCCGGAATCAAAATCCGGTGCCTTAACCAACTTGGCGACTCCCCTACACGAACCGTCTGCCTGGTCGGGACTCGCGAACCCGACACGGCGAAACCTTTTATGACGCAAAAGTGTACAACGGATGGCGGTCCAGACTCGATGCTATCGCACTTTGCCAGCCGGCAGGGAGCTTTGCTTGCGCCAACTCCGCTTGCGCCCTGCTGGGAAATGCTGCGAATACACTCGCACCCGATCCCGTCATACGGGCGGGCGCGATTGTCGAAAACCAATCCAACACTTGCGCCACTTCTGCATATTTTCCCGCGACAACCGGCTGCATGTCGTTTCGACCAAAATGATCTGGCCAACCCGCCTCGCTTGCCTTATTGTCATCAGCGATGTTTTGCCGTGCAAGAAAGTCCACAATTGTGATGTGTTTGGTGTCTCTTGTCAATGCCTCGGAGCGGAAAATTTCAGCGGTCGGCACATGTACCGCGGGTTTAACCACCAGGAACGTGCGTGTTGGCAGCTGAACCGGTTGCAGTTGCTCGCCCACGCCTTGCGCAAAGGCATTGCGCCCGAACACGAAGAACGGCACGTCGGCGCCCAGTTCTAGTGCCAGGGCTTGCAGCGTCGCGCGCGGCAGATACAGCCGCCACAGCCGGTTCAACGCGAGCAGCGTGGTTGCCGCATCCGAGCTGCCGCCCCCGATGCCGGCTCCCATCGGCAGGCGCTTGTCGATGTCGATCTCCACACCGTAGCGACAACCGCTGCGCTGTTGCAACAGCTTTGCCGCTCGAACGCTTAGATCGGCCTGCTCGGGGACCCCGTCCAGTGGCCGCAGGTGGCGCACCGTGCCATCGTCGCGGCGCCGGAAATGCAGCACGTCGCTCCAGTCCAGCAACTGGAACACCGTCTGTAGCTCGTGATACCCGTCCTCGCGGCGGCCAGTCACATGTAGGAAAAGGTTGAGCTTCGCGGGGGCTGCGCAGTCGCGCAGTATGTCTTCGGTTTCAGTCATGGGGGTTCATCACGCCGTGGATGCCTGTGCGCGGCTTATTGGTCCAGTACGAGTTTGACCGACAGCGGTGGCGCCTGCCGCGTCAGGTTTACGCGCTTGACGCGGCTTACCGGCGCGGCGACGTACGCTAGGTATTCAATCGTCCAACCGTCCTGCTCGACGCGGCTCA
The DNA here is from genome assembly GCF_021498065.1 of Mycetohabitans sp. B3. NCBI lineage: Bacteria > Pseudomonadati > Pseudomonadota > Betaproteobacteria > Burkholderiales > Burkholderiaceae > Mycetohabitans > Mycetohabitans sp. B3. The sequence goes on along the minus strand of NZ_JAHLKN010000039.1, from coordinate 94,390 downwards.
GGCGGCCGGCGCCGTCGGTCGCCGTCCAGGCGCGCGAGTCTGGCGACACGGATGGCTGCAACCAGTAGCGCAGCCCTTCGACCGGCAGTGAGAAGCCCAGCGTGCCCTGCATTAGCTCGGATACGCTTGGCGCCATCTGTGGCGCTTTGTTGGGCAATTCGAGGGTGGCCAATCCTGGTGCCGACGCGACGATGGCCAGCGTCTGACCGAGCGGGCTCAGCAATTGCAGCTTGACGGTTTGGCCGGCTTCCTGCCAATCAAAATTGCCATACGCGTTGCGCGGCTGCCCATTTTGGTCCTCGTAGCTGACCGCGAAGCGTCCATGGTACGCGTGCACGGTTTGCCCGGCCTGCGCGCTGCCTGTGCCGGCAACGGGCGCAGTGGGCCGCTGTTGTGGCGTCACACAGGCGCTCAGCAGCGCAGCGAGCCCGAGCGCGCCACACCCGTGGCGCATGGCGCGCGACTGCCGCAGGCCGCCAGCAGCGCAGCGCAACACGCGGCGAACAGACGAAACACAACGAGCAGGCCGGGCGCGCACGTCGGCCAGTAGTGGAACTTGGTTCATCACAGGTCGTCGATCTGGAAGCGTTTCAGCGTCTTGACCAGCGTGTCGTTGTGCGGTTCCAGCTTCCGTGCGTCGCGCCACGCCGCGCGGGCCTGGTCACGATCGCCATTTTCCCACAGCACCTCGCCTAGATGCGCGCCAATCTCCGCGTTCGGCTGCAAGTTGTACGCGCGACGCAGCACCTTCACTGCACCAACCTTGTCGCCGAGCCGATACTTGATCCAGCCGACGCTGTCCATGATGAATGCATCGTCCGGTGCCAGCGATGATGCTTTTTCTATCAGCTGATTGGCCTCGTCCAGCCGCTGGTTGCGGTCCGCGAGCGAATAGCCGAGTGCGTTATAAGCCTGCGGGTTTTCCGGTTGCAGCCGGATTAGATCGCGCAATTGCTTTTCCATTACGTCGTAGTGACCGTTGCGCTCGGCGGCCATCGCGTAGTCGTAGGCCAGGTCCGGATCGTCCGGAAACGCCTTAGCCGCTTGCGCGAGCCGCGCCTCGGCTTGGGCATAGCGCTTGGCGTCAAACAAGATCGCGCTGTCGGTACGCGCGATCAGCGCCGCTTCGCGCGGCGTCATCGGCTTGAGTTCGGCGAGCAGGTTGCGTGCGTCGTCGACCTTGCCCTCGCGGGCGATGATCTGCGCGCGCGTGATTTGTCCCGCCAGGTGTTGCGTGCTTCCGGGCGAGATCTTGTCCAGCCATTGCGACGCAGCCTGGTCATCCTTTTGCTCGAGCGCGATCTGTGCCAGATAGAGGTACGCTTGGCCCGGATCGGCGTTTGGCTGACGCTGCGCGGCCGCGACGTACCGTTGCAGGTATTGCTTCGCGCTCGACCAGTGCCGCTGCTGGATCTCGATCAGCGCGAGCGCCATCAACGGCAGCAGGTCGTGGCTGTCGTCATTGGCCAGTCGCGTGAACTCGATTTTCGCGTCGTCCAGCTGATCGCTGGCCAGATACAACTGGGCCAGCGACATCCGCGCCTCGCGCGCCTGCGGATTCTTACGCACGTATTGCGACAGCCGCTGCGTGGCCTCCGCGCGATCCTGTGGGCCGAGCTGCGCGAGCAGTAGCACTGCGGGCAGGAAGTCGGGCTTTTCCTTCAGCGCGACTTGCAGCGACTGGCGCGCGCCATCGCGGTCCTGCGTAAGTGCCTGCTGTCGGGCGATCGCGTAGTTCGCCTCTGGCTTGTCCATGTCGTGACGCAACAAACTCTGCAGCACATGCAGGCCCGACGTGCGGTTCGGGCCGCGCGCCAGCAGCATTTGCACCCCGATTAGCGCATTGGCACGATTATCCGGCGCAACCTTCGCCAATTGCTGCTCCAGCAGCGGCTTGGCTTCCTCGGGCTTGCCAGCCAGCACCAGCAGCGAGGCATCGATTTGCGCGGCACGATCCGACTGGGGCGCGTACTGTTGCCACAGCTGTGCCGCGTTCAGCGCGTCGACCGGGCTTTGCGCAAGCAGCGCGATTTCCGTGGCGCGCTGCGCGAAGCGCGGGTCCATCGTGTCGCGGGCCAATGCCAGGTAAGTCTGGTAGGCCGGTGCGGGCTGGTTGCGCTGCAGCGCAACCTCGGCGGCCAGCACCTGGTAGACCACCTGGCTGGTCAGCGGCAGGCGCGGCAGCGCCTTCTGCTCATCGGGCGTTGGCGTGCTGATGATATCGGTCAATTCCGGCGAGTCGTTGTCCTGCGCGGCGGTGGGCCGTGTGAGCACGAGCGAGACGGCGAGCAACGCGGCAGCCGCCGCCGGGCGTGCTGGGCCTCGGTGGAGCAGCTTGGCAAGAAGCAGGTTCATGGAAATCCAGTCAATGTTTCGATGGATTGTAACGCGGTGGCTACAATAGTGGGCGTGGACCACGGTGTGTCCACCTGCCTGCCTATTAGACATGCCAGAACTGCCGGAAGTTGAAGTGACGCGACGCGGAATTGAACCGTATGTCGCTGGACGACGCGTGCAGCGCGTCGAGGTGCGTAATGTTGCGCTGCGCTGGCCGGTGCCGGCCACGCTGGCGCGCGAGCTTGAGCAACGCGTGATCCACAAAGTGGAACGGCGCGGCAAGTACCTGCTGTTCGAGCTGGACGACGGATGGCTCATCGTGCACCTGGGGATGACCGGTACGCTGCGCGTGCTGCACAACCTGCCCGCGTTGCCGCCCGCCGCCCAGCACGATCATATCGACTGGGTCTTCGATGAGTTCGTGTTGCGTTTTCGCGACCCGCGTCGCTTCGGTGCGGTGTTGTGGCATCCGCGCGCGTCGGGCGGCGTGCTCGAGCATCCTTTATTGGCCAGCCTTGGAGTCGAGCCTTTTTCGAGCGCATTTTCGGGCACGCTGCTGCATCGTCGCACGCGTGGGCGCACGGTGTCGATCAAACAGGCGCTGCTGGCCGGCGACATCGTCGTCGGCGTGGGCAACATCTATGCATCCGAGAGTCTGTTTCGCGCCGGCATTCGGCCGAGTACGCCGGCGGGACGCGTGTCGCTGCCGCGCTATGAACTGCTGGCCGACGCTATTCGCGCGACACTGGCGGCGGCAATCGACAAGGGTGGCAGTACGTTGCGCGACTTTGTCGGCAGCCACGGCGAGAGCGGTTATTTCCAACTCGACTATTTCGTCTATGATCGGGCCGGCCTGCCTTGCCATGCTTGCGGTGTACCGATCCGGCACATCGTGCAAGGACAGCGCTCGACCTATTACTGCACGCGCTGCCAGCGCTGAATCGACCCCTTGGAGGCCAACATAGAACCAGCTGACTTCGCGCCGCGCCTGATCGCGTGGCAGCATACGCATGGGCGGCACGACCTGCCGTGGCAGCGCAGCCGGGACCCATATCGAGTCTGGCTGTCGGAGATCATGCTGCAGCAAACGCAGGTCTCGACGGTGATTCCGTATTATTCGAGGTTCCTCGCACGCTTTCCTCACGTTCACGCATTGGCGGCTGCCGCGGCTGACGACGTGATGGCGCTATGGAGTGGACTGGGATACTACACTCGCGCGCGCAACCTGCACCGGTGCGCGCAGGTCGTCGTCCAGCAGTATGGCGGCGCGTTCCCGCAGACTGTTGAGCAACTCGCGGCACTGCCGGGAATCGGCCGTTCGACGGCGGCGGCGATTGCCGCCTTCTCGTTCGGCGTGCGCTCGCCGATCCTGGATGGCAATGTCAAGCGGGTGCTCGCGCGGATTTTTGGGATTGACGGCTTTCCGGGCGACAAGCGCGTAGAGACCGCGATGTGGGCGCTAGCTGAGTCGTTGCTGCCGACGGCCGGTGACGCATCCGACAAGGCGTCCGGGAAGGCGTCCAATGACGCAGCCGATAGCGTACGCCAGCGCGATGGCGCACCGGTCGAGCCCATCGTGGCGTATACGCAAGGACTGATGGACCTGGGAGCGACGCTGTGCGTACGGGGCCGGCCAGATTGCGGTCGCTGCCCGTTTGCGCACGCGTGTGTGGCCAATCTGACGGGCCGACAGCGTGAACTGCCGGCCGCTAGGCCCAAAAAGCCCGTGCCGACACGCCGCACAATGATGCTGGTGCTGCGCAGTGCCGATCAGGTGCTGCTCGAGAAACGCCCGCCGTTGGGCATTTGGGGCGGGCTCTGGAGCTTGCCCGAGGCGCCGGACGTGGACGCGCTTGCCGCGCGTGCGGCGCAACTCGGCGGTGCGCCGGTCGTGCTGGCGCCGCTTGCCCCGCTGGCGCATACGTTCACACATTTTCGCCTCGAAATCGAGCCACGGCTCGCGCAACTGGTGGACGAACCGCGGGCCGCAGTGCGCGACGCGCAGGCGGACACTGCATGGGTGCGGCTGGATGCCATCGGCGACTATGGCTTGCCCGCGCCGGTGCGCAAGCTGCTCGATGCGCTGGACGGAACGTTGTTGTAGCCCAAGTTACAGCAGTGGGTGATGCAGGTTACAGCAGTGGAGTGGGTAGAGCAGGCTACAGCAGTTGGTGCTGCAGCATGTAGTGGTGCACGACGTCGATCCGCGCGCCGGCATCGAGGACTTCCATTAGTTTTTGCCGCGCGCGCGCGGAGACCGGCAGGACCTCGGCGAGCCGGTTGGATACCCAGCTTGGATCGTCGAATGCGTACGGCTCGATGAATGGCAGATTGCCCGGGCTGCGCTCGGACAGCGTGGCAACGATTCGCTCGAGCACCTCTGCGCACGCGCCGAACTTCGCGACGCGCTCGTCGCCGTTCAGCGGGCGGTCCTCGGGCAGTAACTGCACCTGGCCGCGTAGCAAGCCGTTGGGCTCAGTCCGATGCGACAACAACCGGAAGCGGCGTGTGCCTCGGGCGCGGATATGCATCAGGCCGAAACGCTCCACGTCGCAATCGACAATCTCGGCCAGGCAGCCGATCGATTCGGGTACTGGCGGCTCGTCCTGCTGGATCACTTCACTGCCGCTCTTGAGCAAGCATACGCCGAACGGCGCATGATCGCGCAGGCAGTCACGGGTCATGTCCTGGTAGCGGGCCTCGAACACCTTCAACGGCAGCAGGCCACCAGGAAACAGCACCGTGCGCAACGGGAACAGAGGCAGCTTAGCAAGGGTATCAGATGGGACAGTTGACATACGTTCGTGCTCGGTTTGGCGCGGCTAGCCGGACGCTCGGGCCGATGTACTGGCAAACGACGCGCTGTCACCATGCGCGCCGGCGATCTCGCGATGCCGCACCAGCACGTTTGCGGCGCTTGCGAAGCGCGCGGCGAGTGCCTCGGCAATGTAGACGGAGCGATGCTGCCCGCCGGTGCAGCCGATCGCCACGGTCAGGTACGCACGATTGTCGTCGCAGAAATGCGGCAACCACTTGGACAGGTACTCGGCGATATCGTCGATCATCGTGCCGACCAGCGGCGTGGCGGCAAGAAAGTCGATCACCGGCCGATCGAGTCCCGTCAGCGGCCGCAGCTCCCGGTCATAATAGGGATTAGGCAGAGTCCGCGCGTCGAATACCAGATCGGCGTCCAGCGGAATGCCACGCTTGAAGCCGAACGACTGGAACATTAGCGCGAGACCGGTCTGATCGTGTTCGATGAACTGCTTGACCCAGGCGCGCAGCGTGTTTGCGCGCAGGCTGCTGGTGTCAATCTGGTGCCCGAATTCCGCCAGATTGGCCACCAGCTCCCGTTCGTGCTCGATTGCATCGGCCAGCGAAGCCTGTATGCCATCGAGCGCGTCGTCCACCATTGACGCGGACAGCGGGTGCTTGCGGCGCGTTTCGGAGAATCGCTGGATGAGTGATTGCGTGCTCGCATTCAAGAACAGCACGCGAACGTCGTGGGTGTGGCCAAGTGCACGGATAATTTCCGGCATTTCGTCCAGCGAGCGCGCCGAGCGCGCGTCGATCGCGACGCCGAGCCGCGCCTGTCCCTCTCGGGACAGGAACGCCACGAGTTCCGGCAGGAACCGTGGCGGTAGGTTGTCGACGCAGTAGTAGCCGGCATCCTCGAGCGCCGCGAGTGCCACCGATTTGCCAGACCCGGACATGCCGGTGATCAAGATGATTCGCATCGAGTCAGGGTTCATGCGTTTCATCATAGCAGCGCTGTAGCGCTTCGGGCCGCTCAGATTAGCTTGCCTGGAAATTGTCCGTCCGGATCCTGCATCGCAAGCCGCTGGCGCTCCATAAAATCGCGCAATGTATCGATGCCGCGCAATTGCAGAATCGTATTGCGCACGGCGGCTTCGACCAGCACGGCCAGGTTGCGGCCGGCCGCAACCTGGATCGTGACCTTGCTGATTGGCAAGCCCAGCACGTCAACCGTTTGGCTTTCTAGCGGCAGGCGTTGGAATTCGCCGTCGGGGCGGCGCACCAGCTGTACAATCAGCTTGAGCTTCATTTTTCGGCGCACCGCGGTTTCGCCGAAAATCGTCTTGATGTCGAGCAGCCCGAGTCCGCGTACCTCCAGCAAGTTCTGCAGTAGCGGCGGGCAGCGGCCTTCGACGAAATCTGGGCCGAGCCGCACGAAGTCGACCGCATCATCTGCGACCAGCCCGTGGCCGCGGCTGATCAGCTCCAGCCCCAGTTCGCTCTTGCCCAGCCCCGAGTCGCCAGTCAGCAGCACCCCCATGCCGAGGATGTCGAGGAACACGCCGTGCAGCGTTGCGCGCGGCGCCAGGATACGCGACATGTATAGCCGCAAGCTGTCGATCACGGCGGCGGCGGACATCGGCGTGGTGAACAGCGGCGTCGAGGAGCGCGTGCAGCGAAGCACCAACTCCGGCGGCGCCGCTACGCCGCCGGCCACGACCAGGAACGGCGGTTCAAGGGCGATCAGCTCGGCCATGTTACGCGAGCGATCCTCATCGCTTTGCCGCTGATAGTAGTTGACCTCGGCTTCGCCCAGCACCTGGATCCGGTTCGGATGGATCAGGTTCAAGTGGCCGACCAGATCGGCGCTGGAGGTCGCATTGGCGACGGTTTCCGTTGAGAAACCGCGGTCCCAGCCTTCATGACCCGTCAGCCAACTTAGCTTCAGCGAAGCGGCGTTGTCGTCGAAGATGCTTTGCGCGTTGATGCTGGACGTATCCATGGTGGCCTTCTCGGGTTGCGTCGCGCGGCGCTGCTCATCGCGGTGTGCGACGCATGCGCTTGAATCTATTGTGTTAGAAGCGCACGCGTCGCGGCGATTAGGGTTGCCACTGAGTCAGCAGTTGGTGCAGCGCGCCACGGTCCGGCTCGGTGGACAGACTCTTGCGCGCTTGCTGGTCCGACAACAGTTGTGCGATCTCGGACAGGATTTCGAGATGTTGCTGCGTCGCCTGTTCTGGCACAAGCAGGAAGATCAGCAATTGGACCGGCTGGCCGTCCGGCGACTCAAACGGAATGGGTTCGGCAAGCCGCACAAATGCCGCCAGCGGCTGCTTCAGCCCCTTAATGCGCCCATGCGGGATCGCCACGCCTTCGCCCAGACCGGTCGAGCCGAGCCGTTCGCGCGCAAACAGGTTATCGGTGACGACGCTACGGGCAATGCCGTTTTGATTTTCAAAGATCAGGCCGGCTTGTTCGAAAACCCGCTTCTTGCTGGTCACGGACAGACCCAGCACGACATTCTCAATGGGCAGGATTTTAGCTAGACGATTCATAGGGACAGGCGAAAAGCAATTGTATCGCGCACGGGCTGTCGGCCAGCACTGGGGGCCGCGCGACGACTCACGGCAGACGCTTTCCGGCTGATGATTTTATAGGTGGCAACTATGGTAACCAAAGCATTATAGATCAGGCGAGTTGCGTATGGTGCAACGCGCCAACGCGGGTCCGGTCTACGCGATACAACGGTGCGGGTAATGAAAAAGCCGCCCGGTGCGGGCGGCTTGCCAACGCGGACCCGATCCGCGCTCAGGGTGCCGGTTGCTCGGGAACAGGCACGTACTTGATCGCCTCATGCTGGTGGCCTTGCAGCCGGCCCTTGTAACGCAATACCTGACGGTCGAGTTTGTCGATCAGCATGTCGATCGCCGCGTACAGGTCGCCATTCGCGCTCTCGACAAAGATGTCCTTGCCCTTCAGGTGCAGGTTGACCTCCACCCTTTGCCGTTTTTCCTTTTCCTTGTGATTGTCCACGGCCAGTAGCACAGTGCCATCGATCACCTGGTCAAAATGCCTGAGCACTCGGTCGAGCTTCGCGACCACATATTCGCGCAGGGCGGGCGTGACGTCCAGGTGGTGTCCACTGATCTTCAGATTCATAGCTGCCTCTCCGTGCTCAATAGCCGCTGGCGCAAAGGCATGATCCGGCGCCGCTCGAGCCTCGTCCCGCTTGTAGCGTGCACCCCGTTGTGACGAAAAAGGTGCGGCGGGCCGATATCGGCCGGCTCCTGACCATATTCTATCTAAGCGCCGCGGCCGGTAAACGCCCACCGCAACATGCAGTAGGCTATAACGACTTACGCATGCTAACAGCCGGGATCTTCAGCGCTTCGCGATATTTCGCCACAGTTCGGCGTGCGACCACGAAGCCCTGTTCGGCCAGCAGTTCAGCGATGCGGCTGTCTGAAAGAGGGGTTTTCGGGTCTTCGGCTCCTATCAGTTGCTTGATGAGCGCGCGGATCGCGGTCGATGACGCCGCGCCCCCCGTATCGGTCGACACGTGCGAGCCAAAGAAGTACTTGAATTCGAGCGTCCCAAAGGGCGTCAGCATGTACTTCCCGGTCGTGACCCGCGATACGGTCGACTCATGCAAGCCCAGCGTATCAGCAATTTCTCGTAAAACCAAGGGGCGCATCGCGATCTCGCCATGCACGAAAAAACTACGCTGACGCTCGACGATTGCTTGTGCGACGCGCAAAATCGTTTCAAATCGTTGCTGGATGTTCTTGATCAGCCAGCGCGCTTCCTGCAGTTGCTGGCGCAACGAACCGCTGCCTGGGTCACCCCGGTTGCTGCGCAGGATGTTCGCGTATAAGTGGTTGACCCGCAGCCGCGGCACGACTTCGCGGTTCAACTCCGCCTGCCACCCCTGTGAGGTTTTCTTCACGATGATGTCCGGCACCACGTAGTCGGCCTCGGCCTTGCCGTACGCGGCGCCGGGGAACGGCTCGAGCGAGCGGATCAGCGCATGCGCGTCGCGCAGCGCGTCGTCGCTGGCCTTCAGGTGCTTGCGCAGACGCGTGAAGTCGCGCGCCGCCAGCAACTCCAGGTAGTTCGACACGATTTCCAGCGCCAGCGTGCGCGTGGCGCTTGGCTCCAGCCGCAACAATTGCAGCTTCAGGCATTCGGACGCCGAGCGCGCCCCGACCCCAGCCGGATCGAAGCTGTGCAGCAGCGCGAGCGCCGCGTTCAACTCATCGGCGTCGACCTCAAGTTCGGCCGGCAAGTCGGCGAGGATTTCGTCGCAGCTCGCGCTCAGGTAGCCATCGTCGTCCAGCGACTCGATCAGAAACGTGACCAGCGCGCGGTCGCGCGGGCTAGCCTTGGTCAGGCGCAACTGCGCGCCCAAATGCTCGCGTAGGCTGACCGTGGATTCGTGCAACTGCAGCGGCGGCATCTCGTCGTCGTCGGAGGTGCCACCGGGACGCACATAGTCGTCCAAATTCCACGACGCCGTGTCGGTGCCGCTGTCGCTGTTCATGCCGTTGTATTCGTCGACGGCGGCCGGCTCCGCGCTTTCCGCGCGCTCGCCGTTCACGCCGTTGGCGCTGCCGAGCACCGGTGCTGGTGCCTCGGCCATGCCGGTGGGCAGCGCGCTGCTTTGCGACGGCAACAGTGAGCCGTCCGCGGCGACCCGCAACGGGCTCGCGATCCAGTCGTCCTCGTTCTCCAGTAAAGGATTTTGCGCGATCGCCGTGGCGACCTCCTGCTGCAATTCGAGCGTCGACAGCTGCAGTAGCCGAATCGACTGCTGCAATTGCGGGGTCAGTGCCAGATGCTGCGATAGACGGAGTTGAAGGCTTGCTTTCATGGCAGATTGCTTTTTATTGTAGACAGTTTGCCACGTTGGCGGAACCTTGAGGGAACACGTTGGCCCATTTTGTGCATGTTTGAACGAGTCGGCGCACGCGAGCCACCCGCTGGCGCGGCAGTGTCGCCAGGTCGGCGCTGGCTGGGGCGGGAGCCAGCCCCAGTAAAGGGACTACATACGAAAATGTTCGCCCAGGTACACGCGGCGCACGCTCTCGTTCGCAATGATTTCCTTGGGCGCGCCGGCCGCGAGCACGCTGCCGTCGCTGATGATGTACGCGTGGTTGCAGATGCCGAGTGTCTCGCGCACGTTATGATCCGTGATCAACACGCCGATGCCGCGCTCCTTCAAAAAGCGCACGATCTTCTGGATTTCCAGTACGGCAATGGGGTCCACGCCGGCAAACGGCTCGTCCAGCAGGATAAAGCTGGGGCGGGTGGCGAGTGCGCGCGCGATTTCGACACGGCGCCGTTCGCCGCCGGACAGCGACATCGCCGGATTGTCGCGCAAGTGTGCGATCTGCAGCTCCTCGAGCAATGCGTCGGCACGCACCGATACCGCTTGCTTGGACAGCGGTTTGTCATGCTCGTCTAGTTGCAACTCCAGCACCGCGCGGATGTTCTCGTTGACAGACAGCTTACGGAATACCGATGCCTCCTGCGGCAGATAGGACAACCCCATCCGGGCGCGCTGGTGGATCGGCAGCACGCTGATCGGCGTGTCATCGAGCATGATCTCGCCGGCATCGAGCGGCACCAGTCCGACGATCATGTAGAACGAGGTCGTCTTGCCGGCGCCGTTCGGTCCGAGCAGCCCAACCACTTCGCCGCTTTTCACGTCAAGCGACACGTCCTTGACGACGGTGCGCGCGCCGTAACGTTTGCGCAAGTTGCGCACCGACAGCGTGCTGGCCGCAGTCCGAGCAGACACGGGGAGAACCGATGCGTTCATGGTTGCGACGTTCCTTGCAGCGTCGTGGACGGGGTCAGCGTCACGTCGCCGGCCGGTTGAGGCAGCGCGCCGCCCCCCGTGCTGGGGGTGAGCATCGCGCGCACGCGGCCGCTTGGATTGCCCGGTCCCGCGACATCCTTGCCCGACTGCGCGGTGTAAAAGTCCTTTTGACCATCGTAGGTGATCACACTGCCGCGCACCTCATCGACGAGTTTGGACAACCCATGCAAGCGCCGCACAACGGCGCGCGTGGTCAACGTTGTCAGGTCCTGCTTGCCGTCGTAGTCGATGCGCACCGCGTTGCCTTCGATGTATTCGTCCATGCCGTCGCGCTTCTGCCGGAAGTACGACAGTGTGCTGCCGTTGCTGGTGCCGATGGCGTGCTGGTAGCCTTGCGGATCCTGCTTGACTTCCACGCGGTCCGCACGGATCAGGATCGTGCCCTTGGTCGCGACGACGTGGCCGGTGAAGACCGTCAGCTGCTTCAGGTCGTCGTACGTCATGTTGTCCGCTTCGATGTTTAGCGGCTTGTCGCGATCCGCGCGCTCGGCGTGCGCAACGGACAGCGACAGCGCAAGCGGCAGCGCGACGGCCAGCGTCGACACGATCCGCCTGCCTGCCGTGCGGGCACGGCTCGCCCTGGCGCAGCGCTGCGGATGCAGCATGCGCGCAGGCACGGGGCGGTCAAACATTGGGTTCATGCGCGTCGTGCGAGAAAGAGGTGCCCGTCATTGACTGAACGGTCCGCCCGCCGCCGTGTCGGACGCGGCAATCATGCCGCGTACCTGGCCGAGCAGATGCATTTCGCGGGTCACGTTGTTGTAGATCATGCCATTGGCCGTCATCTGGGACGGGCCGCGTAGCAGTTTAACCGGCTTTTCGGTTTCGATGATATCGTCGTTGGTCAGCACGCGGAAGTGCTCGGAATCAGCTTGCATCCGCGGATCGGTCGGACCCGCGTCGCGCACGATGCGCGCGTCGTCGTACAGGTCCACGATCGAGCCGTCCGCATTAATGACAGCGTGCTTGCCGGTGGCGGTGACGACCGGCTGACCCGGCGCGAACGCGCGGATTGCTGGCAGCGTTGCGTGCGTCGCCGCATCGTCCTCATAGTGGACCATCGACGCGGCCGCGATCCGGTACTGCGTTACGCCACTTTCGTCCAGCATCGAGATCGAGAAGTGGTCGGCGAAATAGTCCGGCGTATGCGCCTTGGTCGCCGATACCCCCTGCGACGGGCGCGGCAATGTATTCTGCAGCAGCCAGTACGTGCCGGCGGCGAGTACCGCCATGATCACGAGCGGCAACCAGGCGGACAGGCGTATCTCGCGCATCGCTTAGCCTTCGCACGCCGCCGCGAGCAGACCGTCATACCGGCCCTGTGCGCGCAGCAGTGTATCGATGACCTCGCGAGCGGCGCCGTGACCGCCGCGTGCGGTGGCGATCCAGTGCGCGCGACTGCGTACCTCGGGGTGCGCGCCCGCTGGCGCGGCGGCAAAACCGACGCGCAGCATGACCGCCAGATCAGGCCAGTCGTCGCCCATGTACCCGCATTCGTTGGCGGTGACGCCGGCGGCATCCAGCAACTTGTCGAACGCGACGAGTTTGTCGCTGATCCCTTGGTACAGATATGACACGCGGATCTCGCGCGCGCGCAACTCGACGATCTTCGAATCGCGCCCGGTGATGATCGCGGTCGCGACACCGGCCTGCTCGAGCAGCTTCAACCCATGGCCGTCCATCGAGTTGAAGCCCTTCATTGCATCGCCGTCTGGCGTAAAGTACAACGTGCCGTCGGTTAGCACGCCGTCCACGTCGAATATCATCAGCTTGACGCGCGCGGCACGTTCAATTGCGGTCAGGGCCATGGTCGGATCAGATGACTTTGGCGGAGAAAAGGTCGTGCGTGTTCAGCGCGCCGATCAGCGTGCCATCGGCGTCGGCGACCAGCATCTGGTTGATGCGGAACCGCTCCATCAGTTCCACGGCCTCCACTGCGAGTTGTTCGGCGCTAATCGTGCGCGGCTTGTGTGTCATCACGTCGGTAATCGGCAGGCCCAGGATGTCGCCCTTGTGCTCCAGCACGCGGCGCAAATCACCATCGGTGAAGATGCCTTCCACGTGTGAATCCTCATTCACGATCGCGGTCATGCCTAGCCGTTTCGCAGTGATTTCAAACAATGCGTCTCGCACCGTCGCGCACAGCGTCACGCGCGGCACCTCGTCGCCGGTGCGCATCACATCGCGCACATAGGTCAGTAGGCGCCGGCCCAACGTGCCGCCCGGATGTGAGCGCGCAAAATCGTCGGCAGAAAAGCCGCGCGCGTCGAGCACCGCTACCGCCAGCGCGTCGCCAAGCGCGAGCGTGGCTGTGGTGCTGGCCGTGGGCGCGAGGTTCAGCGGGCATGCCTCTTTTTCCACGCGCGCATTCAAGTGCACGTCGGCCAGCTTGGCCAGGCTCGATTCCGGCCGTCCGGTCACCGCGATCAATTTTGCGCCGAGCCGCTTGATTAGCGGCAGGATCGCAACCAGTTCTTCCGATTCGCCGGAGTTGGACAAACCGATGAACACGTCGTTAGCGGTGACCATGCCCAGGTCGCCGTGGCTCGCCTCGGCCGGATGCACGAAGAACGCGGGTGTGCCGGTGCTCGCCAGCGTGGCCGCCAGCTTGCGCGCAATATGGCCTGACTTGCCGATGCCGGAGACTACCACGCGCCCCTTGCAGGCCAGCAACATTTCCACGGCGACGACAAACTCGCCGTTCAGGCGCGTACTCAGGCTCCGGATGGCCTCTGCCTCGATGTCGAGCACGTGCTGCGCCAGCTGCAATGCCCGGGCGCCATTGATTTTCGCTATCATGCGCGGAGTATAGCAAACGCGCATTTGGCTCGCGGCGCACCCGGCGGCGCGGCTCCCGAAGCGTTGATGGCGCTGCCGCGTGTGTACCGGCCGTTACTGCCTGGTTTTGCGCACGTCGGCTGACCACTGAAAGGACCGGCGCAAGGACCCGTATGACATCGCCGCTCGAACTCACGCTTTTTTTGTTGCTGGCCGCGGTGGTCGGGGTCGTGATCTTTCGCATGCTGAACTTGCCGCCCATGCTTGGCTACTTGAGCGTGGGCATGCTCGTCGGTCCCCATGCGCTGGGCATGGTGAGCGATTCGGAGCGGGTGCAGTATCTAGCCGAATTCGGCGTGGTGTTCCTGCTGTTCTCGATCGGGCTGGAGTTCTCGATCGCCAAGCTGCGCTCGATGCGCACGATCGTGTTCGGGCTGGGCCTGTCGCAGGTAATGGCCACGATTGCGTTGGCCGTGCTCGCCGGTATGGCCACGCGCGCCTGGCTGCACCTGAGTTGGCAGGCGAGCGTTGCGCTCGGCGGTACGCTGGCAATGTCTTCGACTGCAATTGTCAGCAAGTTGCTCGCCGAACGGCTCGAACTCGAGTCTGCGCACGGGCGCACCATCTTTGGCATCCTGTTGTTCCAGGACCTGGCCGTGGTGCCGCTGCTACTCGTGATCGGCGCGCTCGGGGCTGATCCGAAGGAATTGGCGATTGCACTCGGGTGGGCTGTGGTCAAGACCGCCGTGGTGCTCACGATCTTGCTGTTTGTCGGACAGCGGTTCATGACTCGCTGGTTCAATGTGGTGGTCCGGCGGCGCTCGCAGGAACTGTTCATGCTGAACCTGCTATTGGTGACGCTGGGCGCCGCGTTCATCACGGAGACGTTCGGATTGTCGCTGGCGCTCGGCGCGTTCATTGCTGGCATGCTGATCTCCGAGACGCCATATCGGCATCAAGTCGAAGAGGACATTAAGCCGTTTCGCGATGTGCTGTTGGGCTTGTTCTTCATCACCACCGGGATGGTGTTCGATCCGCGGGTACTATGGCAGCACCCGCTGATGGTGCTGTTGTTCCTGGTCGGTCCGTTGCTGTTCAAGGCGGCGCTAATCACCGGCCTGGCTCGTCTGTTCGGCGCGATGCCCGGCGCGGCGATGCGCACCGGGCTCGCGCTCGCGCAAGCCGGCGAGTTCGGTTTCGTGCTGCTGAATTTGGTCCGCGAGCAACGCCTGATTTCGGACGAACTGATGCAAATAATCCTGGCGGCGATGTTGCTGTCGATGCTGGCGGCGCCGTTCGTTATCGATACGATGGACTGGATCGTGCTGCGCCTGTCTTCGAGCGAATGGATGATGCACTCCCTACAGATGACGCGTATCGTGACGCAGAGCATCACGCAGCAGGGGCACGTGATCATCTGCGGCTACGGGCGCAACGGGCAGAACCTGGCTCGGATGCTCGAGCACGAGGGCCTATCGTATGTCGCGCTGGATCTGGATCCGGACCGCGTGAGCGCCGCGGCGACGGCCGGCGAGCAAGTCGTGTTTGGCGACGCGGGGCGCCGGGAATCGCTGCTGGCCGCCGGTATCCATCGGGCGGCGGCGCTCGCGATCACCTATGCGAATACGCCCTCGGCGCTGCAGGTGCTGTATAACGTACATGAGCTGAAGCTAACCCTGCCGGTGATCGTGCGCACGGTGGACGACGCCGACCTAGACACGTTGCTGGCCGCGGGCGCCACTGAGGTGATCCCGGAGATCGTAGAAGGCAGTCTGATGCTCGCATCGCATACGCTGGTGCTGGTCGGCGTGCCGATGCGCCGCGTGCTGCGGCGCATCGAAGACTTGCGCAACAAGCGCTACAGCCTGTTGCGCGGCTATTTCCACGGCGCGGACGACTTGGATGAGGATGGCATCGAGCAGGTGAGGCTACAATCGGTGCCGATTGACGAAAGCGCTGACGCAGTCGGCCAGAGCCTGGATGAGCTCGGGTTGTTCGAAATGGGCATCGAAGTCACTGCGATCCGCCGGCATGGTATACGGGGTGTCGAGCCCGATCGCGACACGAAACTGCGCGCGCATGACATCGTCGTGCTGCGCGGCTTGCCCAACGCGCTC
The DNA here is from genome assembly GCF_021498065.1 of Mycetohabitans sp. B3. Classification (NCBI taxonomy): domain Bacteria; kingdom Pseudomonadati; phylum Pseudomonadota; class Betaproteobacteria; order Burkholderiales; family Burkholderiaceae; genus Mycetohabitans; species Mycetohabitans sp. B3. Next base: position 78,520 of record NZ_JAHLKN010000039.1, on the reverse strand, counting down.
GCGCTGGCCGAGGAGCGGCTGCTGCGCGCGCGGCGTGGTGCGGCAACGAAGCCGGCCTAGCGCGGCACGCAGTCGAATGACGTCCGAATGAACCCGGCGCGGGCTGACACCCGGCGCCCGATCCGCAATGGAGACCACCATGCAAGAGCGCGCTGCGCCGCCACCGGCGGTGCTGACCGATTCTGCCGCCTATATCCGCCAACATATCCGTACTGTGCCCGACTGGCCGCAGCCTGGCGTGCAATTTCGCGACATCACGCCGCTGCTGCAGGACGCGAAATGCCTGCGGGTGCTGGTCGACTTGTTCGTGCAGCGCTATATCGACCAGCGGCTAGACTATATCGCAGGGCTTGATGCGCGAGGATTCATCGTCGGACCGATCCTTGCCTACGAGCTGAACGTGGGTTTTATTCCGATCCGCAAGAAAGGTAAACTGCCGTTCACGACCGTATCAGCGTCCTACTCGCTCGAATATGGGGAGGCGACGGTCGAAGTCCACGCAGATGCATGCCGCCCGGGCGAGCGCCTCGTGCTCATCGATGACTTGATCGCCACGGGCGGCACAATGATGGCCGGGCACGCGCTGCTGGAGCGGCTCGGTGCACGCGTCGTCGAGTGCGCGGCGATCATCGATCTGCCCGAGCTGGGAGGCTCGACGCTGCTGCGCAATGCCGGGGCACCGCTCTATACCGTATGCACGTTTTGAGCCGCTGCGGCCATGATCTGCTGGAGCAAGGCGATGTCTGAATTGCCGCTGTTCCTCGCCACGTCCGTGGCGATCACCGTCGCGTCGGGTCCGGGCTACTTGTCAGTACTCGCGCGGGACGTCTTGCAGGGGCGCGCCGTTGACCGCGTGTGGGCGTTAGGTTGGGCGGGCTGGCGGGCGTGACCTTCATCGCCTTCGACGCTCGGGTTGCCGCGTCGCAGAGTTGAAGAGGCGTTAGAATCATTGGTTTTATGCGCAAAGGGCATCGGCGATGACTTGGGGCTGCATTGACGCCGCGCGCCGTTTCCGGCGCGACCAGCATCTGCGGTTCGTGATCGGCGGGCAGCCGGTCGGCTGGATCCGCGCGGGCGACGTGCGTTGGCTCGCGCACTGGCCGGACGTGTTCGCCATCAGTGAGCGCTGCGTCGTGATGACCGATGCATTCGATACCGTCCAGGCGCGCAGCGCCGCACTGGGCTCGGTCATGGGTGCGCTGGCCGCGCACGGCCTGATTCGCGGATGGCGCAACGAGACCTATGCGATACGCAATGCATTTGACGACCCGCCGCTCGCCTTTATCGAACGTGCGGCGTCGCGGTTCTTTGGCACGACGACATACGCTGTCCATCTGAACGGCGTGGTGGTGGGCCTCGACCGCGAGGCGCCGCCGCTGCGCGTCGGCGGTGCCGCCCCGCCGGTTGCGCCGCGCGCCGCGGACGGTGAACCGTATTTCTGGATCGCGCGCCGCAGCGACACGAAGCCGACCGATCCCGGCATGCTCGACAGCCTGGTTGGCGGCGGAATCGGCTGGGGGCTGCCGGTGTTCGACACACTGGTAAAGGAAGCGTACGAAGAGTCCGGCATCGATGCGTCGTTGCTCGTGAGCACGGCCAGCGCGGGGCGCACGATTCATGTTTTGCAGGAAATTGACGAGGGCACGCAGGCCGAGCAACTGTTCGTCTACGATCTGCTGGTGCCCGATGATTTCGCGCCGCGCAATACCGACGGGGAAGTCGCCGAGCACCGGCTGGTGTCGCGCACGCAATTGCTCGACATCGTTCGAGCTGGCCGGATGACCGTCGATGCGAGCCTGGCGACGCTTGATTGCCTGTTGCGCCGCGGCTGGCTTGATTCCGCCGAATGCGGCGCTTTCGACGTACTGCTGCAGGCGCCCGGCGATTGAACGCCGCTGCGTCGGCTGGCACCGGCAGACCTATCCAACCGTATTACCCGGTGACGAATTAAACAAGGGGTTATGGCATGGCCACCGAACACAGCTTCATTCTCAAACTCGCCTGCGCCGACCGGCCCGGCATCGTGCATGCGGTGTCCGGATTTCTGTTCGAGCGAGGCAGCAATATTCTGGATTCTGCACAGTTCGGCGATAGTCGCACCGGCGAGTTCTTCATGCGTGTGCACTTCCAGCAGGTGGGCGGCGATCCCGGCCTACACGCGCTGCGCGCCAGTTTCGCGACGCTGGCCGAGCAATTTGGCATGCGCTGGGAATTGCACGATGCGAACGTCAAGTCGCGCGTGATGATCATGGTGTCCAAGATCGGTCATTGTCTGAACGACTTGTTGTTCCGTTACCGCACCGGACAGCTTGCGATCGAGATCCCGGCGATCGTGTTGAACCACCAGGACTTCTACCAACTCGCGGCGAGCTACAACATCCCATTCCACTATCTACCGCTGGCCGACGGCACGCCGCAGGCGAAGGCGGCACAGGAATCCCGCGTCCTGGAGTTGGTCGAGCACCACGGCGTGGACCTTGTCGTGCTGGCGCGTTACATGCAAATTCTGTCGGGCGAGCTGTGTGAGAAGCTGGCCGGCCGGGCCATCAATATTCATCATTCGTTTCTGCCCAGCTTTAAGGGGGCGAAACCGTACTACCAGGCGTTTGATCGCGGTGTGAAGCTGATTGGTGCCACTGCGCACTATGTGACCACGGATCTGGATGAAGGTCCGATCATCGAGCAGGAAGTCGAACGCGTTGACCATAGCATGACGCCCGACGAACTGACGGCCGTGGGCCGGGACGTCGAATGCGTGACCCTTGCGCGGGCGGTGAAGTGGCACGTTGAGCACCGCATCGTGCTCAACGACACGAAAACCGTGGTATTTCGCTGACTCAGTGCACCGCCCACGGACAAGTGCACCGCCCACGGACACGCTCAGCACATCGGTGTTGGCGGGGCATGGGCGTTGACCAACGCGTCGTGCACTGCGAGCGGGCTAGGTGCGGCAGCGTGCGCCGCCCGCGCGCTCAGATCAGCTTGGAGAGCACCAATTCACGCTTGATATAGGCATAGAAGATGGGCGCCGCGATGACGCCGAGCAGCCCAAACGCCGCTTCCATCACCAGCATCGCAATCAGGAGTTCCCACGCCTTGGCCTCGATCTCGCCGCCGACGATACGCGCGTTCAGGAAGTACTCGAGCTTGTGGATCACCACCAGGAACGCGAGTGACGAAATCGCGACGCCGATCCCGGAAGCCAGCGAGATCAGCACGATCACGGTGTTCGAGATCAGGTTGCCGACCACCGGCAACAGGCCAACCACAAACGTGAAGATCACCAGCGTCTTGGACAGCGGCAGCCGCGAATGGAACAGCGGCAGGGCGACAAGCAGGTAGAGGCCGGTGAAGAACGCATTGACCGCTGAAATTTTGACTTGTGCGAACACGATCCGCCGAAACGCGTCGGCCAAGCGTGACACCCGCGTGACTAGCGCCGCGGACAGCGGCGCGCGAGTCGCATGATGCTGCGCGTCGACGGCCACGATTGCGCCGAGAATCATGCCGAGCAGCACGTGCGTGATGCCGCGCATCGCCGTTTTGCCGCCCTCCTGCAACTGCGTCGCGTGCGAGTGCAACAAGACAGTAATCTTCGATTCGATCTCGGCGGCGTTACTTGGCAGATACGTCAACGCCCAAGCCGGAAGCCGCGCACGCGCTTGATCGAAGAACCGCATCACCTGCTCGAACAGCGCTTGTACGCTGGTGACGTGCTTTTCTAGATGCTGTGCGATGCCCAACGAGATGCCGGTGAAGGCGGCGACCACCGCACAGGCGACGAACACGACCGCGAACCACCGCGCGCGCTGGCTGGACAAATGACGTTCCAGGCGCGGCGAGATTTGGTGCACGACCTGATAAACAAGTAGCCCCGCCAGCAGCGCGCCGAGCAACTTCAGCTCGATGACCAGCACCATCGCGGCGATCATGAATAGGTAGCTGGCGATATCCACCGGCGCGAGCCGGGACAACGACGCAGGGCCCGGTCGATTCACGTTGTGCGTCGGAAGCGGCTGCCCCGGACGCGACCCCTGCGCCGAGCCGCGTCCGTCATTGCCATCGCTCGGACGCGCCGCTTCATATTCTGTTGCCATCCCCAATCCTCGTTACGACTATTTGTCCGCACGGACGTTGGCGCAGCGTAGCACATGCGTTAGGCCTGCGTCTGGCGTGCGCCGAGCAGGGGCGCCAGGTACTTGCCGGTAAAGCTTGCCTTGGATTGTGCCACGTGTTCCGGCGTGCCCTGCGCGATGATTTGACCACCGCCGGCGCCCCCCTCCGGTCCGAGGTCGATGACCCAATCCGCCGTCTTGATCACGTCAAGATTATGCTCGATGATGACAACCGTATTGCCATGATCGCGCAATCGGTGAATGACTTCCAGCAGCAGTGCGATATCGTGGAAGTGTAATCCCGTCGTCGGCTCGTCCAGGATATAAAGCGTGCGACCAGTGTCGCGCTTACTCAGTTCCAGCGAAAGCTTGATTCGCTGTGCTTCGCCGCCGGACAATGTGGTCGCGGACTGGCCCAGCCGGATATAGCCGAGCCCCACGTCGAGCAGCGTCTTGAGCTTGCGCGCCACCACTGGCACCGCGCGGAAGAATTCATACGCGTGTTCGACCGTCATGTCGAGCACTTCGCTGATGCTGCAGCCCTTGTACTGGATTTCGAGCGTCTCCCGGTTGTATCGCTTACCGTGACACACGTCACATGGCACGTAGACATCGGGCAAAAAGTGCATCTCTACTTTCAGCACGCCGTCGCCCTGGCACGACTCGCAGCGTCCACCCTTGACGTTGAACGAAAATCGTCCCGGATCATAGCCGCGCTCCTTGGCCGACGGCACGCCGGCGAACAATTCCCGGATCGGCGTGAATAGGCCGGTGTAGGTGGCCGGGTTCGAGCGCGGTGTACGGCCGATCGGCGACTGATCGACGTTGATTACCTTGTCGAAATGCTCTAATCCGTCGATGGCCTCGTGCGGGGCGGGCTCGGCCGCCGAGCCGTACAGATGGTGTGCGACCGCGTGGTACAGCGTGTCGTTGATTAGCGTGGACTTGCCTGAGCCCGATACGCCGGTCACGCAGGTGAGCAGACCCACCGGCAGGTCCAGCGTTACATGCTTCAGGTTGTTGCCGTAGGCCCGCATGATCCGCAGCCGGCGCTCATCCGGTGCGCGCCGCTGCTGCGGCACTGTGATTCGCCGCGCGCCGCAAAGATATTGGCCGGTGACCGAGGCGGCGTCGTTCTCAATTTGCTGCGGTGTGCCGTGCGCGACCACCATGCCGCCGTGCTCGCCGGCGCCCGGGCCCATGTCTACCACGTAATCGGCCATCCGGATCATGTCCTCGTCGTGCTCCACGACGATGACCGAGTTGCCTAGATCGCGCAGGTGCTTCAATGTCGCGATCAATCGGTCGTTGTCGCGCTGATGCAGCCCAATCGAAGGCTCGTCGAGCACATACATCACGCCGGTCAGGCCCGAGCCGATCTGCGACGCGAGGCGGATGCGCTGCGCCTCGCCGCCGGACAGCGTGTCCGCGCTGCGCTCCAGCGACAGGTAATCGAGCCCGACGTTGTTTAGGAACATCAGGCGCGCGACGATTTCTTTGACCACCTTGTCAGCGATTTCACGCTTGGCGCCGTCCAGCTTCAGCGTCTGGAAGTAACCTAGTGCGTCGCGCAGCGGCCAGCTACTCACCTCTAAGATTGCCCGCGCGTTGTCGTCGGAGCCGATCTTCACATGGCGCGCCTCACGCCGCAGCCGGGTGCCCTCGCATGCGGGGCACGCCTGGTTGTTTTGGTATTTGGCCAGTTCCTCGCGCACCGCCGCCGAATCGGTTTCTCGGTAGCGGCGCTCAAAATTGCGAATAATGCCTTCGAACGGATGCTCGCGCACCGACGCGCGGCCGCGCTCGTTCATGTACGAGAAGGGGATGGCCTGTTCGCCGGAACCGTACAGCACGGACTGGCGCACTGCCTCGGGTAGGTCCTCGAATGCTGTTTCGATGTCGAACTCGTAGAATGCCGCCAGGCTTTGCAGCATTTGGAAATAGAACTGGTTGCGCCGGTCCCAGCCCTTCACTGCGCCGGCGGCCAGCGACAGCGACGGATGCGCGACTACCCGCTTCGGGTCAAAGAAGGTGATTTGTCCCAGGCCGTCGCATTCCGGGCATGCACCCATCGGGTTGTTGAATGAGAACAGCCGCGGCTCAAGTTCTTGCAGTGAGTAAGAGCAGACCGGGCACGCGAACTTTGCGCTAAACAGATGCTCGGTGTTGCTGTCCATCTCCAGCGCGATCGCGCGACCGTCGGCGAGCCGCAGCGCGGTCTCAAACGACTCCGCAAGCCGCTGCTTCATGTCTGGGCGCACTTTGAGCCGGTCCACGACGACGTCGATCGTATGCTTGTCGTTCTTTTTTAGCTTGGGCAGCGCGTCGACGTCATAGATTTGCGCGGTCCCTTCGTGCGCGGTGCCGCCGCCGGAGCGCACCCGGAAGCGGATGAAGCCCTGCGCCTGCATCTGCTCGAATAGCTCGGCATGCTCGCCCTTGCGGTTGACCACGACCGGCGCGAGAATCATCAGCCTCGTATCCTCGGGCAGAAACAGCGCGGCGTCGACCATCTGCGATACGCTTTGTGCCTGCAGGGCGATGCTGTGATCCGGGCAGTACGGCGTGCCCACCCGTGCGTACAAGAGTCGCAGGTAATCATGGATCTCGGTGACGGTGCCGACCGTGGAGCGCGGGTTGTGCGACGTCGCCTTCTGCTCAATCGAGATGGCCGGCGACAGACCCTCGATCAGGTCGACATCCGGCTTTTCCATCAACTGCAGGAACTGCCGCGCATACGCGGACAGGCTCTCGACGTAGCGTCGCTGCCCCTCCGCGTACAGCGTGTCGAAGGCGAGCGATGACTTGCCGGAACCCGACAACCCTGTGACCACGATCAGCTTGTGGCGCGGCAGATCAAGGTTGACGTTTTTCAGGTTGTGGGTGCGGGCCCCACGGATGCGAATCTCTTCCATTGAGCGATGGTGCCGGCTTCGCGGGCGTTGCTGCCAAACCTGCTACTATAACGACTTTTCCTCACCGCCGTACCAGCGCCCAACGGGCAGAGCTGACACCCGGTCAGGGTGCATGAATGGACGGAAATTCATCTCGATGCCCACGTCGTCCGCTTCTTCTTCTCGAATGAGCGCGCCGGAGTTGCGCGCGACCGTCTCACTTGCGTCGGTTTTCGCGTTGCGCATGCTCGGTTTGTTCATGATCATGCCGGTGTTCTCCGTCTATGCCCACACGATCCCGGGCGGCGACGACACGGTGCTCGTTGGTATCGCGCTGGGCGTCTACGGCGTGACGCAGGCGGCGTTGTATATTTTCTACGGATGGTTGTCCGACCGCATCGGGCGCAAGCCGGTGATCGTCGCCGGGTTGGTGATCTTCGCGCTTGGGGCCGCGGTGGCCGCGCTCGCGGACACTATCCACTGGATCATCGTCGGCCGCGCGCTGCAAGGTGCGGGTGCGATTTCGTCGGCCGTGCTCGCGCTGATCGCCGACCTGACCAGCGAGCATCACCGTACGAAGGCGATGGCGATGGTCGGCGGCAGCATTGGCGTCTCGTTTGCAGTAGCCATTGTCGGCGCGCCGGTGCTGTATGCGGTGATCGGCATGAGTGGGCTGTTCGCGGCAATCGGCGTACTATCGGTATTAGCGATCGCAGTGGTGCTGTGGATTGTGCCCGATCCAGCGTCACCGCCGGTCCATGTCAAGGCGCCGTTCGCTGAGGTGCTGCGTCACCGCGAACTGCTACGGATGAACTTCGGCGTGTTCGCGCTACACGCGACGCAGACCGCGCTGTTCGTCGTCGTGCCGCGGATCCTGGTCGGCGCCGGGCTGCCGGTCGCGTCGCACTGGAAGGTCTATCTGCCGGTCATGGCACTGGCGTTCGTGCTGATGGTGCCGGCGATTATCGCGGCAGAAAAGCGGGGCCAGATGAAGGCCGTGATGCTCTCAGGCATCATCGCTATCCTGATTGGCCAGCTTGCGCTGTCCCAGGTCGGCCATGCGATGATGGCGGTAGCGGTTATCCTGCTCGTGTACTTTACTGGATTTAACGTGCTGGAGGCGTCGCAGCCGTCGATGGTATCGAAGCTCGCGCCGGGCACGCGCAAGGGCGCCGCGATGGGCGTCTATAACACGACGCAGGCGCTTGGGCTCGCGCTGGGTGGTGTGATGGGCGGCTGGCTGCTCAAGCTGCATGGCGATGCGTCGGTATTCCTGGCCTGTTCCGTGCTGGTGTTCGTTTGGCTTATCATTGCGGCCCCGATGAAGGTGCCGCCGCCAGCGGGCAGCCGCGGCGCGCATTGACCGCGCATCCGACGCCTCGTGTAACGCGTATCGAATCAAACTGGAGAAAGGCATATGGCATCCGTTAACAAAGTGATTCTTGTCGGCAATCTCGGCGCCGACCCGGAAACGCGCTACTTGCCAAGCGGCGATGCGGTGACCAACATTCGTCTGGCCACGACGGACCGGTACAAGGACAAGGCATCGGGTGAATTTAAGGAACTGACCGAGTGGCACCGCGTGGTGTTCTTCGGCCGCTTGGCGGAGATCGCCGCTGAATACTTGAAGAAGGGCTCGCCGGTGTACGTCGAAGGGCGTATCCGCACCCGCAAATGGCAGGATCAGAGCGGCCAGGACCGTTACTCGACCGAAATCGTCGCGGACAGCATGCAGTTGTTGGGTGGCCGTGGCGGCTCAGGCGGTGGTGGCTCAGGCGGTGGCGATGACTTCGGCGGCGGCACGTCAGGCGGATCGCGGGGCGAAGGCGGTGGCGCCGGTGGAGGGCGCGCGTCGGGTGGCGCACGCCAGGGTGCGGGCGGCGGTGCGAGCCGGCCCAGCGCGCCTGCCGGCGGCGGATTCGATGAGATGGACGACGATATTCCGTTCTAGCGAGTACTTTTAGGATGATGTAACTAGGAGGCCCGTACGCCTTATGCATACGGGCTTTTTCTTATTGCGGTTTCACTCTTATCAAATCGAGCCAAGGCAAGGGACAGTCTTTCCAAAGTCGATGGTGATTCCGTTGGTGTCCGGATACGCTATGTTCGGCAGTTCATCGTACGTCGTCGGGCGGCCCGTTGAGTCATTGTGTGGGCATGGCACCAAGCGTTGCCGCGCACGTGTGTTGTCAGACGCCGCCAGACTTGGCAATTAGGTGGGGCAGCTGTCGCAGAGCGACCGGCTTGATGGTTCTGCATGGCATAACCGCCACTTGGCGCCGTGGGCGGCAGAGTTCGAATCAAAGTCCATCGGCAACATGGTTAGTTGTGTTTCTAATAGACGTGGAAGTAACTGCCGGTGTCATTGGCGCACCCGCCCGCGCAGTGTCATCACCATCACACATCGTATTGATAGCTCCTTGGCAAACCGTGCAGGCGATTTGTCCCCTTCATGCGCGGCGCCGAGCGCTTGGCGCGCTGATGCAGCAGCGCCATCGGGTTGCCGCGCAGGGCCAAGGAGAAACTCATCCTCCATTAACCTTTTCTTCTTTATCAGCCCGACTACCTGCCAGCTCAAGTTCCGGCTAATACAAGTTAGCCGACAAGAGGCCTGCTCCATCGCAGTGATATGAGACGTACTGAGTGAGGCACGCGTAGCTAAACAGCACACGACAAAAACGCTTGGGGTTGCTGCGGATTGTGGCAACCACGCATGCGTCGTTTCCATTTCCGCGTGGAGGGCTATGTTCGGTTGAGTAGGTCACCCGTGTGCGGCCGCCTTCACAAACACGCGCTGCCTCTCGGTAAGCGCTGTTAACGGGGACTTTGTTGCCCGATAGCGGCGCAGCTGGCCGGTGACAATGGTGCATGCCACGGCACCCGAGCGCAGCGCACGCTTGGCATTGTCAGCACGCGAAGTAGGGGCCTAAGCCCTGAATTGCCCGGATGATTAGTGGCAGATTTGCTTCATGTCGGCTTCGGACAAGCCCGTCATACGTTTGACCGTCTCGCGCTCCAATCCGCTTTCTAGCATCGTGCGCGCGATCTTCAGTGCGGCTTCCTTGTGGCCTTCTTCGCGCCCTTCTTCACGTCCTTCTTCACGTCCCAACATCCGGCCGCGCTCCAGACCTTTTTGCTCGCCTTTTTGCTCGAGCTTTTGTGCAATCGTCATCAAGACCTCCTCGTGTTGCGGGGAACGGATCGCCAACTCTCGCATAAATCGCTCCGGATCCGTCGTGTCGCCCCACTGCAGCATATAATGCATCAGCGACACCAATTGCTCGTGCGTAGTGTACCCCGCGATCAACAGGCTTGCCAGTTGCTCCAGCAGCGTCGCCAAATCACGTTGCCGGATATGCTTTTGCAGCAACTCTAGCATCGCCATGCGCCGATGCGTGAGGATTTCATCATCCGGAATCACCGTGACATCCACTAACGGAAAGCCTCCCGCATACAGCTGCGACGCCAACTCAGGCGCCTCGAAGCTGTCCAACCACCGCATTGAGTACGGATACGGACTGACTTGCCCGTGATAAAACAGCATCGGAATCACCAGCGGCAACTGGTCATGTCCGGCTTCTAGATGGCGCTGCATGGCGGCTATCGCGTAACGCATTAGCCGAAACGCCATGTGACGTTCCGGCCGGCTTTGATGCTCAATCAGCGCATAGACATACCCCTCGCCCTGCCGGGTCTGCAGCGACCACAGTACATCCGAATAGTAAGCGCGCAGATCTTCTTCCACAAAGCTGCCCGACTCCAGACGCAATGTGTTCAGGTCGCACTGCGCCAACCACTGCGTGGGCAAATGCAGGCTTAAGAAATCCCGCGCGGTGTCCGGATGCGTGAGAAACTGCTTAAAGAGCGCGTCGTGCGGCGTCATCGTCGATGAGCGTTTCATGCCGAACGTGAATGAGGGGAACCGCTTATTTTACCATCGCCTGCTCTCGATGCCCGCACGCTGCTGTGCATCGCTGCCTATGGATTTCTTGTTGCACCATGCCTCATTCGACAATAATAGAACGCCGACATCCGCCGCCGGCCTGCCTTACCTGCGCACTACATGCCGCGCGGCCGCACAGCGCGTACAGCGACACATGCCTGATTCGATCGCGACGCTGCGCTGGTGCATCGCTAGGTCAGCTCATAATCCCAGTTCGGTGGCGATGATGTTGCGTTGAATATCAGAGGTTCCCGAATAGAGGAGGGATGCGATGGCGTCGCGCAGTCCTCTTTCAGTCGGGGTTTGAGCGAGATAACCTTGCGCACCGTAAATGCGCAGTGCGTCTATCGAAAACTTCGTGTACGTCTCCGAGACGAACAGCTTCGCACAGGCTGCTTCCAGCGTGGCATCTTTGCCCGCATCCTTGAGCCGCCCTACCCGGTAGACGAGTTCGCACGCGGCATCGAGGTTGACTTTCATGTCGGCGAGGCGATGGGAGGTGGCCTGGTTCTTCCCAATGGGTTGGCCGAACTGGCGGCAGGTACGCGCGTGGGTAATGCATGCTTCAAGGCGGCGCATGGCTCCCAACGTGATGGCAAGAATGCGTCCACGTTCATATTCGATGGCACTTCCAAAGACCTTGACGCCTCGTCCCTCCCGCCCCGGTACGCCTGACTTTTCCCCAACTGCCAGCCTTCGCGGCGTAATAGCATGGGGACACGCCGATAGCCGTAGCGCACGCATGTGTAGGCAATTTCGCGCATGCGTGCGTGAACTCAGCACGAGGGTCCTGGCGCTGCGGTAGTACTGAGCGCTGCGCGGTTGCTTTACGAGCCGGCAGGCCTGCCCCATCGTCAATCCGTAGCGGCTTACCACGTAACCCACTACCTCTGTCCTCAGCGCGGGCCGGGTCACTTTTTTGAGGCAACATCTTGCAACATAGTCTTGTCCAGGCTCAGTTCAGCAACTAGCTTCTTGGGCCGTGCATTCTCGTCCTGCAATTGCTTGAACTCACGCACTGGGTCCGACTGCATCCCAGCGTATTGCTTCTTCCTCCGCTAGAACGTCTGCTCGCAAATGCCGATCTGGCGAATCAAGTCTGCCACCGGCATCCCTAGTTCCGTTTGTTTGAGCACAGCCACAATTTGTTCGATCGCAAACGCTTGCGTTTTATGACAAACCACCTCGTTCAGGGCCAAGTTTGCCGCAAAATTCGCTTTCGAGTCAGCCCAGGATTCCTAAAGCAGATCAGTATTCCATCCACGCTAAATCTAACACCAGGCTGTAGGCTTTCACGCTGTATTATCGCGTCTCGTGCATCGCACCAACGTCGCCGTCCATTGATGGTCGTGAGCGTCATCATTTAACCCGTCAACGTACCGTACTTCCTTATGAACCCGGCTCTTGGCATCATTTTGATGATCGTTACACTCGCCGCCATCGGCGGCGGCATTGTCATTCCTGTGTTGCCCAGCCTGCTGCACGAGTTGAGCGCCACTGAGTCAGTCGCCAGCCAGTACGGCATGCTGCTGGCCATCTACGCGCTGGCACAGTGCCTGTGTTCATCCATGCTCGGCGCGCTCAGTGATCGTTTCGGTCGCCGTCCGATGCTGCTGGCCTCGCTAATCGGTGCCACGATTGACTATGCCGTGATGGCCATCGTCCCCTCGCTGTGGGTGTTGATAATCGGCCGCTTGGTGGCCGGCATGACGAGCGCTAACTTGGTGGTGGCGACCGCCTATCTTGCCGATATCGCACCTAGTGGGCAACGCGCCAGTCACTATGGTTACCTGCACGCCTGCTTTGGCCTAGGTCTGGTGGCCGGACCCGCGCTGGGAGGCTTGCTAAGCCAGGCTTCGTTACGGTATCCGTTTATGTTTGCTGCGCTATTGAGCGCACTGACTTTTGTGCTGGCCTGGCGGTCGCTGCCCGAATCCCATCACCCGCACCGTCGCGCGCTGGCCTGGAAAGAGATTCACCCTTTTGCCGCGTTGCAGGGTGTCATTCGGCACACTGGTGTGCTGCCGCTGCTGGCCGTATTTTTCATCATAGCGTTAGCAGGCCGTATACCGCATTCATTGTGGCCGATCTATAACGAAAACCGTTTTGGCTGGGACCCGCGCATGATCGGGATGTCACTGGCGGTGTTTGGCTTACTGCGCGCACTCACGCAGAGCTTGATGGTCAAGCCGGCCTCAGCGCGACTGGGCGAACGGCGAGCCATCCTACTGGGTCTGGGCATCGAGGGATTGGCGTATGTCATCATGGCTTTTGCGTCCCGCGGCTGGGTCGTATTTGCCGTGATGCCGATGCTGGTCACCGGTGGAATCGTATTGCCCACGCTGCAAGCGCTACTATCGCGGCGCGTGGCACAAGATAAGCAAGGGGAATTACAAGGCGCATTGGCCAGTGTGCTGAGCCTGGTAGGGGGGATTGGGCCGCTGGTGGCCACTACACTCTACGCATTGTCCTACGCATCATGGACTGGCTGGGTGTGGCTTGTCGGCGCACTCCTGTTGCTGGGCGGCATGCTTAGATTGAACCGATTGTTGCGACAGTGGACTGCGCCTGATCTAAACGCTAACCAGCCATCGAGGCAATTGTCGGGCACGTGAAACAGAATCACGGCATGCACTGCTATGAGCGCTATAGTCTAGCAGGCTGTTGAAATAGTTCACCTCGTCGTCATCGAAGCGGGAGGGGTAAACGTTGAAACAAGGGAGCGGCCAGCATAGAGGCCGAAACGATGCGCAGAGCGCACGGCTACACCGAGGCTATGTTCACCATGGTGAAGCTCAATGACTTCGTGCCGGCCAGCCACCTCTTGCGCCCAATTCGTATCTGGCTAAACGACGCGCTCAAGCGTATGGAGCCGGTGTTCGTACGCGTGGACGAGAGTGACGCGAAGGGCGGCCACCCGAGCATCGCCCTGCAGAAGCTGATTCGCGCGTTGCTGTTGCAGGTGCTGTATTCGATTCGAAGCGAGTGCATGCTGATAAAGCAAATTTCCTACAACATGCTGTTTCGCTGGTTTGCCGGCCTGGCGATGGACGATACGGTGTGGGACCACTCTTTATGGGAGCGTGCTAGAGCCGTTTGCCCACGCGCTGATGCTGCAACGCCGTTATGATGAGGCCGGCATGTAATGGGAGGCCGCGGTGAGTTGGCAACGCGTCGTCGTGTCGTGGGGACTGCGCCGGTATTTCCGGCCGTATACCGAACTGCCGGATATCAGCGTGAGCCGCGTGCGCGCGCAGGTCAACAAGCGTCTGTGGACGCCCAGGGTACCGGCCGGATTCCGGCTGCGCGAGCGCTATGGCAGTGAGTGTGCGCCGCTCGTCGGCGAATGGCTCGAGCCTGAGCCGCCGGTGCCGGACCGCAAGCGCCCGATGGTCCTCTATCTGCATGGCGGCGGCTATTACTTCTGTTCACCACGTACGCATCGCACGATCACGTTCGAGTTGACGGCGCGGGCACGGGCCGCGTTGTTCGCGCTGGACTACCGGCTTGCACCCGAGCATCCGTTTCCAGCCGCGCTGCACGACGCGCTCGCGGCGTACCGCGCGTTGCTTGCGTGGCACGCGCCCAGTTCCATTGTGATTGCTGGCGATTCAGCGGGGGGCGGCCTCGCGCTGGCAACGCTGGTCGCGCTGCGCAATGCGGGTGAGCCGCTGCCGGCCGGGGCCGTGCTGTTCTCGCCATGGACCGATCTGGCCGCATCCGGCGCGTCGATCGTCTCCAATCATGGACAGGACCCGATGTTTGCTGGGTCGGTGATTGGCCGCGCGGCGAAGCTGTACCTTGGCGACGCGTCGCCGGACCATCCGCTGGTTTCCCCCGTCTACGCAGATTTGCACGGGTTGCCGCCGCTGTTCATCCAGGTGGGCAGCACCGAGGTGCTGCTCGATGACTCGGTGCGCGTCGCGCACAATGCGCGCATGGCCGGCGTGACGACGCAGTTTCGGATATGGCCGGACATGCCGCATGTGTGGCAGATCTATGCGCCGTTTCTCCCGGAGGGGCGACGTGCACTGCGGGAGGCGGCACAGTTCGTGACGTGCGTTGCGGCGTGACGCGGCGCGCGTCGTCCCCCATCATGGCGCGTGCTGCGCGATCGCATCATACGCGGCCCGCACCGCCGGCTCGCCATAGCGTCGTTCCAGCCGGCGCACCGTGAAGTGCGCGTGGGCCATATTCTGGAAATGCTCGATGAATGCGGCGTTAACCAGCGCGCCAAGCACCGCGCCGAGCGCTGGCACGGATTTGGCGGCGAGTTGCTCGCTGACCTGGACCGAAAAGCGCGCAGCGACGGCATGGATTAACCGGGCCAATGCAGTGGATGCCTGGGCAGCCATGCCATGCGCGAAACCTTTGGCCGCGACGTCGGAGGAGGCCTTCGATACCGCTTGCGCGAGCGCGCCTCGCACGAAGAAGTAGCCCATCTCCGCGCGGCCTGGCCCAATTGCGGTGTGACCCATGGCAAGCACCGACAAGCATTCGAGTTGCACGTCGAGTGTGGACAGATCCTCGCCCTCGCTCCGCGCGATGTCGCAGATCGAGCGGAACATCAAGGTCGTCGTGACGGGCAACTCGATCGGCAGTGCGACGAGCCCGAATGCGCCGCCGGCCGCACCCGTGGTTGCCACCGCGACCTTATGTAGCCAGTTGCGCGGCCGCGGGGCCGCAATCGCCCCGAGCGTGGTGGGTCGTGCCTCTGCATCGGCCATCGCCGGATCGTATTCGGTGGACAACGGCAACGCGCTGTCGCGGTGGCCAAGGCTGTGCAGCGCAGCGCGCAGGCATCGGCGCAGCGCGATATGAGTCGCATCGAGCACTTTATCGTTGGCGCCGGCCGGCAGGCGCGACAGCAATGCCTCGAACGGCGCGCCGATCAAGCTGGTCAGCTTGATCGCTAGGCCGGGGCGCTCCAACAGTTGCCTGGCGCTGCGCAACGCCTTCAGGTCGGCATCGCGCATGGTCGCATTCGATGGGGCAATGAGCGCATTTGACATCGCATTGAACTCCGGAACAAAAAAGACGATTCGAGGACGGCCGTGACCGTCCATCTGAATTCGTTAGAGCGGCTTTTCTTGCTATAATTTCAATCAATTGATAAGGCAATTAT
This sequence comes from Mycetohabitans sp. B3, assembly GCF_021498065.1. NCBI lineage: Bacteria > Pseudomonadati > Pseudomonadota > Betaproteobacteria > Burkholderiales > Burkholderiaceae > Mycetohabitans > Mycetohabitans sp. B3. Next base: position 62,443 of record NZ_JAHLKN010000039.1, on the reverse strand, counting down.
TGTATACGCAAATATGCCATTCGACTCTTCCGCTCAACATTCGAGCGGGCAGGTACTGCCGTTTCGCGAATCGCTGCTTGCGATGCTGGGCCTCTCGTTTGTGACGATGCTTGTCGCGCTCGACCAGACCGTGGTGGGTACCGCGCTGCCCACCATCGTGGCAGACCTCAAAGGCTTTGACCTGTACGCGTGGGTCGCTACCGTGTACTTGTTGGCGTCGGTGATTACCGTGCCGATTTTTGGGCGGCTGGGTGACTACTACGGCCGCAAGCCGTTTGTCATGGCATCTATCATTTTGTTCACGGCGGCTTCGGCGCTGTGCGGGCTCGCGCACGACATGCTATTTCTCGTGCTCGCGCGCGCCTTGCAGGGTGTGGCCGGTGGCATGCTGGTTGGCACGGCGTTCGCCTGTATTCCGGATTTGTTTCCCGATGCTCACGTCCGGCTGCGCTGGCAAGTGATGATGAGTTCGGCGTACGGCATCGCGAATGCGGTCGGCCCGTCGCTCGGCGGATTCCTAACGCAGTATGGCGGATGGCGCTCGGTGTTCTACGTGAATCTGCCAGTCGGATTATTGTCGCTGTTCTTTGTCTGGCGTTGCTTGCCGCATTTGCGGCAGGCGCAGCACCAGGGTCGGATGCGGGTGGATTGGCTTGGCGCGGTGTTGATCGCGGCGTCGCTATGTGGCTTGCAACTATTCGTTGAGTTGTTGCCCAGGCACGGGTTGACGTGCGGCACTGGCGCGCTGCTTGTGGTCAGCGCGCTGTGCGCGGTGGGACTATGGAAGTGGGAGCGGCACGTCGCGCAGCCGATGCTGCCCATCGACATGTTCGGGCATCAAAGCTTGTCTGTGCTATTTGCATTGTCGCTGTTGGTGGGCTTCTCGATGTTCTCGCTGCTGTTCTATGCACCGTTGCTGCTCCAGGGCGGTTTCGGTCTGTCGCCCCGCGATGCGGGCATCGTCGTCACACCGCTGGTGGTCTGCATCACGCTAGGCAGCATCCTGAACGGGCGCATTGTGACGCGGATCCGTCATCCCAATGCGCTGCTGCACGTTGGCTTTGCGCTGCTCGCATTGTCGTGTGTGGGCGTGGCGGTGTCCACGCGGGCGATGCCGCAGGCGTGGCTGATGGTGTGCATGGCGCTCGGCGGACTCGGGCTGGGCCTCGTGACGCCGAACTTGACGGTATTCGCGCAGCAAAGCGCCAGTCGCGAGCATCTGGGCATTGTCACGGCGTTGCTGCAGTCATTGCGCATGATCGGCGGCATGCTCGGCACCGCAGTGACCGGAACATTGGTGTCTCATTGGTATGCGAGCGGAGTGCGCGATACGCTTGCGCGCAGCCATGCCGGTGCCTGGTTCGACGCGTTCGGCGATCCACAAGTGCTGATCAACCAGCAAGCTCAGCACAGGCTGGTTCAGCAGGTCGACGCGGCCGGGCACGATGGTGTCGCGCTCCTGGAGGGCGCGCGCGAGGCATTGGTAGGGGCGATCCACCTGGGCGTCGCGCTTGCTGCGCTCGTCGCAGTATGGGCGGTGTGGCACGCCCGGCGCGTGCCACGCATCCAGCTGGCGCGCTCCGCCAAGCATGAGCCGACAATGACGGAGTAGGCCGTGGAACTGCAAGAGCGAATCGCGATATTTCAACAATTTGGCCGGACCTACCGTGCATTCATGACCGCGTTCGAGTCGCGTGTCGGTTTGCCGTTGCCCCGCTGGCGGATTCTGCTGGCACTCTACGACCACGCACGGCTTGTCGAGCAGGGGGCGGGGGCGGTGAGCGGCGACGATACGCCGCACGGCGGACCAAGCCTGTCGCAAAAGCGGCTCGTGGAACGGCTCAGCATCGACCCGGGCGCATTGACCCGGCAGTTAAAGCAGCTTGAAAGCCTCGGGTGGATCGCCCGCAGTACGGACGAGCGGGACAACCGGTTAACCAATGTCGTGCTAACGGACGCAGGGCGTCAGGCAGTCGAGCACGGATTACCGCGCCGCAACGCGTTTCTTGCAAGTGCGCTCGGGGCACTGTCCGAAGATGCACTGCATGCGCTCGAGGAAGCACTCAAGAACATCGAGTGTTGCGTGACGCATGGCGAGCCGTCGGTCCTGGCCGAGCACGGCGACGCGTCAGCCATTGAATGACAGCTTGACCCGCGACAGCTTGACCCGCCGATAGGCATGCGGGTCCATCATCCGGGTGACTTCTCCGCAGGCAAAGCCTCGCCACGGGGCCTGGTATCCGGCGCGGCGCACGCAACGATGCCACGCGGCCCGGCTCAGTGCCGCGCCGCTCGCCCCACATTACAGGTTCCATGTCCTAGGCGGGCAGCCAGCGTGCCATCTCGACCTGCACCGGCTGATGGACAGCGCTGCCCAGCCATACGTCGCCGTCCTGGACCGTGCATTGCAGCCGCATCGTGCGTTCGGCCAGCGTCGCGAGCGCCGGCGCGACGCCTTCAGCGAGGTTCAATACGGTGACATTGCGCAGTCGCGCGACCTTGCCCTGGATCGCGTCCCACCAGATCCGGGATGTGCGTCCAGCGTATGCCAGCACGACCACGTCGTCTGCCCGCGCGCTCGCTTTAGCGATGCGCCGCTCGTCCGGCTGGCCGACTTCAATCCATCGTTGCACTGCGCCAGTCAAGTCCTTTTGCCACAGGTCCGGCTCGTCGGTATCGGACAGCCCTTTGCAGAACTCGAGCCGCTCGTGTGCATACAGCGCGAATGCCAACAGGCGCACCATCATCCGTTCATCGGTTTCGGACGGATGCCGGGCCAGCGTCAGCGAATGGTCTGCATAGTAATGACGATCCATGTCGGCGATCTGCAGCTCGGCTTTGTAAATTGTTGATTTCAGCGCCATCGGTTAAACAGTATTCGTTGCGAGTGCCGCGCCGGGACTTGCACGACCCGCATGGTCTGTGCAATCCGCGTGACCGCCGTCGCTTCTGTGGCGTACCGGCTCGCGTGATCGGCACCGCTTCGATGCTGAACACTTTTTACGCAGCATGCACAGCCTGTGTGGACGTGCATAGCTTGCGCGGACTGCACAGCCCGCGTAAGCGTGTATGCGATGCATCAAGATGGGGCACGGTCGCACGACTTATTGGCGCGCGGTTCGCGCGTTGTCCGGCAACGGCAGGTTGAAATTGGTGCGCAGTGGGTTGATGTCCAGCCCGCCGCGTCGCGTATAGCGTGCGTAGACTGCCAGCTTGATCGGCTTGCACACGCGTTGGATGTCGATGAAGATGCGCTCCACGCATTGCTCGTGAAACCCAGTGTGGTCGCGGTATGATACGATGTAGCGTAACAGGCCGGCGTGGTCGATCGGTGGGCCGACGTACCGGATCTGGATGCTGCCCCAGTCCGGTTGCCCGGTCACCGGGCAATTGGACTTAAGTAGATTCGAAAACACCGTTTCATCGACAGGCGCCTGGTGGGTGTCCGCGCTCAGCAGTGACGGGTCAGGCGTGTAAATATCGGTGTCCAGATCCAACCGGTCTAGCGACGTTCCCGCAAGTTCATCTAGCGCCAGCGTCGCGAATTCGGCCGGCGGCGTGAGCCGTACCGACACGTTCGCGCCCGCGCATGCGCAGACGTCGCGGTGGATAGTCTCGCGCAGCGTGTCGATCGACGCAATACGTGTCTGCGCGAACGACCCTAGATACAGCTTGAACGATTTGGATTCGATAATATTGGGCGATTCGGCTGGCACGTGGAACGTAGCCAGCGCGATCTGCGGCTTGCCGCGCTCGTTCAGCCAAGATAGCTCGTACGCGTTCCAAATATCGGTGCCGAAGAACGGCAGTACTGCCGGTACGCCGATTGCGTCGCGGCCTTGCCTGCGCTCGATCGGGAACAACAGCGTCGGGTCATACTGCTGAGCATAGCCTACCGGCTTGCCCAAAGGGGATTGGTCGGGTGTCATGTTGCGGCTCGAACTTAAGCGAGGAACAATTTGTACGCTGGGTTGGCTGTTTCGTCCCAATGGGGATACCCCAGCGCCGCCAGGAACTGCTGGAACTGGGCGTCTTCGTCCATCGGCACTTGCAGGCCCACCAGGATCGAGCTGTAGTCCGCGCCGCCATTGCGGTAATGGAACAGGCTGATATTCCAGTCGGGCGCCATCGATGATAGGAACTTCATCAGCGCGCCCGGGCGTTCCGGGAACGCGAATCGGTACAGGCGCTCATCGCGGGCCAGCGGTGAGTGGCCGCCGACCATGTACCGCACGTGCTGTTTGGATAGCTCGTCGTTGGTCAGATTGACGATCGCAAAGCCATGTTTCTCGAAGGTCTGGGCAATCAGCTGCGACTCGTCGCGACGCTGGATCTGCAGGCCGACGAAAATGTGCGCTTGCTCAGCGTCGGCGATCCGATAGTTGAATTCGGTGACGTTGCGTGCGCCGATCAATTCGCACAAGCGCTTGAAGCTGCCGCGCTCCTCAGGGATCGTCGCTGCGAACACCGCTTCGCGTGCTTCGCCCACCTCGGCGCGTTCCGCAACGAAACGCATCCGATCGAAGTTCATGTTCGAGCCCGAGGTGATCGCAACAAACGTGCGGCCCTCCGACTTTTCGCGTTCGGCATAGGCCTTGGCGCCGGCGACGGCCAGCGCGCCGGCCGGTTCCAACACGCTGCGTGTATCCTGAAAAACGTCCTTGATCGCCGCGCATAGCGCGTCGGTGTCCACGGTCACGAAACCGTCGACGTATTGCTGCACGAGCCGAAATGTCTCTTCGCCGACGAGCTTGACCGCCGTGCCATCGCTGAACAGGCCGACTTCGCTGAGCGCGACGCGCTCACCTTTTGCGATCGAGCGCGCCATCGCGCATGAATCGTCGGTTTGTACGCCGATGACCTTGATCTCCGGGCGAAGCGCCTTGACGTATGCCGCGACGCCGGCGATTAGGCCACCGCCACCGATCGGCACGAAGATCGCGTCAATCGGACTCTGGTGCTGGCGCAGGATTTCCATTGCGACGGTGCCCTGGCCCGCGATCACGTCCGGATCGTCGAACGGATGCACAAACGTCAACCCGTACTGCTGCTGGATCTGCAGCGCATGCGTGTAGGTATCGGAATACGATTCGCCGTGCAACACGACCTCCACCGTCGGGCCACCGTGCGCGCGCACCGCATCGATCTTGACCTGCGGTGCGGTGATCGGCATCGCGATGACAGCCTTGCAGCCGAGTCGGGCCGCCGAATAGGCGACCCCTTGTGCATGGTTGCCGGCCGACGCGGTCACCACGCCGCGCGCCAGCGCGTCGCGCGGCAATTGCGCCATCCTATTGTATGCGCCGCGCAACTTAAACGAGAAGACCGGCTGATTGTCCTCGCGCTTCAGATAAATCGCATTCCGAATTCGAGCCGACAGGTTGCGTGCGTGTTCGAGTTCGGTTTCCCGCGCCACGTCGTAGACGCGGGCGGTCAGGATTTTCTTCAGATAATCGGGCGAGGACATGGCAGTCTGCAAAGGTATGGATCTGAAACGGCGGGAAAAGGATCAATCATAGCGCTATCCGGCGCCGCGTTCGTATGTAGGCGTGCATTCGATGCCGCAACGGCCGATTAGAGACCCGTGAAGTGGCCTGGATCAGCTGAGATATTGTTCAAACGGACAATGTCGAACGCATGGCCGCAATAAGCTGACATGGCGTGCTCCGGATGGAATACAAGATGCGGGTGGCGCGGCGAGCCGCATCCGGCGGCGTGGCTGCCCCGGATGCACCAATTCATAGGGTCGAATGGTTTTCTCCTCAAAAGGACGGCATCGGAAAGCCGGCACTCAGGTTGCTAGCCCAGCCAGCCGCGTCGATCGCAGGCGCCGTTCCGTTGTGCAGCTCGGCGCGCTGGCCGCGTCGGTGGGCGTGGGTGTGGCCACGACCGCGTTGGTCGGTGGCAACACGCGCATCGGCGGCTCGGGCGGTGGCGGCTCGGACAACGGTGAGAGCGCCCGCTTGCCGGTGTCCATCAAGGACGCGTCGCACGACACGGGCACTGGGTCGATGACCACGGTGCTGCTGGTGTTTCCTGACCATTTTTCGTTTCGTCCCGACGAGATATTCGTTGCCGTGCTGGGCCGCGCGCCATGGGCGCCAGACGTATTCGGTTATGTTGACCCGGTGCGCGGCACGTTTCATCCGACGGGAAGCGCAGCCGATTTCCGGCTCGACAGCGCGACGATGACGTTCAGCGTGTCGACATTGCGGCGCGACGGCGGCCAGTCACTGACGCTGACCATCCCGCCGTTGGCCAGCGGCCGCGTGTATTTCGCGTTCGGACGCGGGTTCGACGCAATGCCGCCATTCGGCGCGGGTGGGCCATCTAATGGCGCGGACAATCCGGTGCTGTACGACAAGTTCGAATTGCATACGGCTGACCACCCGAACTTCAAACTGACCAATGCCGATTTCTGGTCCGTGCCCTTCACGATTTCGGCAATCGACGCGAACACTGGGACACGGCGCGTGGTGGGTTATCCGCACCGGCGCGCCGACATGATCGCCGCATTTGATTCGATCCCTGTGCCCGACGCGGCGGAGCCGTTCGGCAATCCTAGCATCTTCAAGGCGCTGCGGGTGAGCGCGAACGATGGCCGGCTCACGCGGATACTGTCGCCCAAGCAGGCCCGTTTCACCGATTGGGGGAGGGACGATGCCACCCGGCTGGCCTTGGCGCAGCGCTTCACGCACTTCTGGGATCGCTACGTGAACGAGTTGTGCTGGCGGCCGAATCGCCTCTTTTCCTTCTACGGCAAGGATTTGACCGACAAGCGGGTATTCTACGGCCGCGTCGCGCCCGACGGCATGACGCTGTCACTGTTCACCGATGCGGCGTACACGGTGCCGTACCGCGTCCCGACGCTGCCGCGGCCTAGCGCGCGCTGGGGGCAGCCTGACTATTCCCCGGCCGATGGCAATCCGTCGCTGTTTCATAATACGGATTCGTCCGTAGGTCCGATCGACTGGGGATTTCTGCTGGCTGGTAACGCTGGCGCGCAGGCCGGCGACGGTGCGCATTGGGCCAGCGATCCGGCGGCGATCGCCATCGCGATGTCGATCTGTCGCGGCGTCATGCACCTGGACGACGGCTGCGTGTCATGGATTGATCCGGCGCGGTTCTACAACGGCGCGGGCGATGGCGTGGATACGCCGCGCATGCCGATCTTCTGGTACGCGAAGTTGCTACACGCGTTCGGCATCGACGCACGGGCGTACGCGTTTTCCTATGACGACGTGTACGGGACCGATCCGGCCGTGTATTTTGGCAGCCATTCCGAGTTGATCGTGCAGTTCGGCCAGATGTGAAGTACCCGGCGTGGCCGTGCGCACTGACAACGCGCCGCCTGCGGTTGCAGTACAATCGGGGTCTGGAATCAGGATCGAACGATGCATTGGCAGACCCGAACCGCTTTTTCGACCGTTGAGCCGCGCTGCAACTGGCCGGCGCCGTCGGCTATCGAGCGGCTCGCGCGTAGCTCGCGATCGTGCCGCTGCCGGTGACACCGGCGAAGCCTCACACCGTCAATGCTGGTCCACAAGACCTCGTGGCGACAGAACAGGCGCCCGTCAGGCTTTCCGCCTCCAGACCTTGCAGACCACAGCGCGTTACCGCGCCGTCGGCGCTCAAGTCCCGCGACTGCCTGGACGCGCTGGCCAACTGAATTGCAAAACATGAACGCACCTCAAGCCTTCGATCCTCATGGCGCGGCTGCCGCCGTTGCGCTGGATACTGAGCCGCGCTTGCGCGAGATTCCCTACAATTACACGTCGTTTTCCGACCGTGAGATCGTCATTCGCCTGCTTGGCGACGATGCGTGGCGCACGCTGGACGAGTTGCGTGCCGAGCGGCGCACTGGACGTTCGGCACGGATGCTGTACGAAGTACTCGGCGACATCTGGGTCGTGCGCCGCAATCCGTACCTGCAGGACGATCTGTTGGACAACCCAAAGCGCCGCGCGATGTTGATCGACGCGCTGAGCCATCGGCTCAACGAGATCGACAAGCGCCGGCATGCCGATCTGCGTGAGCACGGCGACGAGGCTGGTCACGGCCGCGCGGCCCGCGTCGGCTCGCTGGTCACGGCCGCACGCGGTGCGGTAGACGCGTTCGCGGCGCAATTCGAGCAAATTGCCGCGCTGCGACGCCGTGCGACGCGCGAACTGCGACGCTGGACCGAAAAGGACAATATCCGCTTCGACGGACTCTCGCGCGTGTCGCACGTGACCGATGCAACCGATTGGCGCGTCGAGTATCCGTTCGTCGTGCTGACGCCGGACACTGAAGCGGAAATGGCTGGCCTGGTGAAGGCTTGCTTCGAGTTGGGCTTGACGGTGATCCCGCGCGGCGGCGGCACAGGCTATACCGGCGGAGCGGTGCCGCTGACACCGTTTTCCGCAGTCATCAACACCGAGAAGCTTGAGCAACTCGGCCCGGTCGAGTTGACTGAGCTGCCGGGTGTGTCAGGCAAGGTCGCAACGATCTTCTCTGGGGCCGGCGTCGTGACGCGGCGCGTCACGCAGGCCGCCGAGCAGGCCGGGTATGTGTTCGCCGTGGATCCGACCTCGCTCGACGCATCGTGCATCGGCGGTAATATCGCGATGAACGCCGGCGGCAAAAAGGCCGTGCTGTGGGGGACCGCGCTGGACAATCTTGCGTGGTGGCGGATGGTCGACCCGGATGGCAACTGGCTCGAGGTCACGCGCGTCGGCCATAACCTGGGCAAGATCCACGACGTGCCGAGCGCCACTTTCGAGCTGCGCTGGTATGACGGCAGCGCGGCGCCCGGCGAAAAATTGTTGCGCAGCGAGACGCTGACCATCGAGGGCTGGCGCTTTCGCAAGGCGGGGCTGGGCAAGGATGTGACCGACAAGTTCCTCGCGGGTCTGCCCGGCGTGCAGAAAGAAGGCTGCGACGGACTGATCACATCGGCGCGTTGGGTGCTGCACAAGATGCCGGCCCATACGCGCACCGTCTGCTTGGAGTTCTTCGGCCAGGCGCGCGATGCGATCCCGAGCATCGTCGAGATCAAGGCGCACCTGTTCGCGACCGCGAAGGCGGGCGGCGCAATCCTGGCCGGGCTGGAGCACCTGGATGAGCGCTATCTGCGCGCCGTTGGCTACGCGACCAAGTCCAAGCGCAACGCATTGCCGAAAATGGTGCTGATTGGCGACATCGTCGGTGACGATGCGGACCGGGTCGCCGAGGCGGCATCGGAAGTCGTGCGCATGGCCAACGGCAAAAGCGGCGAGGGGTTTGTCGCGGTCTCGGCCGAGGCGCGCAAGCGCTTCTGGTTGGACCGTTCACGCACGGCGGCGATTGCCAAGCATACCAACGCGTTCAAGATCAACGAAGACGTTGTGATTCCGCTGAACCGGATGGGCGAGTACACCGACGGCATCGAGCGGATCAACATCGAGCTGTCGCTGAAGAACAAGCTGCAACTGGTGGATGCGCTCGAGGCGTTCTTCGTTGCAGGCAATCTGCCGCTGGGCAAGAGCGATGACGCGAACGAGATTCCCAGCGCGGAGCTGCTGGAGGACCGTGTCGCGCAGGCGCTGGCGTTGCTGCACCAGGTCCGCGCTCGTTGGCAGTATGTGCGCGACAATCTCGACGCGCCGCTCGCGCAGTCGCGTCAGCGGCTGCGCGAGCTGGGCTGCGAGGCGTTGGCCGAGAAATTTGCGGACCGGCTCGATGCGCAGCCCGACGCGAGCGTGTTTGATCTCGCGCAGGATCGCACGATCCGGATCTCGTGGAAGCGGGAGATCCGCGCCGAATTGCGGCAGATCTTCAACGGTGGGGCGTTCAAGCCGATCCTGGACGAGGCGCAGGCGGTGCACAAGCGGGTGTTGCGCGGCCGCGTGTTTGTCGCACTGCACATGCATGCTGGCGATGGCAACGTGCATACGAATATCCCGGTGAACTCGGACAACTACGAGATGCTGCAGGACGCGCACACGGCAGTGGCGCGGATCATGGCGCTGGCCCGATCACTGGACGGCGTGATCTCTGGTGAGCACGGCATCGGCATTACGAAGCTGGAGTTCTTGACCGAAGCGGAGATCGCCGAATTTCGCGCGTACAAGCAAAAGATCGATCCGCAGGGCCGCTTCAACAAGGGCAAGCTGCTGGATGGCGCGGATCTGCGCAATGCGTATACGCCGAGTTTCGGGTTGATGGGCTACGAGTCGCTGATCATGCAGCAGTCTGATATCGGCGCGATCGCCGATTCGGTCAAGGATTGCTTGCGTTGCGGCAAATGTAAGCCGGTGTGCGCGACGCACGTGCCGCGCGCGAACCTGTTGTATAGCCCGCGCAACAAGATCTTAGCGACGTCGCTGCTGGTCGAGGCGTTCCTGTATGAGGAGCAGACACGGCGTGGCGTGTCGATCAAGCATTGGGACGAGTTCAATGACGTCGCGGATCACTGCACCGTATGCCATCAGTGCGTGACGCCGTGCCCGGTCAAGATCGACTTTGGCGACGTGACGATGAACATGCGCAACCTGCTGCGCAAAATGGGCAAGAAACAATTCAATCCCGGGCAGGCTGTGGGCATGTTCTTTCTGAACGCGACCAATCCGCAGACAATTCATGCCGCGCGCGTGGTGATGATGGACATCGGCTACAAGGCGCAGCGCTTGGCCAGCGACGTGCTCAAGACGCTCGGGCGCAAGCAGACGCAGCGCCCGCCGGCGACCACCGGCCGTCCCAGGGTGGTTGAGCAGGTGATCCACTTCGTGAACAAGAAGATGCCGGGTAATCTGCCGAAGAAGACGGCGCGCGCGTTGCTCGACATCGAGGACAACAAGGTAGTGCCGATCATCCGCAATCCGAAGACCACGACAGTGGACACAGAGGCGGTGTTCTACTTTCCCGGTTGCGGTTCGGAACGTTTGTTCTCGCAGGTCGGACTGGCCACGCAGGCGATGCTGTGGGAGGCCGGCGTGCAGACTGTGCTGCCGCCGGGATACCTATGCTGTGGCTACCCGCAACGCGGCGCCGGACAGTACGATAAGGCTGGGAAGATCGTCACGGACAACCGTGTGCTGTTCCACCGGGTCGCGAATACGTTGAACTACCTGGACATCAAGACGGTCGTCGTCTCGTGCGGAACCTGCTACGACCAACTCGCCGGCTATGAATTCGACAAGATATTCCCCGGCTGCCGCATCATTGACATCCATGAATTCTTATTGGAGAAGGGCCTTAAGCTGGACGGCGTGTCCGGTGTGCGCTACATGTATCACGACCCGTGCCATACGCCGATCAAGACCGTGGACCCGGTGAAGCTGGTCAACGAGCTGGTCGGCAGCCAGAAGCAGAGCTACCGGATCGAGAAGAACGATCGCTGCTGCGGCGAATCGGGCACGCTCGCGGTCACGCGTCCTGACGTGTCCACGCAAGTGCGCTTTCGCAAGGAGGAGGAAGTCCGCAAGGGGGCGGCCAAATTGCGCGGCATGCCGATTGCAGCAGCGCCGCTCGGCGCCGGCGCGCCGGCCGATGTGCCCGGCGGGCCCGTGACCAGCTCCGGCGTGGACGCGCCGCGCGCCGCGTTCGACGGCGACGTGAAAATCCTGACCAGCTGCCCGTCATGCCTGCAGGGATTGTCGCGCTATAACGAGGACGCGGGCATCGAGGCGGACTACATTGTCGTGGAGATGGCTCGCCATATGCTCGGTGAGAACTGGATGGCCGATTACGTGCAACGGGCGAACAGCGGCGGCATTGAACGGGTGCTTGTATGAACGCTGGTACGCCTGCTGGGTCGGCCGAGGTTGCGTCGCGCGACGCGGCATCGTGCGTGTTCTGTGCGCAGGAGGGGGGCACCGTGTGGTGGCGCGACGCGTGGCTGCGGGTGATCGAGGCGGACGAGCCGGACTATCCGGGATTTTGTCGGCTCGTGTGGAACGCGCATGTCACCGAGTTTAGCGACCTGTCGGCTGAAGAGCGTGAGCATCTGATACGTGCGCTGGCTGCGCTCGAGCGCGCCTTGCGCGCGACGTTGAATCCGGACAAGATCAATATCGCGAGCCTGGGCAACATGGTCGCTCACCAGCACTGGCACGTGATCCCGCGCTTTGCCGACGATCCGCATTTTCCGGCACCCGTGTGGGCCGCCCGGTGCCGCGAGCCGTCTGCGCGGCAGCATGCCGCACGCGTTGCGGCGGCGGCCGGCTTGGGCGCCGCGGTGCGCGACGCGTTGCAGCGCGAATTTGGCTGAACTGAGAATGGAGTCGTCGATGGCAGGTTTGTCTCCCGATACGCCGGTGCCGACTGGCATCGTCGTGCATTCGGCATCGCGCGTGCTGGAACTGCGCTATGCGGACGGTGCATGCTACAGGCTGCCTTTCGAGTACCTACGAGTGTGGTCCCCGTCGGCCGAGGTGCGCGGGCACGGCCCGGGCCAGGAAACGCTGCAGACTGGTAAGCGCGACGTGACGATCGTGTCAATTGAGCCAGTCGGCCACTATGCATTGCAGCCGACGTTTTCCGACGGACACAATTCCGGCATCTATTCATGGGATCTGCTGTACGATCTCGCGACCCGGCAAGCCGAATACTGGCAAGCCTATCTCGACAAGCTGGCGGACGCCGGCGTGGACCGTGACGCGCCGATGGGCGAGGCGGCGCGCACGCGCGACGGCCACCGCCACTGACATCCCTACACGCATTACCGCGGCGCATGCCGCGCTCTTTCACGCAAGGAACCGCCGCCATGACGAAGACCCATTTCGGTTATCAGACCGTCGATGAGAGCGAGAAGGCGCATAAGGTCGCTGGAGTGTTCCATTCCGTGGCCTCACGCTATGACGTGATGAATGACCTGATGTCGGGCGGACTGCACCGCATGTGGAAGGCCTTCGCCATCGCCCAGGCCGGGGTGCGTCTCGGCTACAGCGTGCTGGATCTGGCTGGTGGCACGGGCGACTTAGCCAAGGCGTTTGCCCGGCAAGCCGGACCGTCCGGACAGGTATGGCATACCGACATTAACGAGTCGATGCTGCGCGTGGGGCGCGACCGCCTGCTCGACCAGGGCATCGTCACGCCGACGCTATTGTGCGATGCGGAAAAAATTCCGTTTCCCGACCATTACTTCAATGTGGTGAGTGTCGCGTTCGGTCTGCGCAACATGACTCATAAGGAGGTCGCGCTCGCCGAGATGCGCCGCGTGCTCAAGCCTGGCGGCCGGCTGTTGGTGCTGGAGTTCTCCAAAGTGTGGCAACCGCTGAAGAAGTTCTACGATGTGTATTCATTCAAGGTGTTGCCGTGGCTCGGCGAGAAAGTGGCGCGCGATCCCGACAGCTATCGGTACTTGGCCGAGTCGATTCGGCTGCACCCGGATCAGGACACGCTAAAAACAATGATGGAACAAGCTGGACTAGACGCCGTCAAATATTACAATCTGTCAGGTGGCGTTGTTGCACTGCATGTCGCCACCAAATACTAGCGACCGTCCAGGAGATCAGATGTCGGCTCAGTCCCGTTTTTCCAGTCATTCCTCCCATTTGCCCGCTACCGGCGCACCGCGCCTGAGCACACGCATCAGCCGCCGGTTCGGCGCGATTGCAGCAGCCGGTTTGTTGGCTATCGGCTCGTTCAGCGCATTCGATGCCGACGCAAAGCGCATGGGCGGCGGCCGCTCGATCGGCAAGCAGTCACAGATCACGCGGCAGGCGACGCCGCCCGCACAACCGAACGCGCCGCGGCAGGGCACACCGTCCCAGCCCGCACAGGGCGCGCAGGCGGCCCGCGGGCAAACCCCGCCGCCCGCGGCGGCCCAGCCCAAGCGTAATTGGATGGGGCCACTCGCGGGATTGGCCGCCGGCTTTGGGTTGGCGGCGTTGTTGTCGCATTTTGGACTCGGCGGCGCGTTGGCCAGCGTACTAAGCAACGTGATCCTGATTGCCCTGGTTGCGCTCGTCGGGTTGTGGCTGTTCCGCAAGTTCGCTAATCGCAACGCACGGCCTGCTGCCGCTTATGCGCATGGTGGCTTCGAGCCGCCTTCCAGTGCGTCACTGCGGCAATATGACGCACCGGTGGCCGCGCCGTCGCAAGTACCCGCAGCGGACGGCTTGGGCCAAACGGGCGTCGTGCCCGAGGGCCAGGCCCGCGTCACCGCGGATCCTAGCGTGCTTGACGTTCCCGTGGTGCCAGCCGGCTTCGACGTCGACGCATTCATGCGCCAGGCAAAGGTGGCGTTCGTGCGGCTACAGGCGGCCTGGGATGCCGGCAATCTCGACGACATCCGCGAGTTCACGACGCCCGAAATGTTTGCCGAGATTAAGCTGGATCTCGATTCGCGCCACGGTGAAAACCGCACCGACGTGGTGCAGTTGAACGCCGATCTGGTCGGCGTCGAGGACCGGGGTGGCAACGAGTACGTGGCGTCGGTGCGCTTCCATGGTCTGCTGCGCGAGGCCCAGGGTGCCGCGGCCGAGCCATTCGCCGAAATGTGGAACTTAAGCCGCAACGCGCGCAGCGGTGAAGGCTGGGTGCTGGCCGGCATCCAGCAACTGTCCTGACGATCCGGCTACACGGAATCGGGCGGCGCAGGCAAGCGCCGCCACGGACGTTACAATAACAGCCCGCGCGAGCGCCGCTTGCGCGGGCTTTCTTTCTGCCCCGATGACCATTGCCGCCAAGCCTTTCGTTGCCGTCGTCAACCATTTACTGATCCGCGAAGCGTGGGCGCGCGAGCGCCTGCTGCCGTACGCGGGGAAAACCGCGCGGCTGGTGTTGTCTCCGGCCGTGCTAGAGTTGGCCGTGCAGGGCGATGGCACGGTCGCTGTGTGGCAGCGTCCGCCTGCCGGCGCCACTGCGCTGGCACCGGCCGCATCCGGCGGGGCGTGCGACGTGCGGGCCAAGGCACCGCACGCGGCGCGGGACGGCGCGTCGGCGTCGCACGCGCCTATGCCCCCAACGGTCGACGTAACGATCACGGTGCCGCCGTCGGCGTTGTCTGCGTTCACTGCCGGTGGGCAGGCGGCGATCCTCAAGCACGTGCGGATCGAGGGCGACGCGGAATTCGCGGCGACGATCGCGAAGCTCGCGGAGCATTTGCGCTGGGAGGCCGAGGAGGATCTCGCACGTCTGATCGGTGACGTGCCAGCCCACCGCATTGCGTCGGTGGCGCGGGCCGTCTCGGCCTACGCGCGCCGCGCCGCAGGGGGCTTAGTCGGTTCGCTGACCGAATACCTGCTGGACGAGAATCCGCAACTGGTCCGCCGCGCACGATTCGAGCAATTCGGCGATGAGCTCGCGCGCGCGCGCGACACGCTTGCTCGGATCGAGAAGCGCATCGAGCGCGCCGAATGCGGCGTCGCGACGCGCCCGGGCGGCGCCGCGTCATCCACGGGAGCACGCTCCCGCTCGGCTGACGACCTGCACTGATCCGGCCGCCCATGAGAATCCTACGCTTTTTCAAAATACTATTTACAGTCTATCGCTTCGGACTCGACGAGGTGATGCTGGGGCACATTGCCGACTGGCGCGTGAAGCTGCTGGTGCGCGTGATGACGTTCGGCCGTCCGATCCGGATTCCGCGCGCGCAGCGGTTGCGCCTGGCGTTGGAAAGTCTCGGGCCGATCTTCGTGAAGTTCGGTCAGGTCCTGTCCACCCGGCGCGACCTGTTGCCGGTGGATATCGCGACCGAGCTGGCGAAGCTGCAGGATCAGGTCCCGCCATTCGATTCTGCGGTGGCGACCGCGTTGATCGAGAAGTCGCTGGGCAAGCCGGTCGATGTGCTGTTCGATGAGTTCGAACGGGTGCCGGTGGCCAGCGCTTCGATCGCGCAGGTGCACTTCGCGCGCCTGAAGAGCGGCACGCACGCCGGCAAGCCCGTGGCAATCAAGGTGCTGCGCCCCGGCATGCTGCCGGTGATCGACTCCGATCTCGCGCTATTGCGCGACATCGCGCGCTGGACCGAGCGGCTGTGGGCTGACGGCAAGCGGCTGCGGCCCCGCGAGGTGGTGGCGGAGTTCGATAAGTACCTGCACGACGAATTGGATCTGATGCGCGAGGCGGCGAACGCGAGCCAACTGCGCCGCAACTTTGCTGCACTGGATCTGCTGCTGGTGCCGGAGATGTACTGGGAGTATTGCACGTCGACGGTGATCGTGATGGAGCGGATGATTGGCGTGCCGATCAGCCAGGTAGACACGCTGCGCTCGGCCGGCGTCGACATCCCGAAGCTTGCGCGGCAAGGCGTGGAGATCTTCTTCACACAGGTGTTTCGCGACGGGTTCTTCCATGCGGACATGCACCCCGGCAACATCCAGGTGAGCTTAGACCCGGACCATTTCGGCCGTTATATCGCGCTGGACTTCGGGATCATCGGCGCGCTGTCGGATTTCGACAAGAACTATCTGGCGCAGAATTTCCTTGCGTTTTTCAAACGCGACTACCACCGGGTCGCGACGTTGCACCTGGAATCCGGGTGGGTGCCCCCGCACACGCGGGTCGAGGAACTGGAGAGCGCGATCCGCGCGGTGTGCGAGCCGTATTTCGACCGCGCGCTGAAGGACATTTCGCTCGGCCAGGTGCTGATGCGACTGTTCTCGACGTCGCGGCGCTTCAACGTCGAGATCCAGCCGCAATTGGTCCTGCTGCAAAAGACGATGCTCAACGTCGAGGGCCTGGGCCGCGCGCTTGACCCGGAACTCGATCTGTGGAAAACGGCCAAGCCGTATCTCGAGCGCTGGATGAACGATCAGATTGGCTGGCGCGGTTGGATGGAAAGGCTGAAAATCGAATCGCCGCAATGGAGCAAGACGCTGCCACAAGTGCCGCGCCTGATCCATCATGCGTTGTCCCGGCATCACGATCAGCCGCCGCGTGCGACCGAGGCTTTGATGCGGCGGATACTGATTGAGCAGCAACGGACCAACCGTTTGCTACAAGGACTGCTGGTATTCGGGGTGGCGGTCGGCGCCGGCGCGCTGCTGGCCCACTTCGGGCTGGCGTCCCTGGTTGGTATCGAGTCGTGTATCGGAGGTCCCCGATGAACTCAGCGAGCGGCGGCTCGTGCCGCGATGGCGGATTTGGCCTGCAACAGGACGTGCCGCAATGGGTAGACAAACGCGCGTTCCTGTGCTCGATGCCGCCGCGATGCTGGCTCGGGTATGCTGTCCGAATAACGGCGCTGGCGCCGCCGGGCGCATTGCTCGCCGGGTTTTTCTTTGTCGGTGCGACGCCGAAAGGCCCGCCGTTTGGCATCGAGCGCGACACGCTGCTGAACTCGTCGTTCGAACGGGTGGACGAGCGTCCGGTCAACGGCTCACTGTCGGTGTTCGGTCAACATGAGCGCTGGATAAGCTGGCGTCGGCGTGCGTAAGACGCCACCATTTCCGGCTATAATTCAAGGCTTTGCGAGATCCTTGAGGGGTGATAGGGCGATGCCGATCTATGCATATCGTTGCGAGTCCTGCGGCTTTAAGAAAGACGCGTTGCAAAAACTTAGCGATGCACCGCTGAGCCAGTGTCCCGAGTGCGGCCGCGACACGTTCCGCAAGCAGGTCACTGCAGCGGGATTCCAGTTGAAAGGCTCCGGCTGGTACGTGACCGATTTCCGCGGCGGTAACTCGGGCGGCAATAACCAATCCGAGGGCGGGGAAGGCGGCGCGAGCAAGGCGCCCGCCGCGAAGGAGGCGGGCAGCGGCAGCGCGGACGGCGCGACCAGCGCCGGTGCGTCCACCGCACCGGCTGCGGCAGGCAGCGCGACACCGTCGTCCAACGCGGGCACGTCTGCCTGAGCATCGATCCATGAAAATCAAGACGACCAAGAAGACGCTGAAGAACGTATTTCTGACCGGGCTGCTGGTGCTCGTGCCACTGGCAATCACGCTGTGGGTGCTGGGGCTGATCATCGGCACGATGGACCAGACGCTGCTGTTGCTGCCCGAAGCGTGGCAGCCGGAGCGCGTGTTCGGCTTTCGCCTGCCCGGCCTGGGGGCGGTGCTGACGCTGGCGTTCGTTTTCGTGGTCGGCCTCTTGACTCAGAACCTGATCGGGCAGACGCTCGTCAACTGGTGGGAAAAGCTACTGGCTCATATTCCCGTCGTCGGTCCGTTGTACACGAGTGTCAAGCAGGTATCTGACACGCTGCTGTCGTCCAGCGGCAATGCGTTCCGCAAGGCGTTGCTGATCGAATATCCGCGCAAGGGCTCGTACACAATTGGCTTTCTGACCGGGATTCCAGGCGGTGACGTCGCTAACCACTTGAATGGCGATCATGTCAGCGTCTATGTACCGACCACGCCGAACCCTACGTCGGGCTTCTTCCTCATGGTGCCAAAAAACGAGGTGGTGGAGTTAGACATGACGGTGGATGCCGCGCTGAAGTACATCGTGTCAATGGGCGTGGTGGCCCCGGTTGCATCGCCGGTGCCGGCCGTTGCGCCGCCGCGCCGTCCCGTCGAGCCGCTGCTCTGATTATTGCGGGCGTCGCCCGCGCGCCGGCATGATGCCGATCGCGCCGTCGCCTATCTTTACGAATGAAAGACGAACATCATGTCGATGAGATCTGAATATTGTGGTCGGGTGACTGAAAAACTGCTGGGCCAATCGGTGTCGCTCTGCGGCTGGGTGCATCGGCGCCGCGACCATGGCGGTGTCATTTTCATCGACTTGCGCGACTGCGAGGGATTGGTGCAAGTGGTGTGCGACCCCGACCGGCCGGACATGTTTAAGACCGCCGAAGGGGTGCGCCATGAGTTCTGTGTGCGTGTGGTCGGCATCGTGCGGGCACGCCCGGAAGGCACCCTCAACGCGAATTTGACCAGTGGTCAGATCGAGGTGTTATGCCACGAGCTGACGGTACTCAATGCATCAGTGACGCCGCCGTTCCAGCTGGACGACGAGAACCTGTCAGAGACCACACGTCTGACGCATCGCGTACTGGACCTGCGCCGGCCGCAGATGCAGCACAACCTGCGCCTGCGCTACCGTGTCGCAATGGAGTCGCGCAAGTACCTGGACGAGCAGGGGTTCATCGACATCGAGACGCCGATGCTCACGAAGAGCACGCCGGAAGGCGCACGCGACTACCTGGTGCCGTCGCGCGTGAACGCAGGGATGTTCTTCGCGTTGCCGCAGTCGCCGCAGCTGTTCAAGCAGCTGCTGATGGTGGCGAACTTTGACCGGTATTATCAAATCACGAAATGCTTTCGCGACGAGGACCTGCGCGCGGACCGGCAGCCGGAGTTCACGCAGATCGACTGCGAGACGTCGTTCTTGAACGAGCAGGAGATCCGCGACCTATTCGAGGCGATGATTCGCCATGTGTTCAAGGCGACGATCAACGTCGAGCTTGCCGATCCATTCCCGGTCATGCAGCATGCGGAAGCGATGCGCCGCTTCGGCTCGGACAAGCCCGACCTGCGCGTGAAGCTAGAATTCACCGAGTTGACCGACGTGATGAAAGACGTCGATTTCAAGGTGTTCAGCACGCCGGCGAACACGAAGGACGGCCGGGTGGCCGCGCTGCGCGTGCCCAACGGAGCGGAGCTGACGCGTGGCGATATCGACGGCTATACGGACTTCGTGCGCATCTATGGTGCAAAGGGTCTTGCGTGGATCAAGGTCAACGAGGTGGCCAAGGGGCGCGACGGCTTGCAAAGCCCGATCGTGAAGAACCTGCATGATGCGTGCATTGCGGCAATCCTCGAGCGCACCGGCGCGCAGGACGGCGACATCCTTTTCTTCGGCGCGGACCGCGCCAAGGTGGTCAACGACAGTCTCAGTGCGCTGCGGTTAAAAATTGGCCACTCGGCGTTCGGCCGCAGTGCCGGACTGGTCGAGCAGGGCTGGAAACCGCTGTGGGTCATCGATTTTCCAATGTTCGATTACGACGACGAGGATAATCGCTGGGTTGCCGCGCATCACCCGTTCACCAGCCCAAAGGACGAACACCTCGAATATCTCGAGGTTGATCCGGGTCGTTGCCTTGCAAAAGCGTACGACATGGTGCTCAACGGCTGGGAAATTGGCGGCGGTTCGGTGCGGATCCATCGCGAAGACGTGCAAAGCAAGGTGTTCCGCGCGCTGAAGATCGGCCCGGAGGAAGCGCGTGCGAAATTTGGCTTCTTGCTCGACGCGTTGCAATACGGCGCGCCGCCGCACGGTGGCATTGCATTCGGCCTGGACCGGATCGTCACGATGATGGCCGGCGCGGATTCGATTCGCGACGTGATCGCGTTCCCGAAGACTCAGCGTGCGCAGTGCCTGCTCACGCAAGCGCCGAGCGAGGTGGATGAGCGTCAATTGCGCGACCTGCATATCCGGCTGCGCAACGCCGAGCCGGTGAACGCGTAGTACGGCGCGCGGCGCAAGTTGCCGATGTCCCGGCCGTTTAAGATCCCGGAGTCGGTGCTGGTGGTGATTCACACCGCCAAGCCGGACGTGCTGGTCCTCGAACGCGCCGATCGCTCCGGTTTCTGGCAATCGGTGACCGGTTCGAAGGACACGCCCGACGAGCCGCTTGCGCTGACCGCGGCACGCGAAGTGTTCGAGGAGACCGGCATCGCGGTTGGCACGGCGCAGGTGCCGGCCGACGCGCTGCTCGATTGGTGCCATGCGATCGAGTACGAGATCTACCCGCAATGGCGCTATCGCTATGCGCCCGGCGTGAAGCGTAATATCGAGCACTGGTTTAGCCTCTGCGTGCCGCAATCCATTGAGATCACGCTGGCACCGCGTGAGCACGTCGCGTATGCGTGGCTGCCTTACCGGGACGCCGCGGCGCGTTGTTTTTCGGCATCGAATCGCGACGCGATCCTGCAGTTGCCGGGGCGACTCGCTGCCAGTTAAGCGGAGCGCGGCAATGGTGGCCACCATCAGGCGTCTGGTTCGGCTTCGACAGACGATGCTGGATGGCCATCGTAAGCCTCGGTTGCGCTTTACCGCCGGCAATGACGTGCGGATCTTTGGATCCGGCACCGCGCTGTTCGATGCGTTGATTGAGCGAATTGACGCGGCCGAACACGAGGTCGCGCTCGAGACGTATATTTTCCGCGACGATCCATGCGGCGCGCGCGTCAGCGCGGCGCTGGCGCGTGCCGCCGCGAGGGGCGTGCACGTGCGGGTGATCACCGACGGCATCGGCACTCCGCGCAGTGAATTGCTACGTGCATGGCACGATGCCGGCATCGAGCACCGTATCTACAATCCGGGCGTCTTCAGTATCCGCTTCGGATTTTCCCGCACCCATCGCAAGCTGGCTGCCGTCGATCGACGCTATGGTTTTTGCGGCGGACACAACGTCATAGACGACCGGCTGGAAGCGGGCCAACCGTTGCCGTTTGCCCGATGGGACTATTCGGCTGAGGTGATCGGTCCCGCCGTCGTGGATCTGGTCGAGGCGTTCGACCTGCAATGGCGACGTATCGACCAAGCTCGGATTCCGCCGCCGCCAGCAGTGCCGCACGAACGTCTGGCGCACGGACCGGGCGGCGCCCCGGCAACCGATGCCGCGGCAGCCCGCTGCTTAACTGCCGCTGGCCGGGACCCTCCCGGCGAGGCCACGCCGCGTCCCGCTCGGGCGCGCCGCCGTGCGCTCGGGACGCTTGACACGCCGGCAGACGTACCGCAGGTCGCGTTTGTCGCACGCGATAACGTCAATAATCGACGCGCGATTGAGCGTGCCTATCGGCTGGCGATTCGGCAGGCGCGGGACGAGATCCTAGTGGCTAACCCGTACTTCGTGCCCGGCCGCCGGATGCGCCGCGAGTTGGTCCGCGCAGCACGCCGTGGCGTGCGGGTGTCATTGGTGATCGGACGCAACGAATTTGTCGCGCTGGACTACGCGGTGCCGTTTCTCTATCAGTCGTTGCTGCGCGTGGGTATCCGGATTGCCGAATATGACCGTACGATGTTGCATGGCAAAATCGCGGTGGTGGATGGCGTTTGGGGCACGATCGGATCATCCAACCTCGATGCGTTATCGCTGGTGCTCAACCATGAAGCCAATCTAGTGTTGTTCCGGCATCCCGAGGTGGCCGGCATACGCGCGGCCATCCTCGAGGCTGTGGAACAATCGCGCGCCATCGACCCGCAGCGTTACGCATCGCGGCCGTGGCTGGTGCGAGTGGCGAACTGGATTGCGTACAACGGATATTGGCTCGCCATGAAGCTGCTCACCATCGGCAGCTACGATTGACGATGCAATCCATTCTTGATCCGGTGCGCAAAATCACTTGAAATGGCGCACATGCGGGTTCGACGGTGCGCCACGCAGCACCCAAAACGCGCGGGACCGGAGCACGAGCATCGAATCACATCATCACGTTGATGACCGATCATCGCGCTATACAGCACGGTCGTGCTTGTTAGAAACTCATTTCTAATAAATAGCTTGTTTCCGCGGGCGGCCGCCCATAATAATAGTACGGCCGTTCTATTTTGCGGTGCAATGAATGGACGGTAAAAATGGCGATACGAAAAGGCGAACAAACCCGTGCGGCGATTCTGGATGCTGCGTTGGCCCTGGCGAGCCGGGATGGGCTCGAGGGGTTGACGATCGGTCTGCTGGCCGAGCGCATGCAGATGAGTAAGAGCGGTGTGTTCGCGCACTTCGGTTCGCGCGAGGATTTGCAAGTTGAGGTGATCCGGGAATACCACCAGCGCTTCGAACAGGAAGTGTTCTTCCCGGCGATCCGGGAGCCGCGCGGGTTGCCGCGCCTTAGGGCGCTGGTTGGCCGATGGATGGAGAAGCGGATCCAAGAGGTCACCACGGGTTGCATCTACATCAGTGGTGCCGTCGAGTACGATGATCGAGCCGCCAGCGCCGTGCGCGAGGAACTCGCACGCAGCGTCAGTACTTGGCGCGGCACGCTGATCCGTGCCATCTTGCAAGCCAAGGATGAAGGGCATCTGCGTGCAGACACCGACCCGCGGCTAATGCTGTTCGAGTTGTACAGCGTGACGCTCGGGCTGCACCACGATGCGCGTTTCCTGCGCTTGCCGGATGCGGTCGAGGTCGCGTGGCGGGTGCTCGACAAAGTTTTTGTATCGTATCAAAGCGACGCTGGTCGCTGACGCGGGCAGAGCACTCCGCGCATCGCCGGTGCCTTAGTCAAAACGGAGAGAGTCATGGGACAGTACGCCGCACCGTTGCGCGACATGCAATTCGTGTTGCACGAATTGCTGAACGTCGAAGCCGAACTGAAGCAACTGCCTAAGCACGCGGATCTGGATGCCGATACGATTAATGCGGTGCTGCAGGAGGCGGGCAAGTTCTGCTCCGAGGTCCTGTTTCCGTTGAACCAGGTTGGCGACCAGCAGGGTTGCACGTACGTCGGCGACGGCGTGGTGACCACGCCCGAGGGCTTCAAGCAAGCGTACCAGCAGTATGTCGAGGCCGGATGGCCGGCGCTAGGCTGCGATCGGGCCTATGGCGGCCAGGGCTTGCCCGCGTTCGTGAACAACGCGCTGTACGAGATGCTCAATTCGGCGAACCAAGCATGGACCATGTATCCTGGCCTGTCGCACGGCGCGTATGAATGCCTGCACGCGCACGGCACGCCCGAGCTTCAGCAGCAGTACCTGCCAAAGCTGGTATCCGGTCAATGGACCGGCACGATGTGCCTGACCGAGCCGCATTGCGGCACCGACCTCGGGATCCTACGCACGCGGGCCGAGCCCAACGGCGACGGTTCGTACTCGATCACCGGCACGAAAATCTTCATTTCGAGTGGCGAGCACGACCTCGCCGACAACATCGTCCACCTGGTGCTCGCGCGGTTGCCGGACGCGCCGGCGGGGACCAAGGGCATTTCATTGTTCATCGTGCCCAAGTTCATCCCGGACGACAACGGCGAGCCTGGGCAGCGCAACGGCGTCAAGTGTGGCTCGATCGAGCACAAGATGGGTATCCATGGCAATGCGACGTGTGTAATTAACCTGGATGATGCCAAGGGCTGGATGGTCGGCGAGCCGAACAAGGGCTTGAATGCGATGTTCGTGATGATGAATGCGGCGCGGCTTGGCGTGGGCATGCAAGGCCTGGGGCTGACCGAGGTCGCGTACCAGAACTCGCTCGCCTACGCGAGGCAGCGGCTGCAGATGCGCTCGCTCAGCGGTCCGAAAGCGCCGGACAAAGCGGCCGATCCGATCATCGTACACCCAGATGTGCGGCGCATGTTGTTGACGCAGAAGGCCTATGTCGAGGCGGGTCGCGCGTTCACTTACTGGGCGGCTTTGCAGATCGACAAAGAGCTGTCGCACGAGGACGAGGCGGTGCGTCGGGATGCGGCCGACCTGGTGGCGTTGCTCACACCGGTCATCAAGGCGTTCCTGACCGACAACGCGTTCGAGGCAACCAACAACGCCATGCAGGTGTTTGGCGGCCATGGCTATATCGCTGAATGGGGCATGGAGCAATATGTGCGCGATGCGCGTATCAACATGATCTACGAAGGCACCAACACGATTCAGTCGCTGGACCTGTTGGGGCGCAAGGTGCTCGGCGACATGGGCGCGAAGCTGAAGAAGTTTGGCAAGCTCGTGCAGGATTTTGTCGAGGCCGAGGGCATCAACCCCGACATGCAGGAGTTCGTCAATCCGCTGGCGGATATCGGCGAGAAGGTACAGAAGCTGACGATGGAAATCGGCATGAAGGCGATGCAGAGCCCGGACGAAGTCGGCGCCGCGGCGGTACCGTACCTGCGCACGGTCGGGCATTTCGTGTTCTCGTACTTCTGGGCGCGCATGGCCCGTCTGGCGCTGGACAAGCAGGGTAGCGGTGACCCATTCTACCGGTCCAAGCTCGCGACCGCGCGGTTCTACTTCGCGAAGCTGTTGCCCGAGACGGCTTTCACGATCCGCGCTGCGCGTGCCGGCGCCAAGCCGCTGACCGAGATCGACGAAGCGCTGTTTTAATGGGTGGGAGCAGGCTCTAATTGGAGAGACACGTGAGCAATCTGATCATTCGCAAGGTGGCGGTGCTGGGCGCCGGCGTGATGGGCGCGCAAATCGCGGCGCACCTGATCAACGCGAAGGTGCCGGTGCTGCTGTTCGACCTGCCCGCGAAGGAGGGGCCCAAGAACGGCATCGCGCTCAACGCGATTGAGCACCTGAAAAAGCTGTCGCCGGCGCCGCTCGGCGTGAAGGGCGATGCCGCGCATATCGTTGCCGCCAACTACGAGGACGATCTGGACAAGCTGCGCGAGTGCGACCTGGTGATCGAGGCGATCGCCGAGCGCATGGACTGGAAGCACGATTTATACAAGAAGGTGTCCCCGTATATCGGCGAGAAGGCGATCTTCGCGACCAATACGTCGGGGCTGTCGATTATCCGGCTCTCGGAAGGCTTGTCCGATGACCTGAAAGCGCGCTTTTGCGGCGTGCACTTTTTCAATCCACCGCGGTACATGCATCTGGTCGAATTGATTCCGACCGAGCATACGCGCCCGGAGGTACTTGATCAACTCGAGACCGTGCTCACCAGCGTGGTCGGCAAGGGCGTGGTGCGTGCCAAGGACACACCAAACTTCATTGCGAACCGTGTTGGCATCTTCTCGATCCTCGCGGTGATCGCCGAGGCAGCCAAGTTCGGACTGCGCTTTGACGAAGTCGATGACCTGACCGGCTCACGGCTAGGCCGCGCAAAGTCGGCCACGTTCCGTACCGCCGACGTGGTTGGCCTGGATACGATGGCGCACGTCATTAAGACGATGCAGGACAACCTGGCCGACGATCCATTCTTCCCGGTTTACCAGACACCGCCGGTGCTCGCCGCGCTGGTGGCCAAGGGAGCGCTCGGACAAAAGAGCGGCGCAGGGTTCTATAAGAAGGAAGGCAAGGCCATCAAGGTGCTGGACGCGAAGACCGGCGAGTACGTGGACAGTGGCGCCAAGGCCGACGAGCTGGTCGCCCGCATCTTAAAGCGTGCGCCCGCTGAGCGGCTGAAGCTGTTGCGCGAGTCCACGCATCCGCAGGCGCAATTCCTGTGGTCGATCTTCCGTGATGTGTACCACTATATTGCCGTGCACCTTGAATCGATCGCCGATAACGCGCGCGACGTCGACTTGGCGATCCGCTGGGGCTTTGGTTGGAACGAGGGGCCGTTCGAAGGGTGGCAGGCCGCCGGCTGGAAGCAGGTTGCCCAATGGGTCCAGGAAGACATCCGCGCCGGCAAGGCATTGGCCGACGTGGTGCTGCCGGCATGGGTGCTGGACGGCCCTGTTGGGGAGCAGGGCGGCGTGCATACCGCGCAGGGCTCGTGGTCGCCGGCGCGGCGCACGTTCGTGCCGCGTAGCACGCTGCCGGTCTACCGCAAGCAGGTGTTCCGTGCATCGCTGGTTGGCGAGGCCAGCAACGATCCGCGCACGTATGGCAAGACGGTGTTCGAGACCGACGTGGTGCGCGCATGGGTCGACGAGCGGGCCGGCGAGGACGACGTGCTGATTCTGTCGTTCAAGTCGAAGATGAATACGATCGGGCCGAGTGTGATCGACGGAATCACGCAGGCGATCGACGTTGCTGAACAGCAATACAAGGCGCTGGTGATCTGGCAGCCGACGTCGCTGAAGCTCGGCGCGCCGGGCGGCCCGTTCTCCGCTGGCGCAAATCTTGAGGAAGCGATGCCCGCGTTCATGATGGGCGGCGCCCAGGGCATTGAGCCATTCGTGCAAAAATTCCAGCAGGGCATGCTGCGTGTGAAGTACGCGAATGTGCCGGTGATATCGGCCGCGTCGGGCGTTGCGCTGGGAGGCGGTTGTGAACTGCTGCTGCATAGCGCCAAGCGCGTCGCCCACGTGGAGACCTATATCGGGCTGGTCGAGGTTGGCGTGGGGCTGGTGCCAGCCGGCGGCGGGCTCAAGGAGGCGGCACTGCGCGCGGCTCAGGCCGCAACTGATGCGGGAGCGACGGGCAATCTGCTGCAGTTCCTGCAAAAGCCTTTCGAGGCCGCGGCGATGGCGAAAGTGTCGTCGTCCGCGCACGAGGCGCGTACGCTGGGTTATCTGAAGCCGTCTGACACGATTGTCTTTAATGTGCACGAATTGCTCGACACCGCAAAGAACGAAGCGCGCGCGCTGGCAGCGGCCGGCTATCGCCCGCCGCTGCCGGCCAATGCGATTCCGGTGGCGGGACGTTCGGCAATTTCAACCATCAAGGCGTCGTTGGTCAACATGCGCGATGGACGCTTTATCAGCGAACATGATTTCCTGATCGCCTGCCGCATCGCCGAGGTAATCTGCGGTGGGGACGTTGAAGCAGGCAGTACTGTTGATGAGGCGTGGCTGCTCGCGCTCGAGCGCCGTGCGTTCGTTGCGCTGCTCGGCACGCAGAAGACGCAGGAACGGATCATGGGCATGCTGCAGACCGGCAAGCCGGTGCGCAATTAACGCGGCCCGACAAGGAGTCTTGAGATGAGCAAACAAGTGCAAGATGCCTACATCGTCGCGGCTAGCCGCACGCCGATTGGCAAGGCGCCGCGCGGTGCTTTGCGCCATACGCGCCCTGACGAGTTGCTGACTCACGCGATCCGCTCGGCCCTCGCGCAGGTGCCAGCACTCGATACGAAGCTGATCGAGGATGCCATCGTCGGCTGTGCGATCCCGGAGGCGGAGCAGGGCCTGAACGTCGCGCGCATCGGCGCGCTGCTGGCAGGCCTACCGCCCAGCGTCGGCGGCGTTACGGTGAATCGCTTTTGCGCGTCCGGCATGACCGCGTTGGCGATGGCGGCCGATCGCATCCGTGTCGGCGAAGCGGAGGTGATGCTCGCCGGCGGCTGCGAGTCGATGAGCATGGTGCCGATAATGGGCAACAAGCCTTCGTTGCCGCCACCTATCTTCGATGCCGACGAGAATATAGGCATTGCCTATGGAATGGGGCTGACCGCCGAGCGTGTGGCACAGCGCTGGGAAGTGTCACGCGAGGCGCAGGACGAGTTCTCGCTGCGTTCGCACCAAAAGGCGTTGGCCGCTCAGCAGGCGGGCGAATTTGCCGACGAAATTGCGCCGTACACGGTGACGGACCGCATGCCGGATCTGGCGAGTGGCCGGATCGTCGTGAACCCACGTGAGATCGCGCTGGACGAAGGGCCTCGTGCCGACACGACGCTGGAAGGGCTCGGCAAGCTCAAAGCCGTGTTCGCGAACAAGGGCACGGTGACGGCCGGCAACAGCTCGCAGACCTCGGATGGCGCCGGTGCGCTGGTCGTGGTGTCGGAGAAGATCCTCAAGCAATTCAACCTCACACCGCTGGCGCGCTTCGTGAGCTTTGCGGTGCGCGGCGTGCCGCCGGAGATCATGGGCATCGGCCCAAAGGAAGCCATTCCGGCCGCGCTGAAGGCCGCCGGCCTGGCACTGCAGGACATTGACTGGATCGAACTGAACGAGGCGTTTGCCGCGCAGGCGCTGGCGGTGATTGGTGATCTGGGGCTTGACCCGGCCAAGGTGAACCCGCTGGGTGGCGCGATCGCGTTGGGTCACCCGTTGGGCGCCACGGGGGCGATCCGCGCCGCCACGGTCGTGCACGGGCTGCGTCGGCGCAAGCAAAAGTACGGCATGGTGACGATGTGCGTTGGTACTGGCATGGGGGCTGCCGGTATCCTCGAACGGGTATAACGCACGCCGATGCGTCGGGATGTATACCTGGCGCGACGCCTCAACGGCTCGACTGCTCGTGAGCAGCGTTGTTGCGCGAGCCATTTATTCGCCACTCACGTGCCGGGTTGCCCTACCCCCGTGCCGCGTGCGATCGGTCCACCGAGGAGACATCGGACGATGGATATCGTAATTAAACGTGAGCGCGGCGTGCTGACTCTCCAGTTGAATCGGCCGGATAAGAAAAATGCGATGACTGCCGTGATGTACCAGTCGATGGCCGACGCGCTCGCCCAGGCTCGCGACGATGCATCGGTGCGTGCGATCCTGATTCGCGGCCATGACGGGGTGTTTTGCGCAGGCAACGACCTGGAGGACTTCATGCAGCGGCCGCCGTCCGGGCCGGATGCCCCGGTGCTCCAGTTCCTGCAGCAGATCAGTACGGCGGCCAAGCCGATCGTCGCCGCCGTGTCGGGCCCGGCGGTTGGCATCGGCACGACGCTGCTGCTGCATTGCGATCTTGTTTATGCGGCCGACGATGCGCGCTTCTCGCTGCCGTTCACGCAGCTCGGGCTGTGTCCCGAGGCGGCGTCGAGCCTATTGCTGCCGCGCTTGGCCGGCTACCAGCGCGCCGCGCAGAAGCTGCTGCTTGGTGAGCCGTTCGATGCGCATGAAGCTCAAGCGATCGGTATCGTGAGTCAGGTCCTGCCGCTCGCACAGTTGCACGACTTCGTGCTGGCGCAGGCGACCAAGCTAGTAGCGTTGCCCGCGTCGTCGCTGCGTGTGACCAAGATGTTGCTCAAGCGCGACGCGCAGGCGCAGGTCGTGCAACGCATTGCCGAGGAGGCGGAGCAATTCGGCCGGATGCTGCGTTCACCCGAGGCGCGCGAAGCAATGAGCGCGTTCCTGCAAAAGCGTAAGCCGGACTTCTCGCCATTCGAGTGACTGCCACGCCGCACGAACGCCGGACAACGGGCTGCGATGTCGCGCGGCGCCGCCACGGTTCCTCGCCGGCCGTGCTCATCTAGCGGGGCGGTGCCGGCGCGCTGTACTCGACGTAGCCGGATTCGCGACAAAAACTGACCAGTCGGATGCCGGCTTTGGCCGCGATTGACACGGCGAGCGCGGTCGGCGCGGAGATCGTCGCCACCATCGGCACGCTCACGCGCGCGCATTTGCGCACCAGTTCATAGCTGGCTCGACTCGACAGGAACACAAAGCCGTCGCGCATGTCCTCGCGCGCGAGCACGAGTTGTCCGATCAGCTTGTCCAGCGCATTGTGCCTGCCGACATCCTCGAACGCATAGCGGATCGTGCCGTGGGCATCGCACCACGAGGCCGCGTGCACGCCGCCGCATGCCTGCATTAGCGGCTGGTGTGCTGGTAATTCCCGCACCGCGCACGCGAGCGCATCCGTGGCCAGACGCTGCAGGAAACCGGTATGCTCGACGCGCTCCGGCTCTAGGTCGAGCAATTGCACGCTCTCGATGCCGCACACGCCGCAACCGGTCCGCCCGGCCAGGGCACGGCGTCTGTCCTTCAGTGACGCGAACGCGTGCTGCACCAGCGTGAGCTGCACCTGCGCGTAGCCCTCATCGTACATCAGTACCTCAATGTCATGGATTTCGCTGCCTGACGATACGATTCCCTCAGTCAGCGCAAAGCCGACTGCGAACAAATCCAAGTCCCGCGGCGTGCACATCATCACAGCGTGCGAAATCCCGTTAAATACCAGCGCCACCGGTACTTCGTCGGCGACGACATCGTGCTCTACCCGCCGCCCGCCCGCTGCCGTGCGCAGTACGGGGCGCTCCAGCAAGCCGGATTTTCCGGTATCAGCGTCGATGTCGACCCCGTTGCGGGAAATCGGGCCTGTATTGGTGTTGGCGTCGGGGTTGGTGCTGTCGGGGCTAGAGCTAGTGTCAGTGCCAGTAGTATTGGCAGTGCCAGCGATATTGGTACTGGCACCAGGGTCGGCGTCTGGGCCGTGCGGGTGGGCGGCGCGAGGCTCGGTATGCAAAGGCATGGGGAGCAATGAAGGGATGACGATTCGATCGTCCTACAATACCTGAAAAACGCACGATGCTGGCTGCATGCGATGCATCTGCGGTCGGCCTGCCGATGTTCCGTGCTATTCACCACCTTTTTTGGGCGCTCACGACCATGCCGTTGCTCGATACTCCGTTGCTGCTCGACTTTGAGGTTTCATCGTGTGAAAACCTTACGTACATCCCGCTGGCGGTCCGCTACAACCTGGACCGCTTCGGCGTGCGTATCTCGCTGACGCAATGGCAGACATTGCCGCATGCGGATCGCGTGCTATTGGCGTGTTTTCCGCTGGACGATGATCCGCAGATTGAGCGCCGCTTTGACCAGGCGCTTGCCGAGATGCTGCGTACCCACCTAAACGCCGAGCCGTCCGTGCAGGCGCCAGACGTGTCGCCCGCATGGCAGCGTACCGACGCGGTGCCCGACGAGTTGCGCAGGCAATGCTCACTGGCTGGGGTGACCCCAGTCAGTGTCGCCCGCTGGGCCACACTGCCGCGGTTTCACCGATATGTGCTGACCAAGCTGTCACGAAGGCCGGTGGCGAACCACGATTTCGTGCCTGCGATGAAGTCCTTCGGCCTGATCTGACTGATCATGTCGGGCAACCTGGGGATGCCGTTTAACGCAAAGCGGGGCAACGCCGGCTAGCGCAGGCTTAGGCCACACGGGTTAGCGCAACTCGGCCAATGCCGTCCTGCGTAACCCGGGCAAGGCTGCTGAGCCGCATAAGGCGCTTCACTTTAAATCGGCGTACTAATAGGGTGATGTGTCAACATGGTCGCATGCCTACTGCCCAAAAGACCCCATTGATACGACTCAAGCTAATATCGCCAGAGGCCGCGGTGTCAGAGCTGGTCTGAATGCAACATCGGCCTGTCATTGCTGCCCAGGCAGGTCAATGCCTTCTCTATCCGCCAAAAATTTTGCCATTTTTGTTCATCACTGCGCTGATCCGCCCGCTTTTAGCTAGCCTGCTACGCAGCATCGCTTTGCGTTGCGTCTTTCTCACTTCTTGCTGAGCTTGCCGATGGACTTCGATTTAAACGCCGCTTTGAACAACACGCAGAGCGCCATTTATGCGATGGACGAACAAGCCCGCCCGCAGGCCACGGCTGCACCGCCTACGAGTGTGAAACGATTGGCAAGTCCCGTATCCGATACACCGCTAAAAAAGCCAAAAACGCACACTGCGCTGCCGGATGAAGTGATGTTGAATATTGCGGATCATCTGTCGTTTGCCGATCTTGCCGCGTTTTCACAAGTGAACAAACGCACTTATCATCTGATGGAGGAGAGGCGATGGGCCGCACGCTGCGGCGAGCAAACGTCCAAGGTCTCCAACCTCGCGTCGTGGCAACAGTTGATTGATGACATCGAGCGTATTCAGGCTGAACCGGGCCTGCGGGCCGAACCCTTCATCACACTGTCAAACCGATTACCGTGTTTACCCTACGAGCAGCAAAGCGAGGCTTTTGAACGGCTGTTCGCAGCAGCCGACCGCCTGCCAGAGCAAAGTCTTCAAATACAAAAAAAGATGCTTACCGGGCCTACCATGCGTCGCATTCACCCCCGCCAGCGGGCCAGGATATTTGATTTTGCCTATGCGATGGCCGAGAGACGGCGACCCGATCAAGACAATTTTTGGCCTGAACTGGCCCATGCGCTTTGGAGTATAAAGCTAGACCTATCAATCGCATCAAGGCAATCAAGCGAATATCAGGGGTACGTCGCAAGGTATCAGGCACTGCTCAACCAGCTCGCACACCTGGACTCGTTTCAGAAAGCCGAACTCGTTTCACGGTTGACTAATCAACTGAACGCTAGAATTTTTTTTCGTGGTGGAGGCAGTGTTTCCTCAGCCTATGCGATATTGCAGTAGCAGACATTATCGTTGCCTGCATCCGTTCAAGGCGCACCGGTCGGCACGTTGGCCGCCGCTGTAGAAACGCTGCCCGAGGCGGAGCGTGCAGCACGCTATGCAGAAATGCGACACTTGGCACTCTCGCTTCCGGATGAGCAACTGGGCATTGCGTTGCCCGGTTTTGCAGCCGGGTTGAGTAGCGTGCCACTCGAGCGACGCACGCCCGAATTTCAACGACTGGCGTTTGCGCTGCCGCGTGTGCCGCCTACCCAGCGCGTCCAAGTCGCAACTGATCTGCTGAAGCACACACCAGAGTTGGACGATGCGCTGTCAAAGCAGGTGTGGCGGCATGCGCTGCAATTGCTCGATGGCAGCAGCGACACGGCATTATCAGAGGTTCTTAGCAAGTCGCATATTTTGTTGTACGGTACGAAATTGCAATGGGAATATGTTATTGACGAACTTCAAGCTTTTATGGATCGGAACCACTACACTGAGCAAGCTCGTGCCACACAACTCGAGAGTATTCATTCTATTCTCTCGATTACTTCTCGATGGCGGGGAGTTTGTGGTCAGAACATTTGACTCCATCAGCGGTTTCGGCGTTAGACAGCCGGTTTAACTTTCTTTTCAGCTTGCGTCACTAATCTCAATGTAGCCGACTTTGCATGTCGGCTTTGCCTCGATAGACAAGCTGTACGCGCTTCAAGGTTACCGGCGCAGCGGATCAATTGGCTCGCGTCATCTTCGTCTTGCTTGGACTAAATTGTTGATACGGCACGCCTGCGCTGTTCGCAAGCGGCAGGCCTCAGCCGAGCGGCGGCAATACGCGCGGACGGCGTTGCGAATCGGTCGCGACGTAGGTCAGCGTCGCTTCGGTAACCTTAACGGTCTCGCCGGCCAGGCCCATACGTTGTGCATAGACCGACACGTCAACAGTGATCGATGTGCGGCCGGTGCGGATGATATCTGTATAGAAGCTGAGCAGGTCGCCGACGAACACCGGCTGCTTGAAGACAAACGAATTGACCGCGACCGTGACGACGCGGCCGTTCGCCCGCCGCGATGCCGGGATTGAACCGGCGATGTCAACCTGAGCCATGATCCAGCCGCCGAACACGTCGCCATGCACATTTGCATCGTGAGGCTGCGGCACGACGCGTAGCGCCACCGGTTTGTCATGAGGCAATTCAGTCAGGAAAGTGTTCATGAGCGGTTCCTGTGTATTGGTGGGCCGGCCGACGAGCCAGTCAGTGGTGGATGTCGATGCCAGGCCGGCGCATCGTGCGGCCTTCTGCGAGAATAGGAGCCCATTATTTTACCGGCAATCGATCCGCGATGCGCTGCTATGCCGCCGCTGAGCCGCCGCCGGCCGATCCCGTATTCGCTGTACAGCATCCTGCCGACACTAGTCGAGGTCGGTCTGGTGCTGGGGTGTTTCATTGTCAAGTATGAGGTGGGCTACTATTCGGCTTCTCAGGCGCACGGGGTCTGGCGTGCTGGTTCGGCGGGCCAGGCCCAGCGCATTGAGTTCGGCATGCTGAGCCCTAGCACTAAGTCCGGCTTGCGATTAGGCGCGCATGGCCGCATGCGACCGGCTATTGCGTCGCGTGCAGCACCTCGCCGCGTTGCGAGCCCGTGTGCGCACGATTGCCCGGCACCGCCTAAGCGATCCACTCGCCGCGCAGCGTGAGCACCAGCGTGAAGGCGCAGGCCGCCAACATACCGAAGGCGGCAAAACCCATCTGATAGCTGCCAGTGCTTTCCTTGGCCATGCCCATGACGACTGGCAGGTAGAACCCGCCGATGCCTCCGGCCGCGCCGACAATGCCTGACAGTAGCCCAGTGCGTCCGGCCCAGCGACGCGGCACCAATTGGAAGGTTGCGCCGTTGCCTAACCCGAATGCGACATATAGACATAGCAGCAGCGCGATGCCGCTAGCCAACGGCGGCATCGTCGCGGCAAACAGCAGATCGGTGCAGCCGATGACCGCGAGCAGGACGAGCAATGTTCGCACGCCGCTCACGCGGTCGGCAACCAAACCGCCGATTGGGCGCACGATGGCACCGACCGCCGCCAGCAGCGACATGAATAAGCCGGCCTCGAGCTTGGGCAGTGCGTACAGGTCCGTGAGTAGCAGCGTCAAGTAGGATGACATGCCGACAAAGCCACCAAAGGTGATGCTGTAGACCAGCATGATCACCCAGGTGTCGCGCTCGGCCAGCACGGCGCGGTAGCGTTGCGGCAGCACCGCGATCGCAAGCAGTGCGCCGGCCAGCGGCAACAGCAATGTGCCGGTTGTGCCGGAGCCGAGCATGCCAGCATGCACCAGTTGCACCAGCGCGATGAGTCCCACCAGCGTGATGGCGAAGCTGCTCGCTGCGCGAGCTGTGCTGCCTGACTTGATGCTGCTGTCCTTGGCCCAGAAGAACAGTGCCAGGCCGGCCAGCGCCAGCAGTGGCAACGCGCCGAGCGTGGCAGCCTGCCAGCCCGCGTGCGTGGCCAATTGCGGGAGCAAGAACCCGTCGAGCACCGCACCGATATTGCCGGCGGCAGCCAGCCCGAGCACGAGCCCCTGCACGCGCGGCGGATAGTTGCTGCCAGCCATTGGCAGCGCGACCGCTAAGCTCGCTCCGCCTACGCCCAGGAATACGCCTAGCACCAGCAGCAACGTGTACGAAGGCACGCCCGGATAGGCCGGCAGCACGATGGTCGGGATTGCTGATAAGGCCACTGCGGCCAGCGCAATTACTCGGCCATTTGTGCACTGGTACAGGTTACCCAATGTCACGCGCAGGATGGCGGCCGACAACACCGGCACGGCGACCAGGAAGCTTTGTTCCGCGGGTGTCATGGTCAGGCTTTTGTTGATGAACGGTGCGAGCGGGCCGAACAGTACCCAAACGGTGAAGCCAGTATCAAGATAAAGAAAGCAGGCCACCAGCGCGCGCCAGTCGCCGCTTCGGAGCAAGCCGAGCAGGTTTTTCATCGAGATATGCCTCGCTGAGCAGATGGTGGGGAGTAACGGCATCGCGTCGTGTTGTTCGCTGAGCGGCGCAACGTGCGATGTGCCCCGGTTTTCCCCTCGACCGACGCGTTACCGCAACGACCGTGCCATTACTTTACGGTGCGGCATGCCGGCATCGTGCGCTGGCCGGCACGCTTTCGCAGCGCCGCCGCGCCGGTGATGTGTGCCGTCGAACATGACAGCAGCCGTGGAACAATTTGTGCGTAAAATGCATTAATTGGGGAATTGTCGTGTCGGCACTGTACGGTACGTTGTCGGTTGCTGCGTAGTCGCTGGCGGCATGACGGGCGCTAAACGCTACCATGGAGGCTGCGCGCTGCGCCGTGGCTGTTATCTGGTGCGGCGCAGCGCGGTGCCGTACGGTCCGACGCGTGGGTGCAGCGCGGTGCGGGGATGGCCAATGGAGTCGTTGCATGGAATTGAAATGGCTGGAAGACTTTGTGTCGCTGGCCGAGACGCGAAGTTTCAGCCGCTCAGCCGAACTGCGGCATGTGACGCAGCCTGCGTTTTCGCGGCGCATTCAGGCGTTGGAGGCTTGGCTTGGCACCGAGCTGATCGATCGTTCAGTGTACCCGACGCGGCTCACGCAAGCCGGACAGGTATTTTACGAGCAGGCGCTGACGATGCTGTCCCAGTTTCACGAAGCCCGTACCGTATTGCGCGGCCACGGGCGCGCGCCGGCTGCGACGATTGAGTTTGCCGTGCCGCATACGTTGTCGTTGACCTTCTTTCCGCGCTGGTTGGACAGGATCGAGAAGCATACCGGGCGGGTCAATGTGCGGCTGCGTGCGTTGAACGTGCACGATGCGGTACTGTCGCTGGTGGAGGGCGGTTGCGACTTGGTGATGGGCTATCATCATCCAAGTCATCCTGTTGCGCTGGACCCCGCGCGCTACGACATGCTCGTGCTGGGAATTGAGCCGATTAGCCCGTTCGCCGCGACCACGCGTAGCGGCCGTGCGCGTTTTACGCTGCCAGGCACGAAGGATGCACCGGTTCCCTACTTGTCGTATACGCCGAGTGCCTATCTAGGGCGGATGACGGAGACGATTATCGGCACTGCGCCGGTTCCGTTGTACCTGGATAAAGTGTACGAGACCGACATGGCCGAGGGGCTCAAGGCGATGACGCTGGCGGGTCACGGCGTCGCCTTCCTGCCGCACAGCGCGGTGGAGGACGCGGTGGCGGCCGAGCGCCTCGTGCGGCTCGACCGGCCGGCGCGGGGCGTGACGGCTGACCGGTTTACGCTCGCGATGGAGATCCGGTTGTATCGCGACAAGCTAGCGTCGCACAGGGACGAAGCGCGCGGCGAGCTGGTGGATACGGTGTGGCGCCTGGCGGCTGGGCTGGCTGTCGGCGCGTAACCAGCTGCGGGCTTCGGGCGCTGGTTTCTGGCTCTGGGCGCTAGCTTCAGCCGCTGTCGCCGGCCGCCGAGCGTCGACGGTGCGGCCGATTCCGAAGACAGCGATGCCACGGCGAGTTACTGGCGCGCTGCGTGCGCCGCCGCACGTTATGCAAGGAAAGCATAGAGCATGATAATTCGGCATTGGATTTAGTCGTGCCGCTTTTTCACAATGGCGGCCATCTTGACCGAAGAGGACCATTCATGTCCGCGCAGCAAACTGTTTCGAACGATTCACCGATGCCTTCCAAGCACGCCTTGCCTTCCTATTTACATGCCGATTCGCTCGGTCCGTGGGGCTCCTACCTGCAGCAAATCGATCGTGTTGCGCCGCACCTGGGCTCGCTTTCACGCTGGATTGAGACGCTCAAGCGTCCCAAGCGCATCCTGGTCGTCGATGTGCCGATCGAGATGGACGACGGTACGATCGCGCATTTTGAAGGCTACCGGGTTCAGCACAACACATCGCGCGGGCCCGGCAAGGGCGGCGTGCGGTATCACCAGGACGTGACGCTGTCCGAGGTGATGGCGCTGTCCGCGTGGATGTCGATCAAGAATGCGGCGGTCAACGTGCCGTATGGCGGCGCGAAGGGCGGTATCCGCGTTGACCCGCGCAAGCTCTCGCGCGGCGAACTCGAGCGAGTCACGCGCCGGTATACGAGCGAAATCGGCATTATCATCGGGCCGAACACCGACATTCCGGCGCCCGACGTCAACACCAATGAGCAGGTGATGGCGTGGATGATGGACACGTACTCGATGAACGTTGGTCAGACGGCGACGGGCGTGGTGACGGGCAAGCCGATCTCGCTGGGTGGATCGCTGGGCCGGCGCGAAGCGACCGGGCGCGGGGTGTTCACCGTCGGTTGCGAGGCAGCACGGCGCATCGGATTGGATATCGCATCGGCGCGCGTCGCGGTGCAGGGATTTGGCAATGTCGGCGGGATCGCCGCGAAGCTGTTCGTCGAGGCGGGCGCGAAAGTGGTTGCGGTCCAGGACCACACCGGCACGCTCTACAAGCCGTCCGGCATCGACGCGCATGCGTTGCTCGAGCATGTTGCGGCGCAAGGCGGCGTAGCCGGCTTCGCCGGCGCAGAGCCGCTCGGCGACGAGGATTTCTGGGGTATCGAGAGCGACATTCTGATTCCCGCTGCGCTCGAAGGCCAGATCAACGAGAAGAACGCATCGCGGATCCGCACGAAGATCGTGGTCGAAGGGGCGAATGGCCCAACTACGCCGCTCGCCGACGATATCCTGCGCGAGAACAACGTGCTGGTGATCCCCGATGTGGTCGCCAACGCTGGCGGCGTCACGGTGTCCTACTTCGAATGGGTGCAGGACTTCTCCAGCTTCTTCTGGACTGAGGACGAGATCAACCATCGGCTGGAGCGCGTGATGCGTGAAGCGTTTGCCAGCGTCTGGCAGGTCGCGCAGGAAAATGACGTGTCCGTGCGCACCGCGGCTTATATCATTGCGTGCAAGCGCATCCTGATGGCGCGCGAGATGCGCGGCCTGTATCCGTGATCCATTGCTAAGTCTCTAAGTCCTATTGCTGCAATTCAGACAGACCGCGTGGCGCGAGCCCGCGGTCTGTCTTTGCATTGGCCGCGCGCGGCGCGATCACCGGCAACGCGGTGGCGGCCTATACGCGAGCCGGCGCGAAGCGATTCACGGAACAACGAACGCAAAAGCTCGTAGATTAGTACTTCAACTCATTACTTTCATAATAATTACTTTGCTAAACTGACACGACTTTTCGCGAAGGAGATCGTGGATGAACATCAAGAAAGCCGCATTCACACTGGCTGCACTGGCCGCCCTTATCGGGGCTGCCCAGGCGCAAGAGACGGGGACGCTGAAGAAAATCAAGGATTCGGGCGTCATGGTGTTGGGGCACCGCGAGTCGTCGATTCCGTTCTCGTACTATGACGAGAAGCAGAACGTCGTGGGTTATTCGCAGGAGTTTGCGCTGAAGATCGTCGAGGCAGTCAAGCATGAACTGAAGACGCCCGATCTGAAGGTTAAGTTGATTCCGATCACGTCGCAAAACCGCATCCCGCTTGTACAGAACGGTACAATCGATATCGAGTGCGGCTCGACCACTAACAACCTGGAGCGGCAGAAGCAGGCGGTGTTCTCGAACACGATTTTCGTGGTCGGCACGCGGCTGATGACTAAGAGGAATTCGGGCATCAAGGACTTCGCTGACCTGAAGGGCAAGACGGTCGTGACCACGGCTGGCACAACGTCCGAACGGTTGCTGCGCAAGATGAACCAGGACCACAACATGGGCATGAACATCGTCAGTGCGAAGGACCATGGCGAGTCATTCTTGACGCTGTCGACCGGCCGTG
This sequence comes from Mycetohabitans sp. B3, assembly GCF_021498065.1. Taxonomy (NCBI): domain Bacteria; kingdom Pseudomonadati; phylum Pseudomonadota; class Betaproteobacteria; order Burkholderiales; family Burkholderiaceae; genus Mycetohabitans; species Mycetohabitans sp. B3. The sequence continues at coordinate 23,195 of NZ_JAHLKN010000039.1, read as the reverse complement.
CCGCCGCGTTCATGATGGATGATGCGCTGCTTGCCGGCGAACGTGCGAAGTCGAGTAATCCGGGCGACTTTGTGATCGTTGGCACCCCGCAAACGCACGAAGCGTACGGCTGCATGATGCGCAAGGACGACCCGGCGTTCAAGAAGGTCGTCGATGCGGCGATCGCGAAGGTCGAGACATCTGGTGAGGCGGCGCAGATCTACAAGAAGTGGTTTGAGTCCCCGATTCCGCCGAAAGGGCTGAACCTAAACTTTCCGCTGTCCGACGGCATGAAGGCGCTATTCAAGAATCCGAACGACAAGGCGATGGACTGATCCGCTCGGCCGCATCGTTCACTGACAGGCGTGACTGAAACGGAAGGGATGCTTGCGGGCGCGCCTTCCGTTTCTTTTTGGAGTTGAGTCATGGGTTATCACTGGAATTGGGGCATTTTCATGACCCCGGTTTCGACCGGCGAGCCGACGACCTATCTGGGCTGGCTGGTCTCGGGGTTGTGGAATACGGTCGCGGTGTCGTTATGCGCGTGGGTGATCGCGCTGCTCGTCGGCGCGCTGATGGGCGTGTTGCGCACCGTGCCGAACAAATGGCTGTCCGGCATTGGCACGGTCTACGTCGCGGTGTTCCGCAACATCCCGCTGATCGTACAGTTTTTTATCTGGTACTTCGTGCTGCCGGAGATCCTGCCGCCGTCGATCGGCACGTGGTTCAAGCAGTTGCCGCCGGATGCGCAATTCTTCTCGGCATCGATTCTGTGTCTGGGGCTGTTCACGGCGGCCCGAGTCTGCGAGCAGGTGCGCTCGGGCATCAATGCGTTGCCGCGCGGGCAACGCGCCGCAGGCCTGGCGTTGGGCTTCACGTTGCCGCAGACTTATCGCTATGTGATGCTGCCGGTCGCGTTCCGAATCATCGTGCCGCCGCTGACCTCTGAGTTTCTCAATATTTTTAAGAACTCTGCCGTGGCGTCAACCATCGGTCTGCTGGACCTGTCCGCGCAAGCACGGCAACTGGTTGACTACACTGCGCAGGCGTATGAGTCTTTCATTGCGGTGACGCTCGCTTACGTATTGATCAACCTGGTCGTGATGGGCTGCATGCGCTGGGTCGAGAAAAAGACTCGGCTGCCGGGCTACATTGGAGGCAAATGATGCGTCAGTTCAACTGGTCCGGCATCCCGGATGCGCTGCCGACGCTGTGGACTGGCGCGGTGATGACATTGCAGGTCACCGTGCTGGCGATCGTTGTGGGCATCGTGTGGGGCACGCTGCTCGCGCTCATGCGGCTGTCGGGACTCAAGCCACTCGAATGGTTCGCGCGCGGCTATGTGACCCTGTTCCGCTCGATTCCGCTGGTGATGGTGCTGTTGTGGTTCTTCCTGCTGGTGCCCCAGCTGCTACAGCGGTTGCTGGACGTGTCGCCTGATGTCGATATCCGGCTCGTGTCGGCGATGGTCGCGTTCTCGTTGTTCGAGGCCGCGTATTACTCGGAGATCATCCGGGCCGGGATCCAGGCCGTGCCGCGCGGACAGCTCAGCGCTGCCTCCGCGCTCGGCATGACCTACGGCCAGGGCATGCGGCTGATCGTGTTGCCACAGGCGCTGCGCGCGATGGTGCCGCTGTTGCTGACGCAAGCCATCGTGCTGTTTCAGGACACGTCGCTCGTCTATGTGATCAGCGTCGCGGATTTCTTCCGGACCGCGGCAAACGTCGGTGACCGGGACGGTACGATCGTCGAGATGGTACTGTTCGCGGGCGCCGTGTATTTCGTGATTTGCGTGGTGGCGTCAAGCCTCGTCAAGGGTCTTCAGAAAAAGGTCGCAAGATGATTTCGATCAAGAATGTTTCAAAATGGTATGGGTCCTTCCAGGTGCTGACGGACTGCTCGACCGAGGTCAAGAAAGGCGAGGTGGTAGTCGTGTGCGGCCCGTCGGGCTCAGGCAAGTCGACGTTGATCAAGACGGTCAACGGACTAGAGCCGTTTCAAAAAGGCGAGATCATGATCAATGGGCAATCGGTCAGCAATCCTAAGACAAACTTGTCAAAGCTGCGTGCGAAAGTTGGGATGGTGTTCCAGCATTTCGAGCTGTTTCCGCACCTGTCGATCACCGAGAACCTGACGCTTGCGCAAATCAAGGTACTTGGTCGCTCGAAGGACGAGGCGAACGCCAAGGGATTAAAGTTGCTTGATCGTGTCGGCCTGAAGGCGCATGCCGACAAGTATCCTGGGCAGTTGTCCGGCGGTCAGCAGCAGCGCGTGGCGATTGCACGCGCCCTGTCGATGGACCCGATCGCGATGCTGTTCGACGAGCCGACCTCGGCGCTCGATCCGGAGATGATCAATGAAGTGCTGGACGTGATGGTCGAGCTAGCGCAGGAAGGCATGACGATGATGTGCGTGACGCACGAAATGGGTTTTGCAAAGAAGGTTGCGCACCGGGTCATCTTCATGGACCGGGGGGTGATCGTTGAGGATGACCGCAAGGAAGACTTCTTTGTGAATCCGAAATCGGATCGCGCGAAGGATTTCCTGGCCAAGATCCTGCATTGACCGTTGCGTCCCCGGCGGTATCTACTGTCCGGGGAGCGGCCTGTTGCCACCGGCGGGTCGCATGCTACGGGTTCGTCACGTCGTATGGCGTCAGCTTGACCGTTGCGTCTTCAGTCTGTTTTGGCGGGTTCGATAATGCGAGCGCGACGAAATTAACGGCTGACGATTCGTTGAGCAGTCCTTGGACGCTAAGCAGCGATTTGCCCTTACCGTCGATGACGCCCATTGTTGTCGACGATCCGCCATCGCATGCGATGGCATAACCCGGGTCGCGGTTAAATGTCCCAAGCCGAGTGACCGTGATGGCTATCTCGGTCATCTGCATGCCTGTCGACTTGACGCCGCGTACGCCGCTATCATCTCCGGCGATGACTGTCCTGTACCGATTCGTTTTCAGTGCGGTGGGCGAGGCCGCGGGCCGAGACGACGATGGAAAATCAATTGCGCTGCGTGCATTCGGGTGCGACGCGTGGCCGAGTTCTCCAGGGCGGTTCAGTGGTGTATTCTCGAACGCATATTTCGGATTGGCCGCCTTTTCCGCGGGAAACTTGTTTTCGTATTGACCCGTGGTTTCGTTGATCTGCGCCAGCAATGGCGCGAGGGTCACGTAGGATCCATTCGGAAAAGTCACCTTATGATAGTCGTCCTCATAGGCGTCTTGGGGCCGCACACCTTCGATTTGTTTGATTCCTTTGACTTTGGCGCCGCCGATCGGGGCGTTGGCTGCGTACGATTTGATATCGATCTCGTCTTCCCGGATGCCGGTGTGTCCGTAGAATCCCCCATTGATGTACGCGATAGGGCCGAGCGGGTCGCGAGACAGCAGCTTGCTTTTCAAAGACTGATTTGGGGACATTAATCGCCGCGTTTCTTTATCTGACATGGCGCTGACGACGTACGGTTGTTTGCCGCCGCCCGCCAGATGTGGCACATATCTGTCTGCGGGGATTGACAGGTACTCAAGCCGTTTTGGGCCGTTCGATGTATCGATCCCTTTCATGCCGACACTGTCGAATACTTTGGAGTCGCCCTGGATCTTCACGTGGACGATGCCCGTGCCCGGTATGGCGCGCACACTGACCGGCCGATTGTCTCGACTCACCTTACGGACCGCTTCGCGGAACTTTGCAAGTGGCGAATCGGCAGGCACCGGTAAGCCCGTCGATCGCTGATCTGTTGCTGTACGATTGCCGATGCAGTCCGGTTTGAAACCATCGGCTTGGGTGGGGTCGCTCGTCGATGAAGTGGACGGCGCCGAACCGCGTCCGAGGACAGGGAAGCATTTCAGCATGGTGCGGGATATCCTTCGTGGCGTACATGGAAAGCATAGACGCAAAGCCGGCTCTGCTGGCGCGATAGTATCGGCGACGTCGATAACCGATGAAGGGTATCTCGCAGGTGAGGCGCGGCACCGCTAAGCGCGAAACGGGCAATGTCGTACCGAACCGGTTAATTCAGTTCAAATAGGGTTACCGGCGGCGGGCGGAATGGGCAACTTTACGATGGCACTGCTGCGGCGTTGTACGCGGATTCGATGGTGAACTCGCCGTCCTCGTTGGTGCTCAACACTGACTCGACGGTGGCCTTGCACAGCGGCTCTCGCGCCTTGGCCGCCACGTCGGCAGGCACCGGCACGTTGACACTGCACAACAATTGGCCCGCCTGGAACATCGCCAGATCCCCCGGGGCAAAGCGCGTCCACGTTTCATTATCGGTGAGCGGCTGCGTCGCAATCACCGCAACGCGATCCTCTGGCGTCGTGTATTGCGCAAAGTCGATTGTGACGTCCGTGTCGATCAAGTGCGCGGTCGAGAACGGCCAGCTGCGCACAAGGTAATACAAATGGGTCGAGCAGTGGACGAATAATGCCTGTCCGTTGGACATCAAAAAGTTGAACACACCGTGCCGAGTGATCTCGCGTGTGGCCTGTGCCAATGCGTCGAATAGCTCGTTTAGCGGTGGGTGGGTGCTAGGGAAGCACTCGCGCAGGTGCTGCATGATCGCGCAAAACGCAAGCTCGCTGTCCGTCGTGCCGACCGGCAGGTACACGCCGCCGAGTGCTGGCGCATAGTCGCGCAGATCGCCGTTGTGCGCAAAGATCCAATGCCGGCCCCATAGCTCGCGCTGGAACGGATGACAGTTCTCCAGCACGATGCGACCCTGCGTGGCCTTGCGAATGTGTGCGATCGTGTTTTTCGACTTGATCGGGTATTGCTTGACCAGCTCGGCGATCGGCGAGGTCGCCGACGCCTGGTGGTCAATGAACAGCCGGCAGGCTTTGTCTTCGAAGAACGCGATGCCGAAGCCATCGGCATGATGGTCAGTGACGCCGCCGCGCGCCGCGAAACCCGTGAACGAAAAGGTTACGTCCGTGGGCGCCGCGCAATTCATTCCAAGCAGTTGGCACATGATGCGAGCACGCAATGCTTCGCGAGCGCGCTTAGCGCCCGCTACAATGATGTTTTTGAAGCATATCACCGAGCCCTGGGCCACCCACGCCGAAACAGCGACGTATGCGTCGCCGCTTCGCATTCAATGCGTGGCCACGGGCGAGCCTTCGCATGCGTGATGCGCATGCTTAACTGCCGATCGACATGAACTCGTCCCAGTCCCATTCCACCGCAGCCGGCGTCGGCTCGTCGGGCGCCACTGCGCTGACTCTCGCCCGTCCCGATGATTGGCATTTGCACGTGCGTGACGGCGCGCTGCTCGAAGCGGTGCTGCCGCATACTGCCCGGCAGTTTGGCCGCGCGATCATCATGCCGAATCTGAAGCCGCCGGTCACCACGACCGCGCAGGCCGGCGCTTATCGGCAGCGAATCCTTGCCGCGCGTCCCGCGCACGGCCCTGGTGCAGCGTTTGAGCCGCTGATGACGCTGTATCTGACCGACAACACGTCGCCGGACGAAGTCCGGCGGGCTCGCGAAAGCGGCTTCGTGCATGGCGTGAAGCTGTATCCAGCCGGTGCGACGACCAACTCGGACGCCGGTGTCACGGATCTGCGCCACTGCACGGCTACGCTGGAGGCGATGCAGCAGACCGGCCTGCCGCTGCTGGTGCACGGCGAAGTGACAGAACCATCGATCGACGTGTTCGATCGCGAAAAGGTGTTTATCGACCGAGTGCTCGAGCCGTTGCGGCGCAATTTCCCTGCGCTCAAGGTGGTGTTCGAGCACATCACGACGCGCGACGCCGCGCAGTATGTGCGCGACGCGGATGCAGCGTCGGGCACGCTGGGCGCAACGATCACCGCCCACCACTTGCTGCTGAATCGCAACGCGATGCTGGTCGGTGGCATCCGCCCGCATTATTACTGCCTGCCGGTGCTTAAGCGCGAGGCGCACCGCGTGGCGCTCGTCGAGGCGGCCACCTCGGGTCATCCGCGCTTTTTCCTCGGCACCGACAGCGCGCCGCATCCGAAGGGCCTGAAGGAGCACGCGTGCGGCTGTGCCGGTTGCTACACGGCGCTGCATGCGTTGGAGTTATACGCGCAGGCCTTTGACGAGGCCGGCGCCCTGGATCGGTTGGAAGGCTTTGCGAGCTTTTATGGCGCCGACTTCTATGGATTACCGCGTGCCACCGACACGGTGACGCTCGAGCGCGCGAGTTGGACGTTGCCGGAGGCCATCGACGCAGGCGGCATCAGCGTGGTGCCGCTCAAGGCCGGCGAAGCGCTCGGCTGGAAGCTGCGCTGACACGCATGGCGGACATGTCACCGCTGCGCGAGGCCGTGGCGCGGATCGACTGGTCGCGACCGTGGTTCGAGCCGTTCCGGGCCCATGGGATGCGTTGGCAACGGGTGCTCGATACTCATGGGGCCGGCGCGTGGCTCAGCACGATGACGCAGGATGCCCAAGCGGCGTCGCTGTGCATCGGCGCTGGCCTGCCGCTGACCTTCGTGGCGCAGTCTCTGTTGCCGCCCGGCACGCGTTACGAAGCGCACATTGCTGCGACAGGTTGCGTGCCCACGCGCGATAATCTGCACGATTTCTTCAACGCGGCGAGTTGGTTTGCCTTTCCGCGGACCAAACTCGCCACGATTGGCTGCAGCATGGCCGAGGCGCGGCGGCAGGCAGGTGCGCCCGCGCCCGGCAACGGCAGGGGGCCGGTACGCGATGCGCTGACTCACTTTGACGAAAACGGCGCAATCTTTGTGACTTCCGATGGTTCGTTAGCTGAAGCGCTGCACGCTTTTGACTGGCGCCGTCTGTTTGTCGAGCATCGCCAGGCGTGGCCTGCGCGTTGTGCTGTATACGTGTACGGCCATGCGCTGCTGGAGAAGCTGCTCGCGCCGTATCGCGCATGCACTGCGCATGCATGGGTCTGCCAAGTCGAGCCGGACTGGTTCGATGCGCCCGCGGCGCAGCGTCAGGCCGACGTGGATGTCCGTGTCGCCGCGGCACTGGTCGATGATAACGTCGTCGAGTGCCCGCCACGGCAGGCGTCGCGCGAGCTTGCCCAAAAGGGCGGGGCGCTGACGATCGCGCGGTTTTCGCCGTTGCCTGTGCTGGGCGTGCCGGGCTGGTGGGCGGCCAACGCCAATCCGCGGTTCTACGCGGACACGTCGGTGTTCCGCAGCGGCCGGCGCGGGCCGCGCCACCCATGCTAAGATGATGGCTTGCAAAGTAGGCCAGACAGCCGCGGCTGCCGCGCATCGCGCGGGAGGCGAGGAAAGTCCGGACTCCACAGGGCAGGGTGATGGCTAACGGCCATCCGTGGCGACACGCGGAATAGGGCAACAGAAAGCAAACCGCCGATGGCCTGGCGCAAGCCGGGATCAGGTAAGGGTGAAATGGTGCGGTAAGAGCGCACCGCGGCTGCGGCGACGCAGTCCGGCACGGTAACCTCCACCCGGAGCAATTCCAAGTAGGCAGGCGCGCGCCGGCAGCAAGGCGCAAGGACGGGCCCCGTCTTGACCTGCGGGTAGGAAGCTTGAGCGCGTCAGCAATGGCGCGCCTAGAGGAATGGCTGTCACGCGTGCCGGGTAACCGGCGCACGCACAGAATCCGGCTTACCGGCCTGCTTTGTTCCCTCCTTTCGCGACACGCGCTATGCGTCGACGATCTCGAACGAGTGCGTGAGTTCCGCGCTCTTGGCCAACATGATCGAGGCGGAGCAATACTTGTCGTGTGACAGGTTGATCGCGCGCTCCACGGTCGCCGGGTTCAAGTTCCGGCCGCTCACCGTGAAATGGAAATGGATCTTCGTGAATACCTTCGGATCCTGGCTTGCCCGCTCGGCCTTCAGCGTGACGTTGCAGTCGACAATGTCCTGACGGCTTTTCTTCAAAATCATCACGACATCGTACGCTGTGCAGCCCCCGGTGCCCAGCAGCACTATTTCCATCGGTCGCGGGGCTAGGTTGCGGCCACCGCCTTCCGGGGCGCCATCCATTGCCACCATGTGGCCACTGCCCGTCTCGGCTACAAAAGCCATTCCGTCCTTGCCCAACCAGCTGACCTTGCATTCCATCGTGCGTTTCCAGACTTGAGTTTTTGTACATTGTAACGAACGCGCACGAGCGCTGTCGCGCGTCGCTGCCGCGTGAGCGTCGCATCGGCCGACGCCAAGCAACGGGAACCCGCCGCTGTGGACCGAGCCGGTTGCGGACGGCGGCGAAATCGTCCTGGTTGTCCGGCGTCGTTAGGTGAAGCGCTCGTTTAGGCCGCAGTGTTGGCGAGAGATCATTAACCTATTGATTGAAAAGAAATATTGGCTATTTATGGTGTGATTCCAATATTTTGTATGATGGCGGTGTGTTTAGCCCCGTAGTTTTTCTTGCGGCTTATCAGCGTAAGTTTCATAACGTCGTCTATTGGTCGATGCACGCTTGCTCGACCTCTGCTTGTCTCCTCCACCTCCTCCTTTGGTGGATTGAACCCGAACATTGGTTCGTTTTTTTTCACCATTATGTGGGCTAGGTTAGGGCTAGGGTAGCACCTGGCCTGAAAACCCTTTATAATTTAAAACTTTTCCGAAAATGCCCGCGGAAGAAGAATCAGGGAGAGCCTGCACCGCGCCATGATGCGCATCCACAAGCAGGACCACAGAAGGGCAGAGTATCTCATTTGGATCGATCATGAAGACGTTTTCCGCCAAAGCCCACGAGGTGAAGCGCGAATGGTACGTGATTGACGCGACGGACAAGGTCCTCGGCCGTGTCGCCAGCGAAGTGGCACGCCGCCTTCGCGGCAAGCACAAGCCGGAGTTCACGCCGCACGTCGATACCGGCGATTTCATCATCGTCGTCAATGTTGGCAAGCTGAAGGTCACTGGCAACAAGACGACCGATAAGAAGTATTACCGTCACTCGGGCTATCCGGGCGGCATTTATGAAACGACTTTTGGCAAGATGCAGGAGCGTTTCCCGGGCCGTGCACTTGAGAAGGCCGTCAAGGGCATGCTGCCGAAGGGCCCGCTCGGCTACGCGATGATCAAGAAGCTGAAGGTCTACGCGGACGCGACGCACCCGCACACCGCACAACAACCGAAGGCGCTCGAGATCTAAGGAGCCAGTCAGATGATCGGAAATTGGAACTACGGTACCGGCCGCCGCAAGAGCGCAGTGGCTCGCGTGTTTATCAAGGCTGGCAAGGGCGACATCGTCGTCAACGGCAAGCCCATCGCCGACTACTTCTCGCGCGAGACGTCGCTGATGATCGTGCGTCAGCCACTGGATCTAGTGAACCACGCGAACACGTTCGACATCAAGGTCAACGTGGTCGGTGGCGGCGAAACTGGCCAAGCTGGCGCCGTGCGTCACGGTATCACTCGTGCGCTGATCGACTACGATGCGACGCTGAAGCCGACGTTGTCGAACGCTGGCTTCGTGACGCGCGATGCACGTGAAGTCGAGCGTAAGAAGGTAGGTTTGCACAAGGCACGTCGTCGCAAGCAGTTCTCCAAGCGCTAAGCGAGCGCGTGCGCCGCGATGGACCGGCGCGCAGGTTCACCTGCAGGCGTCGGCATCGTGCAAAAAACCGCGGATCAGCCGATCCGCGGTTTTTTTCTTGGTACGCCCAGCATGGGCGCACTTCTGTGGATGCAAGTCCCTGTTCTGCGGATGCAAGTCCCTGTTGATTTCAGGGCCTTCGGCACGATGTTCAGAACAGTCCTAGAATAGCGTTAAAGGCATTTTTGGAGAACTCGATGGACGCTGTGACCGATACCCCTGTGACCGAAATGCCGGCCCCGCTCGTCTTCACGGATGCAGCCGCCGACAAGGTCAAACAGCTGATCGATGAAGAAGGCAACCCAGAACTGAAGCTGCGCGTGTTCGTGCAAGGCGGCGGCTGCTCGGGATTTCAATACGGCTTTACGTTCGACGAGGAAGTCAACGAGGATGACACCGTGATGGACAAGAACGGCGTCCGGCTGTTGATCGACTCGATGAGCTACCAGTACCTGTTGGGCGCGGAAATCGACTACAAGGACGATTTGACCGGCGCGCAATTCGTGATCAAGAACCCGAACGCGACCACCACCTGCGGCTGCGGCTCGTCATTCTCGGTGTAAGCGTTCACTACCGAAATATAAGCGCATACTTGCCGAAATAAGTTGGCCGGCCCATCACGAGTCGGTTCACTACGAGGGCGGATCAGCTCCCGTTGTCGTTTGCACACCGCCGCTGACGCATGCCGCCGAGAACTACGCAAGCGACACAGCCTAGCGCGGATACAATGCGCCGAGCACGCGGTCGCCAGCGGCACCGGTGACGCTTGGCAGGTTGCCAGGCAGGCGTGCGACGTGGCGCATCGCCAGCCAAGCGAATGCTAGCGCTTCGACTTGGTGTGGGGCCATGCCGAGGTCATCCGTGGTTTCGACGCGAACGCCCGCCGTATCAAAACGCTGCAGCGCGGTTTGCAACGCCGCCAGCAGGACGGTATTGCGCGCGCCGCCACCGCACACGTAGACGGCCTGGCAGCCGCCTGCATGATGTCCGATGTCACGCGCGACGGTCTGAGCTGTCAACGCGACCAGCGTCGCTTGCACGTCGTGCGGCGCCACGTCGGCAAACGACGAAAGCCGGCTCTGCACAACCATGACTCGTTGAACAAGTCCCGGCCGGTGCTTTTCGGGGGCGGCGCGCTGAAAAACGGTTCGTTGAGCAACGCGCGCAACAACGCATCGTTGACCTGCCCACGGGCGACGAACCGACCATTCTCGTCGAATGGTCTGTCCAAATGGCGTTGTGCCCACAGATCGAGCAACGCGTTCGCCGGGCCGCAGTCGAAGCCGCGGACCGGTTTGTGCGGATCCAAAATCGTAATGTTGCTGACGCCTCCGAGATTGCACACTACGCGGGTCTCGTGCTCGTGCGCGAACATCGCCGCATGAAACGCCGGCGCGAGCGGGGCGCCATGGCCGCCCGCCGCCACGTCGCGCGCGCGGAAATCGGCGACGACGTCGATACCGGTCAACTCCGCCAGCAACGCCGGATTGTTGATCTGCCGCGTATAGCCGAGTTCGGGGCGGTGTCTGATCATCTGTCCGTGCACGCCAATGGCGCGGACGTGCTCGGCTGATACCTGTGCGCTGGTCTGCAGCGCGTGGCGGCACGCCGCATAGCACGTCGCCAGCGCGTTGGCGGCACGGGCCTCGCGGTGCACTTCGTCATCCGCTGCAGCTTGCAACGCGAACAAGGTGTCGCGCAACTCGGGCGGCAAGCTAATGAAGGCCTCGGCACGGACCTGGGGCCGTCCTTGCGTAAAGTCGACGATCACGCCGTCGACACCATCCATGCTCGTGCCTGACATCAGGCCGATATACAGCCCGTCGGCATCATGCGTCTGTCGTGAACGAGGGGGGCTGTCGTCGTATTCGGCGCTGGGTTGTCTCACCTAAAGCCCCCAGTGGCGTTGAGCGGTGCGTCGGCCCAATGGTCAGCGTGCACGATCGATGTGGCACGCCGCGGCGGCGTTGCTGCCAGGCTGTATTGCTGTCATTGTGATGCGACGCGCGGTGGCAGGACGTCGTTGTCGATCAACAAATTAGCCGAGTATCGCTCGAACGCGTGTAGCGTGGCGCCACGCAATGACGCGGGTTGACCGACCGATGCCGCGAGCGGATTGACATGGCGGCCTTGGTGCCGCACCTCATAGTGCAAATGGGGGCCGGTCGCCCAGCCGGTGCTGCCAACGTAGCCGATCACATCGCCGCGTGCGATTTTCGCACCGGTTTTCAGTTTCGGTGGGATTCGCGACAGGTGGGCATACACAGTCTCATAGTGCTGAGCATGGCGTACCACGATCGTCTTGCCATACCCGTGCCGCCACCCCGCGAATGCGACAGTTCCGGCCCCGCTTGCCCGCACCGGTGTGCCGCGTGGCGCGGCCCAATCCACGCCGCTGTGGAACGCGCGGCGTTTGGAAATCGGATGCACGCGCTCGCCGAAGCGCGACGACAGTCGGGCGCTGGCAACGGGACGCGGATCGAGCCCGCGCTGCAGCGAGTGCCCGTTGGCGGCATAGAAGTGGCCGCCGCGCTTGCTCGGCGGACGGTACCAGATGGCACGCACGGGCGCGGTGCCGACGGCATGGACCTCGAGGACGAGGATGCGTCGAGTGCGGGATGACTCGCCGGCCGCTGCGCCCAGTAGCACGCGGTAGCGCTGTCCGCGCAACGGGCCGGCCAGCGTGCGCATGGTCGGCAGCGCATCGAGCGCTGCGTCGATCGAGCTGCTCAATACGCCGGCTTGTCGCATCGCGCTGGCGAACTGGCTGTCGAGCGCGCCCGAGAACACGCGCTCGGATGGGGTGGTAGCGCGGTGTGGCTCGTCCAGCCGTAGGGGGCTGGCACTTGACAGCGCGCCGGCCGCTTGTGGCGGATGTTCCGCGGCGAATGTCTCGGTAGCGGCGCTGGCTGGGGGCGCAGAAGCGGCCAGCGCGGCGGCCACGTAATCGCCATACGGGCCCAGCGCCGTGCTGCGCCAACTGATGGCGCGCAACATGCTGCTGTTGACCTGGGCTTGCGTGGCCGCTGAGCGCGCCGACGTGTATGCCGAATGCGCCGGTATCGCGAGCGCGGATATCACAGCGGGAGCGTACGGGATCGTGCGTGCGATCGTTACGCTCAAGCTCACGGACGTGGCGGCGATCGGGTGAATGATCGCTTGATGGCGCCGCGCGGCGAAGTGACGCAGCGATACGGTGCCGCTGCGCGCGAGTGCAAAAACCTGCCGGAAGCAGTACCACATCACGTAAAATCCAGTTCTTGCACGAGAAAAGCGACGGCCTTGAGGGTTGTTTGAGGCAGGGTTGCGAGGTGCGGCGCGTGACGAGCGCCGCCGTGCCGCTCGTGATTCGATGACAGTTTCGTGAAAAGTTCCCGCCTAATGAGTACCGAGTCCAGCGTTGCCGGGTCGTCCCTGACCATTACCGATGAAGTCCGTGCCGCACTGGCGATAGCGCGTCGTGGTTGCGACGAGTTGCTGATCGAGGACGAGTTTGCGCAGAAACTGGCAAGGAGCGCGCAAACTGGCAAGCCATTGCGCATCAAGCTCGGGCTCGACCCGACCGCGCCGGACATCCACATCGGACACACCGTGGTGCTCAATAAGATGCGCCAGTTGCAGGACCTGGGTCATACCGTTATTTTCCTGATTGGCGACTTCACGTCGTTGATCGGCGATCCGTCTGGACGCAATCAGACGCGCCCGCCGCTCACCCGCGAGCAAATCGAGGCCAATGCGAAGACTTATTTCGAACAGGCCGCGCTGGTGCTCGATCGCGAAAAGACCGAGATCCGCTACAACAGCGAATGGTCAATGCCGCTGGGCGCCGACGGCATGATCAAGCTTGCGTCACGCTACACCGTGGCGCGGATGCTCGAGCGTGACGACTTCACCAAGCGGTTCCAGAGCGGCGTGCCGATCTCGATCCATGAATTCCTGTATCCCCTGATGCAAGGGTATGACTCGGTCGCGCTGCAATCGGATCTCGAGTTGGGTGGCACCGATCAGAAGTTCAATCTGCTGGTGGGCCGCGAGTTGCAGAAGCAGTATGGTCAGGAGCCGCAGTGCATCCTGACGATGCCGCTGCTCGAAGGGCTGGACGGGGTCGATAAGATGTCCAAGTCCAAGAACAACTACGTCGGTATCAGCGAGAAGCCGTCCGACATGTTCGGCAAGCTAATGAGCATCTCGGACACGCTGATGTGGCGTTACTTTGAGCTGCTTTCGTTCCGTAGCCTCGAGGAGATTGCAGACTTCAAGCGGCAGGTGCAGGCCGGCCGCAACCCACGTGAGCTGAAGGTGCTGCTTGCGCAGGAAATCGTCGCTCGTTTTCACTCGCAGGCCGATGCGCAGCGCGCGCTAGAGGATTTCAATCATCGTGCGAAGGGCGGGGTGCCTGACGATATTCCGGAAATGGCGTTGAGTGGCGCGCCGCTGCCAATCGGGCAATTGCTGAAGCAAGCTGGCCTGGTGCCGTCCACTAGCGAGGCATTGCGCAACATCGAACAGTCCGGCGTGAAGATCGACGGCACGACGATTACCGACAAAGGGCTGAAGCTTGAGGCAGGCGTGTATGTCGTGCAGGTCGGCAAACGGCGTTTTGCGCGCGTGACACTGCGCGCTTAGAGCAACGGACAACCCGACGACAGCCGAACCATAGCGAGGACTTGCATTGATCGCATTGATCCAACGGGTTGCGCGAGCCAGCGTGCAAGTCGATGCGCAGGTGATCGGCGCGATCGGCCCCGGGCTGCTCGCGCTGGTCTGCGCGGAACGCGGCGACTGCGAGGCTACAGCGGACAAGCTGCTCAACAAGCTGCTGGGTTATCGCATATTCAGCGATACACAGGGCCGGATGAACCTGTCCGTGCGGAACATCGACGGTGCCGGCGGCGCAGGCGGGCTGTTGATCGTGTCGCAGTTCACGCTGGCGGCTGATACGAATAGCGGCTTGCGCCCCAGCTTTACCCCCGCCGCACCACCGGACGAAGGCAGGCGGTTGTACAACTATTTCGTCGCCCGTGCGCGGCAGCAGCATCCCATCGTCCAGACCGGTGAATTTGGCGCCGCGATGCAGGTATCGTCGGTCAACGATGGTCCGGTAACCTTTTGGCTGCGCGTGCCGGCCGCATGACTTGAGTGATCAAGCACGCCGGCGAGTGCCCGCGGATGCCATGCCTGTAGCAATCATGCGCTGGATGCCGCTAATCATCATTGACGTGAAGTCGGCATGCCCTGTCCAGTACACTGCCTGCGGACCGAACAGCCTCGGATTGTCCGGCGGTGATGAATAGTCGATCGCGGGGCCTTTGCCGCTCGTGAGTTCAGTGACGCCGGCCGCTACGCGCCGGCGCAGTCAGTTCAGTATGCCGTTGGCCAGCCCACAAATGCGCATCACGCAGATCGGCTATTCGCCGCTGGTGCTCCACAGGTCGCGGATCGGTCCCGCATCCGGCGCTGCAAGGCCGAAGTGGCGATAGGCGAGCAGCGTCGCGACGCGTCCGCGCGGCGTGCGTTGCAGATAGCCTTGCTGGATTAAATAAGGCTCGATCACGTCTTCGATCGTGTCGCGTTCCTCGCCGATCGCGGCGGCCAAGTTGTCCAGGCCCACCGGGCCGCCATCGAACTTGTGCAGGATCGCCTCCAGCAGCTTGCGATCCATCAAGTCGAAGCCGACCGGGTCGACATCGAGCATCGCCAGTGCCGCATCGGCCGTCGTCGCCGTGATGCGGCCGTCGGACTTGACCTCGGCATAGTCTCGCACGCGCCGCAGCAGCCGGTTCGCAATCCGTGGCGTGCCGCGCGAACGCCGCGCGATCTCCAGCGCGCCTTCGGGCTGGATTTGCGCGCCGAGCAGGTGGGCCGAGCGTTCGACGATCCGCGCCAGTTCGCTTGCGGTATAGAATTCTAGCCGGGCGACGATGCCGAAGCGGTCCCGCAACGGATTGGTCAGCATGCCAGCGCGCGTCGTGGCCCCCACCAGCGTGAACGGATGCAGATCCAGCTTGACGCTGCGTGCGGCCGGTCCCTCGCCGATCATGATGTCGATCTGATAGTCTTCGAGCGCTGGGTACAGGATTTCCTCGACGACCGGCGACAACCGGTGGATCTCGTCGATGAACAGCACGTCGTTCGCCTCGAGATGGGTCAGCAGCGCAGCCAGGTCGCCGGCCCGTTCGAGCACCGGTCCGGACGTCTGGCGCAGGTTGACGCCCATTTCCCGCGCGACGATATGCGCAAGCGTGGTCTTGCCCAGCCCCGGGGGGCCGAATAGCAGCACATGGTCGAGCGCTTCCGAGCGGCGCTTTGCCGCTTCAATAAAGATCTCGAGCTGCCCGCGAACCTTTTCCTGCCCGACATATTCGTCCAGCAGCCGCGGGCGCAACGCCCGCTCGAACGCCTCCTCATGGGGCGATGCGGGGGTCGTTGCAATGACGCGCTCCGAGCCGAGTTTGTCCGTTTCGATCATATGCTGATTGTACCGCGATGTAGCCGGCATGCCAGTTGCCATGCCGTGCTGCGCCGCGTGGAGCTCATGCCTTCGACAAGGCCTTCAGAGCGAGTTTGATGCCGTCCGACACACCGGTGCCGGCCGGCACGTTCTTGATCGCGGCAAGCGCTTCCTTCTCGGAATAACCGAGCGAGAGTAGAGCGTGCAGGATGTCCGGCGCGTGGTCGGACGATGAGGCGGCGGAGGCGGCCGCGCCTATGTCGGCGCCCAATTTGCCTTTCAACTCGAGTAACAGTCGCTCGGCGGTTTTCTTGCCGATGCCCGGCACCCGCGTCAGGCGGGTGGCATCCTGCAACGTCACTGTCTGCGCAAGATCGCTCACGCTCATCCCGGAGAGCACCGCGAGCGCCATGCGCGCCCCGATCCCGCTGATCTTCAGCAGTTCGCGAAACGTTTGTCGCTCCTGCTGCGTGAGAAAACCATACAGCAGATGCGCGTCCTCGCGCACGATCAGTTGGGTCAGCAACGTGACTTTGTCGCCAGTGCCCGGCAGGTTGTAGAACGTGCTCATTGGCACATCGACCTCGTAGCCGACGCCGTTGCAGTCGACTAGCAGATGAGGCGGGTTCTTCTCGAGCAGGATGCCCGCAATGCGACCGATCATGACGAATCAATATAGAGTGGATGCGCGAGTGTAGCGTATCGCGGCATAAACACTGCGCCGGGTTAACCGATCAGCCGGCCGCGTCGCACACGATAGCCTTTCTTCGTCAATGCCGGCGCGAGCGTGCCGAGCGCGTTGATCGCCGCGCCGCTGTTCGCGTGGCAGATCGCCATGCCGAGCGCGTCGGCGGCGTCGGTGCCGGGCAAGCCGCTCAAGTTCAGCAACCGGACCACCATCTGCTGCATCTGGTCCTTGGTCGCGCGCCCGTAGCCGACCACTGCTTGCTTGAGTTGCAGCGCGGTGTATTCGGCCACCGGTACGTGGCCCGATACGAGTGAGCAAATCGCCGCGCCGCGCGCCTGCCCCAGCAGCAGCGTCGATTGCGGATTGACGTTGACGAATACTTTCTCAATCGCGGCCTGATCCGGGCGGTGCTCGCGGATCAGCGTCGCCACGCCGTCGAAGATCGTACCCAGGCGGCTCGGCAAATCGGCGTCCGCGGTACGGATCACCCCGCTGGTCACGTAGGTGAGCGCGTGTCCGTGCTTGTCGATGACGCCAAAGCCGGTGACGCGCAAGCCCGGATCAATGCCAAGTATTCTCATCGCGCCACTATAACCGACTGGTGTTGTCCCGACGCGGACGGCGCGGCGGCGCTCACCGCGTCAGTGACGGAAATGCCGCGTGCCGGTAACGACCATCGCGACATTGTGCTCGTCGGCCGCTGCGATTACCTCGTCGTCGCGCATCGAGCCGCCGGGCTGGATCACGCAGGTCGCACCAGCCGCGACGACCACATCGAGCCCGTCACGGAACGGGAAGAATGCGTCGGAGGCGACCGCCGAGCCGGTCAACGACAGCTTTGCGTTTTGCGCCTTGATGCCGGCGATGCGAGCCGAATCGACGCGGCTCATCTGACCCGCCCCGACACCCAGCGTCATGCCGTTCGCGCAAAACACGATCGCATTGGACTTGACGAACTTCGCGACGCGCCACGCGAACAACAGGTCGTCCATTTCTTTGGGCGTCGGATGCCGTTTCGTGACCACGCGCAACTCGTGCGGCTGCACGTTCTTCGTGTCCGGCGACTGCACCAGCAAGCCGCCGCCGACGCGCTTCAGGTCGTACGCGTTGGCTGCATTGCCCAGCGGCACTTGCAGCACGCGCACGTTTTGCTTCGCGGCGAAGACTTGTCGCGCCGCATCGGTCAACGACGGCGCGAGCAGCACTTCGACAAACTGCTTGGCGACCGCTTGCGCCGCCGCTTCGTCGACTTCGCGATTGAACGCGATGATGCCGCCGAATGCGGAAGTCGGGTCGGTCTGCAACGCCTTGGTGTACGCATCGGCCGGCGTTGTCGCCACGGCGACGCCGCACGGGTTTGCATGCTTGATGATCACACATGCCGGCGCATCGAACGTCTTCACGCATTCCCATGCCGCGTCGGCATCAGCGATGTTGTTGTACGACAGCGCCTTGCCCTGCAGTTGCCGGTAGTTGGCTAGCGAGCCTTCGGCAGATTGCAGGTCGCGATAGAACGCTGCGCCCTGGTGCGGGTTCTCGCCGTAGCGCAGGTCCTGCACCTTCGTGAAGGCCAGATTCAGCATGGCTGGGTACGCGCTGCGTGTCGCATGCTGCAGGTCCTCGCCGAGGCTAGTCAGGTAGTTCGTGATCGCGCCGTCATATTGCGCGGTGTGCGCAAACACCTTGGCCGCGAGCCGGAAGTTGGTTGCGTAGCTGACCGTGTTGCTGTTCGCGCGCATTTCGTCGAGCACCGCCGCATAGTCGGCCGGATCGACGATCACCGTCACGTCGCGGTGGTTCTTCGCGGCCGAGCGCAGCATCGTTGGGCCGCCGATGTCGATGTTCTCAATGGCTTCGTCGAGCGGGCATTTCTCCTTCGCGACAGTTTGCACGAACGGATAGAGATTGACGACGAGCATGTCGATCGTCGGGATCCCATGCTGCTCGAGTGCAGCCATGTGCGCGGGCAGGTCGCGCCGCGCGAGAATGCCGCCATGGACCTTCGGGTGCAGCGTCTTTACGCGGCCGTCGAGCATTTCCGGAAAGCCAGTGTAGTCAGCCACCTCGGTGACCGGCAGGCCCGCGTCGGCGAGCAGCTTTGCAGTGCCGCCCGTGGACAGCAGGGTGACGCCAAGCTCATGCAGGCTGTTGGCGAAGTCGACAATGCCTGCCTTGTCGGAAACAGAAATGAGCGCTTGCTTGATCATGATGAAAAAAAGAACCCGAAGCCGCGCTTGCGCGCGAATGACAAATGTGCGCCAGGCACGGGCGCCGCGCTACAGCAGACCATGCTCCTGCAGTTTCTTGCGCAGCGTGTTGCGGTTGATGCCGAGATATTCGGCTGCCAGAGACTGGTTGCCCCGCGCCTGTTCGAGGACGATTTCCAGCATCGGCTTCTCGACGCAGGACATCACCATTTCATAGACGTCGTGTGGGCGGGATCCGTCCAGATCGCGGAAATACATGCCGAGACTGTCGCGGACGCATTGTTCGATGTTGTGCTTGCTCATGCTGCTAATTAGTCGGTGTCGGGTAGCGTGTCGTGCGTGCCGGATGGGTCGTCGACGTAGACGAGGCGCTCCGATCGCGCCTTTTGAGCGTCGAAGAACGCGTTGACTGCCGCCAGTTGTTCCCGGGTGGAATCCAGCGTATTCATTCGATGCCGGAATGCGTTGGCGCCGGAAAGGCCGCGAGTGTACCAGCCGATGTGCTTGCGTGCGGTGCGCACACCGGTAAATTCGCCATAAAAGGCGTAATGGTCTTGCAGGTGCTCGTTCATCCACTGCTGGATCTCGTCGATCCGTGGCGGTGGCAGCACCTCACCGGTCACCAGGAAGTGCTCGATTTCGCGAAACAGCCAGGGTCGGCCTTGCGCCGCGCGTCCGATCATGATTGCGTCCGCGCCGGTGATCGACAGCACTTCGCGCGCCTTGTGCGGTGTCGTGATATCGCCGTTGGCGACTACTGGGATGCGCACTGATGCCTTGACCGCGGCGATCGTGTCATATTCGGCCTGACCATGATACAAGTCCGCGCGTGTGCGCCCGTGCACGGTGAGCATCGAGATGCCGGCCTGCTCGGCGAGCCGCGCGATCGTTAGCGCATTGCGGTGTTCGCGATCCCAGCCGGTGCGGATCTTCAATGTGACGGGAACGGCATCCGGCCCGGTGCCGACCGCACGCACGACTGCCTCGAGAATGCGTGCCACCAGCGCCTCGTTCTGCAGCAGCGCGGAGCCTGCCGCGACGTTGCAAACCTTCTTGGCCGGGCAGCCCATGTTGATGTCGATGATCTGTGCGCCATGCGCGACGTTGTATTGTGCGGCCTGCGCCAGCATCGCTGGGTCGGCGCCGGCGATCTGCACGGCGATCGGCTCGACCTCGCCGTCGTGATTGGCACGGCGCATCGTCTTTTCGCTTTTCCACAGTTGCGCGTTGGACGCGACCATCTCTGACACCGCGTAACCGGCCCCCATTCGCTTGCACAACTGGCGGAACGGGCGGTCCGTCACGCCGGCCATCGGGGCGACGAACAGATTGTTGCGCAGTACATGTTTGCCGATTACAGGCATCGGAAAGGGCGACGCGCCGCTACCCGGCCGGGCGCGGCGCGATCCGAAAGACGTTGGAAAGGGGCGTATTTTAGCGTTAACCGGCGGCGAACCCCGAGCGCTTTGAAAGTTTAATGAGCGTCACGGCTGTCATAGGCTTGGCCCCGCTTAGCGCCGTTGCCCGAACATCATCTGCCGCGCGAGCGTTGTCTTGACCGGTGGCACCAGGTCTAGCGCACCGAGCGCCAGGCCGCGCAGCGCCGCCAGCGGCGCGAAGTCGACGGTGAAGGCGCGTGCCAGCGCGTCGGTCGCGGCGATGGTCACGCGCCGGTCCAGCGCGCGGCGTGCGGCGAAGGCACGCAGCGCAGCCGGCTCGGGTCCGTGGTGCGCGAGTGCATCGACCAGCGCGTGCACGTCGCGCAGGCCTAGGTTCAGTCCTTGTCCGGCGACTGGATGTAACGTTTGCGCCGCGTTGCCGATCGATGCAACGCGGCGATCGGTCAACGCGGTCAGCGCATTGAGCCCAAGTGGGAAGGCTGCGCGCGCGCCAACCTTCTCGAAGCGGCCCATTCTGTCGCCGAATGCCCATTGCAACTCGTCCAGCCACTGTGCGTCGGACAGCGGCATGCGCCGTGCGGCCTGTGCCGGATCGCAGCACCAGACCAGCGCATAGTCCGCCTGCCGTGGGCCGCCGAGCGGCAGCAGCGCAAGGGGCCCTTCGCGCGTGAAGCGCTCCCATGCGACGCGCGGTTGTGGCGCGCTCACGCTGACTACGGCCACCAGCGCCGTCTGGCGATAGTCGCGCTGGGCGTGCTGGCCGGCGGCCAACCGCGTCGCCGCGGCTTCGTGATACATCCCGCCCTCCGCGTTGACGACCAGGCGCGTACGCACGACGCGTTGCGGTGCCGCGGCGCTCGCGTCACCATCGGGAACGGAGGGGGCGCCGACCGGCTCGATCGGCAGCGAGACGCCGTGTTCGTCTTGCCGCGGCGCGCGAGCCACGCTCGAGCTGATCCAGTCGCAGCCGGTGGCACGTACCGCTGTGGCTAGCGCATGCACTAGCGCGCCATAGCGCACCACGTAGCCGAGCGCTGGCACGCCGTGCTCGTCGCGCTCGATCACGGTGCGACCGAGGTAACCGCGCTGCGACACGTGGATGCGCTCGATTGGTGTCGCGTCGACCGGCCAGCCAAGCGGCTCGAGCAGCATGCGGCTGCCGTGCGACAATGCGAGCGCCCGCGGGTCGTCCAGCGATGCATCCGGTTCGCGCGCGTCGATCAACGCAACACGTAATGCACGGGTGCCGCCGCGGCGTGCGAGCCAGCCGGCGAGTGCCAGTCCCACTGGCCCAGCGCCGACGATCGCTACGTCATAGTCGTATCGCACTGCGTCGGCGCGTGCATCCGGCGCCGTATCGTGCAGGGGTTGGGCAAGATTCGATTCGATCATGGGGCAGATGTCCGTGGGATTCTGTCGCGCGGCCGCGCGTCACGCGCGCGCCGGTGTATCGCGCATCCAGGCTTCGATATCGTCGGCGTGTACCGGCACCTCTCGGGTCATCAGTTCGCAGCCGTGCGGTGTGACGATGGCGTCATCCTCGATGCGGATTCCGGTGTTCCAGTACGCGCGCGGCACATCCGGTGCGGCACGCACGTACAAGCCGGGTTCGATCGTCAGCGTCATGTTCGCGCGCAAGCGGCGCCACGGACGCGGCACGTCGCGCTCGGCCGTATCGCGCGCCAAGCTTCCAGCGTGCTGGGTATCCAGGGATGTGGCATCCGGGCAGGCGGCGTGCGCGCAGCGGGCATTCGGGCGGGCGGTATTCGGGCAGGCAGTATTCGAGTTCTGGCTGTCCGGGTCGGGATCTGGCTCCTGATAGTCGCCGCAGTCGTGCACGTCCAGACCGATCCAGTGACCGGTGCGATGCATGTAGAAACGCGTATAGGCGCGGCTGGCAATGACATCGTCGAGCGTGCCATGCACGGCCGCATCGAGCAGTTTCAAGTCAAGCATGCCCTGCGCCAGCACACGCACCGCCGCATCGTGCGGCACGTCGAACGGCACGCCGGCGCGTGTCGCGTCGATCGCAGCCTGTTGCGCCGCCAGCACGACATCGTACAGATCACGCTGCGCTGCCGTGAAGCGACCGTTGGCCGGAAACGTGCGGGTGATATCGGACGCGTAGCCGTCCAGTTCGCAACCCGCGTCGATTAGGACCAGGTCGCCGTCTCGCACGAGCGCGTTGCCGGCAGGATAGTGCAGCACGCAAGCGTTAGCGCCTGCCGCGACAATCGAGCCGTATGCCGGCGCCTGCGCACCGTGGCGGCGAAAAGCGTACAGCAATTGCGCTTCAAGTTCGTATTCGCGCACGCCCGGCTTGCATGCCCGCATGGCCTGCAGATGCGCGCGCGCCGAGATCGAAGCGGCCCGGCGCATTGTGTACAGCTCGTGCGCGTCTTTGATCAGACGCATCTCATCGAGCAGGATCGACAGATCGACCTGATGCGCTGGCAAAATGCGGCCGCTGCCGCCTTTGCTTACCTCCCGCCATCGCTGCACGGCCTCGTCTAGCTCCAGCGAGGTGTCGCGTGCGTAATGCAGCGTGTGCGCATTGGCCAGCAGCGCTGGCATCCGAGCGTCGAGTTCATCGACCGAGTAGGCGGCGTCCACGCCGAATAGCTGCTGTGCGCGTTGCGGTCCGTACCGCACCCCGTCCCAAGTTTCGCGCTCGATATCGCGCGGCAGGCAGAACAGCGTCGTGAACGACTGCGCTGCGTCGGCACGGATGACCAGCCAGGCGTGCGGTTCAGTGAACCCGCTCAGGTAGAAGAATGCGCTGTCATGCCGATACGGATACTCGGTGTCGCGGTTGCGGATCGCGATCGGTGCGGTTCGCACGATCGCCACGCCGCCGCCATGCGCGCGCAGTGCATCGATTACCCGCTCGCGGCGGGCGCGATACAGCGCCGGGCCGGCGGGCGGCCCCGGTAGTGCGTCGTCCGCCTTGGGG